>CALGLJ010000046.1 GCA_937930235.1 uncultured Verrucomicrobiales bacterium | reverse complement strand
AAACCACCCGTCACCGGCTCTGGAATATTATATTTTCGCAAAAGCCCGATTTTGCGATTCAAATGAACTCCAGAAAAGAGAACCAGAATGGCTAAGGTGATGGTAAGAAAGCTATCAGCTTGGAAGGTGGACATTGTTTGGGATTCAATTTTGAAAGTCGCTTCCCTCCTGTCGACAGCAAAGTTTTTAGACCTCAACCCATCTTGGATGGCAGTTTAAAAACTGAAGCAAGTTAACCGACTCAATGATCAGATTTTTCATCCTGTAATTTTAGTGCAATGAGCTATTGCACTAAAAAGTTAGCCCAGATCTCAGACCACACCCAACAAAAAGCCTTTATTTGGTATAGTTTTTCGTGCAACGGTTCGTGCAACAAACCTCGTATATTGCCGCATTTTCGTGCATTGCACTGCATTTTGAGCAATTTACATCTTAAAATGGCGAAGGCCCTAAGTCGTTATAACTTAGGGCCTTCATTGGTTACGGGAGTAGGATTTGAACCTACGACCTTCAGGTTATGAGCCTGACGAGCTACCTGGCTGCTCCATCCCGCGATTTTGTTTGTGACCGTTTCCGGTGCGGGCGGAAGCTATGATGGTTACGCTTTTCGTGCAAGTTCTATTTTGCTTAAATTTTGCCGCGATGAATTGTTCCAAGGATGATGTTTTAACTCTATCTCAAGAGGAGTGGAGGACTGCGGCATTGTCACATTACGAGCAGGTTCAGAGAGTGACGCTCCCGATGAGAGAACGGAAATCCCGAGGAGAAAAGCATCCGGTGTACGATTTTCTCCATACTTATTATTCTTTTTCTCTCGGCCGACTGGAGAGATGGCATCCAGGAGATGGAGTCCTCTTGACAGAAGGATCAAAGGAGGAGTTTTCCCCAAAGTATTATCGTCATGAAAATGGCCACGCCATGATTGATCCATCTTTACTCACGGAGAAAGGGCGGGATCGTTTAAGATGGATCCTCCAGATGCTCAAACTGACTCAGGCTCGCCCACCTCATCTAGCATGCCATGGACTGCACGAATGGGCGATGGTGTATGAAGGAGGAGATCTTCGGCATCGAGAAAGCGCCCCGCTACGGCTTACCCAAGAGGAAATCGATGCGGTGGTGGCGAGTCGTCCGGTGACGTGTTCACACTTTGATGCTTTTCGCTTTTTTACGAAAGGGGCGATTCCGCTCAATCAAAGCTCCCCCACTCTGCACACGCGGGAAGAGCATGAGCAGCCGGGGTGTATTCATGCCAATATGGATCTGTATAAGTGGAGTTATAAAAGCTCACCATGGATCTCATCAGATCTTCTGAGAGAGACCCTTTTCTTCGCTATCGAAGCACGAGAAATCGACATGCGGGCCTCGCCTTATGATCTCAGGCAGTATGGATATGAGCCGATCTGTATCGAGACGAGCGCGGGGCGGAGGGATTACGAAAAGGCACAGCATGCTCTTTTTCAAAAAGGTCTTCCCTTGCGCGCTCAGCTCATTGAGGCGTTGGAAAAATTTCTTTCTCATGCCAGTTCTTGAATCAAGTTACCGTGCGCCGCGAGGTCTGCGCGGCGGACATTTCGGGACGGTCTTTCCCACGCTCTTCCGAAGAGTCCCTCCCCTCGCATATGAGCGGGAACGACTTGAAATGTTAGATGGAGATTTTCTCGATCTCGATTGGACAAAGAGCGGGAGCCGCCGAGTTGTCATCATCGCTCACGGGCTAGAAGGTGACTCGCAGGCAAAGTATATCCGTGGAATGACGCACGCGATGAGACGGCGGGGCTACGATGTTCTCGCGTGGAACTGTCGGGGGTGCAGCGGAGAGCCCAATCGCCTGCTTCGTTCTTATCACAGCGGGATCAGTGAGGATCTGAAAGCGGTGGTGGATCATGTATTAACGCTCGATTACGAGGAACTCGCTTTGGTGGGCTTTAGCCTCGGGGGGAATATCACGCTGAAATACCTTGGAGAACAGAAGGGAGAAATCGATGCGCGAGTCAAAAGCGCGGTGACCTTTTCCGTGCCGTGCGATCTGACTTCAAGTTCACTCCGTCTGGGGGAACCACAGAATCGAATCTACATGCACCGTTTCATGGAGGGACTCAAAGAAAAGGTTCGGATCAAAAGTGAGCAATTTCCTGACGAGGTCGATTTATCTGGATTAGACGAGATGAAGACCTTTGCGCAATTTGATGATCGATTCACGGCGGTTTTCAATGGGTTTTCCAGTGCCAAAGACTATTGGAAAAAAGCGAGCAGTAAGCCGTTTCTTTCGGGAATCCGCGTGCCCACTTTATTGATCAGTGCCAAGAATGATCCTTTTCTTGCTCCGGCATGTTTTCCCTATGAGATTGCGGAAGCGAGTGCATTTTTTCATCTGGAAACTCCCGAGCAAGGAGGGCACGTCGGCTTTGCAGGTGGCGCGAAGGAATACTGGTCGGAAACTCGGGCGGCCGAATTTATCGCCTCTGATTGATTCAGCTTCTTTCGTCAGATGGTTCTGGTTGAACTTTTGCGAAACGCTCGATGATCAGGATCAATCCCACTCCCAGCACAAGAGCCAGTAGTGCGCTCCAAGTGGCGGCTTGAGAGAAATCAGGAAGTCTCCATCCATCGACCTTCACGATCTTTTCTTTGATCTCTCCACTTGCTTTGATGAATTGTTCTTTATGAATCTCTTTCCACGGCCAGATGATCACGAGCGAGCCTGCAACAAACCCGGTAATGGCCCCAATAGCGGTGTCATGATGTGTCTTGAAGAGCCAGCTCAAGAAACGTGAGAGGACCAATAAGCCCACCACCGCTCCGATGCCAACGGGAATGAGAATGGGAAGGGCTTCGCCAAAGTTCCCGGAACGCAGATCATTGATGGCGTCTAACATAATGAGTTCGTAGTTCCCCATTAAGAGAAGGACAAAGGAACCACTCAAGCCAGGAATGATCATGCTACACATCGCGACCACGCCACAGAGACCGAGGTAGAGAGGATGGTCATTTTCGGAAGCAGGTTTCAAGAAGGCCAGAGAAACGGCGAGAGACAGGCCAATGAAAAATACAATCAGGACGGGTAAGGTCCATTTTTCTATCATCTTCCCTACCGATGGAATGGAAGCGGCGATGAGGCCAAAGAAGAGAGCGAAGACGTGGGTTTCATGATGCTCAAGCCCCCACTTCAGGAGGGAGGCCAAAGTCCCGAGAGCAAGGACTGACCCGATGAAGATGCTAGCAAGGAAGCGGCCATCTACTTTCTCCCAAAGCTCGGCGATTTTGAAACGGGAAGCCAATTTTAAGGCTTCCATGTCGAAGGATTTCAAAGCTTCGATGAGTCGCTCATAGATCCCGGTAATGAAGGCAATGGTTCCCCCGGAAACTCCGGGGACAACATTTGCCGCCCCCATGGCAAATCCTTTGAGGGCATTCGCAAAGTCTGTTTTCATAATTTAGGAAATCGGGTGTGAGGCGGAGGGGTGAAAACAATCAGCGGATTCCTATCGCCCCTGCACATGGCGATTTTGAAATCGTTAGAGTGTTAGAATGTTAGAGCGCATCGATGATGGCATTGAATGCCTGACTCGGGCGCATGGCCGAGGTGACTTTTTCCACATCAGGAGCGTAGTAACCGGCAAGATCCATGGCGCTTCCCTGGGCTGCTTCGAGCTCTGAGATTATGGTTTGTTCTTGTTCTGCAAGTTGTTGTGCCACTTCGGTAAATTCAGCTTTCAGATCGGAGTCCTCCGTTTGGGCGGCAAGCGCTTGCGCCCAGTAGAGGGCCAGATAGAAATGACTGCCTCGGTTATCGAGCTGTCCGGCTTTTCGTAAAGGAGATTTCCCCGTGAGCAGAACCTGCGTGGTGGCATCATCGAGCGTCGCGCTCAGGATTTTTGCTCGGGCGCTTCCGATGTGTTCAAAGGAGACTGCGAGGGCGAGGAATTCACCGAGCGAGTCCCAGCGGAGATGATTCTCGGCGACAAATTGCTGGACGTGCTTGGGGGCGGAACCACCGGCGCCCGTCTCGAAGAGTCCTCCCCCATTCATGAGCGGAACGATGGAAAGCATCTTGGCGCTTGTTCCAACTTCCAGGATTGGGAAGAGATCAGTGAGGTAATCACGAAGGACATTTCCGGTGACCGAAATGGTGTTATCCCCATCCTTAAGACGAATGAGCGTTTCCTCACACGCTTCAACCGGGGAAAGAATACGAAGATCAAGGCCCTCGATCTCATGATCGCCGAGATACATCCCCACTTTTTCAATCAGTTGCTCGTCGTGAGCCCGAGTTTCATCGAGCCAGAAAATCGCAGGATCTCCGGTGGCACGAGCCCGATTTACGGCGAGCTTCACCCAATCTTGGATCGGAGCATCCTTGGTCTGGCAGGCCCGCCAGATATCCCCTTCTGCAACCTCGTGCTCGATTAAGACATTGCCTGCCGCATCGACCACTTGGACTTTACCAGCGGCAGAGATTTCAAAAGTCTTATCGTGAGAACCATACTCTTCCGCTTTTTGAGCCATCAGCCCCACATTCGGTACGGTTCCCATCGTAGTAGGATCGAAGGCGCCATGTTTTTTGCAGAACTCCACCGTGGCGTCGTAAATCCCAGCGTAAGAACTATCAGGAATCACGGCGAGAGTATCACGCACTTTTCCTTCGGCATCCCACATTTGGCCGGAATTCCGAATCATCGCAGGCATGGAGGCATCGATAATGATGTCACTTGGCACATGGAGCCCCGTAATTCCTTTATCAGAGTCCACCATCGCAAGATCAGGCCCTGCTTCGTAAGCGGCTGCAATATCGGCTTCAATCGCAGCCTTTTGATCTGCTGGCAAAGATTCAATTTTAGAAACCAAATCGCCAAAGCCATTTTTGAAATCCACTCCCAGTTCAGCAAGCGTCTCCCCATGCTTCGCGAGTAAGTCTTTGAAATAAACTTCAACGGCATGACCGAAGATGATCGGGTCGGAAACCTTCATCATGGTTGCCTTCATGTGGAGCGAGAAGAGAGTCCCTTCACTTTTCGCTGCCGCAATCTGCTCGGTAAGGAAGGCGACCAAGTCGGCCTTTTTCATATGCGTCCCATCGATGATTTCTCCAGCCAGAAGCGGGATTCCAGCTTTCAAAGTCTGCTGAGAGCCATCCGCTGCCAGAAACTCAATATTCACCGTCGTCGCCTCTTCCACCGTGACCGATTTCTCATTAGAGCGGAAATCTCCCGCTGTCATATGAACGACGCGAGTCTTGGAATCGGCACTCCACGTTCCCATGGAATGCGGGTTTGCCTTGGCATATTCTTTCACCGCTTTGGGAGCGCGGCGATCGGAGTTTCCTTCCCGAAGGACCGGGTTCACGGCACTCCCTTTCACGCGATCATAGTTGGCTTTGATCTCTTTTTCTTGATCGTTCGCCGGTTCCTCGGGGTAATCCGGGAGAGCATAGCCTTGGCTCTGCAACTCAGAAATCGCTGCTTTTAACTGAGGAACAGAAGCAGAGATATTCGGCAGCTTAATGATATTTGCCTCCGGAGTCTTTGCCATTTCTCCCAGCTCCGCGAGATGGTTTGGTATTTTCTGCGCTTCGGTCAGACAATCAGGGAAGACGGCTAAAATACGGCCCGCGAGTGAAATATCCCGGGTCTCGACCTGAATACCAGACGACTTAGTAAAGCCCTGAATAATCGGCAAAAGCGAGTGAGTCGCGAGAAAAGGAGCTTCATCGGTCTTGGTATAAATGATGGTGGGTTGATCTGACATAGTGTTTGCGGAAACTTTCTTAGCACGGAATAGGCTAAAGCCCCTCTTGGGTCAAGATCACCGCCAAGCGAAGAAAAAGGGACCCTAATTTTCTCTCGAGGGCCGCTTGGTAGACTCACACCCCGAATGCCGAGATTTTTAAAACATCCTATTTCACCCGATTAGCTAAGTCGGATTCATTTTGCCAATAAATAGATTAAGGACTAAGGGCTAAACAGAATCAGAGGCAATTCCAATCACGGAAATCCTTGCCTCTTGGCATTTTTTTGCGATCTCCTCTCGTCCGAGGAAGAGAGTTTTTCCGGCCTCGACCGCGATCGTCTTCACTCCGGCTTCGCGGCAACTCTCGATCGTATTCGGGCCAATCACGGGAACGTCGAATCGCATGTCTTGATTCGGTTTGGACACCTTCACTAGCGTGACATCTTTTCCTTTTCCTAATTCTCCACCGCGTTTGATGCAGCGATCCGTTCCTTCAAATGCTTCCACTGCGAGGACGGTGCCGCGACGCACCACCACGGTCTGTCCGATATCGAGCCGACTGGTTTCTTTTGCGATCCGAAATCCAAAATTGGCATCCTCCTGATCTCGCTCATGCACCTTTGGGCCAAAGATTGCCCCTTCATGAGACATCTGATCTTCTAAAAATGTGGTGGCCGGAAGCAGCGTCAAGCCATCAGCAGCCAGCTCCTTAGCAATCGCTCCAAAGAGAGATTCCGCATTTCTTTCTTTCACCGAACCCAGCACCTTGAGCGTGCGCATATCTGGCCAGAGATCAAAGAGGTTTCGCGGAGCAATCTGCCCTACCATGATGCACTCCTCAGCATCACATTTTTTAAAGTATTTGATCACCCCTCCCAGTTGTCCCACTCGGAACCACTTGATGTCATCCACCTCGTTGACGAATGCCTCTTTCGTCTCCCCTTTAAAGGCGGCTGCCACAAGACGAATCCCCTGCTTCTTCGCTGCCTGAGCGAAGATCTCCGGATAAATTCCGTTTCCCGCGATAATTCCAATGGTGCGCACAGCCGAGATTCTCATTTTTTAATGCGCGAAATTCAAATCTCAAATTGCATCAAAGTCAGAGTCAGCTACTATCGCGGCATGCCAGGTTTAGCTATAGCAGTAGTGGGAGTCATCGCTCTCCTGATCGTCGTTGCCGTTCTCATCAATTTCTTTGGGATATGGATTCAGGCGAGAGCAGCAGGAGTTCCGGTCAGCCTCGTCAATCTCCTCTTCATGAGATTCCGAAAAGTCCATCCCGCGACCATCGTGAACAGTCGGATCACCGCAGCCAAAGCAGGATTGGATTACTCCACCGACCAACTCGAAGCGCACTACCTTGCCGGGGGGGACATCATCAACGTGGTCCTCGCTCTCGTAGCAGCAGAAAAAGCGGGCATCACCCTTTCCTACGATCGCGCTTGCGCCATCGACCTTGCAACGAAAGACACCGGAAAAACTGTTCTGGAAGCTGTCCGCACCTCTATTAATCCAAAAGTCATCGACTGCCCGAACCCTTCTGCTGGGATCAATAAAATCACGGCCGTAGCGAAGGACGGAATTGGCGTCAATGTCCGAGCACGAGTGACCGTTCGCACCAACTTAGATCGCTTTGTCGGAGGAGCGACCGAGGAGACAATCATCGCGCGGGTGGGAGAAGGGATCGTGACCTCAGTCGGATCGGCCTCTTCTTATAAGAGCGTCCTCGAAAATCCGGACGCCATTTCCCGCCTCGTTTTGGAAAAAGGCGTCGATGCCGCGACTGCCTTCGAGATCCTTTCCATTGACATCGCCGATGTCGATGTCGCTGACAATGTGGGAGCTCGCTTACAGACCGAGCAAGCGGAAGCTGATAAGCAGGTCGCACAAGCGAAAGCAGAAATGCGCCGCGCCGCCGCGGTTGCCTCGGAGCAAGAAATGGCAGCTCGCACCCAGGAAATGCGTGCCAAAGTTGTCGAGGCGGAAGCCACCGTTCCCATGGCCATCGCCGAAGCATTTCGTAACGGGAAACTCGGCGTCATGGATTACGCCAAGTATGAGAACGTCATGGCCGACACCAAAATGCGCGATTCCATTGGCGAGGAACCTGCAGAATCTTAAATCATGGAGATTGATCCACAGGTCATCATTGTCTTCTTGATGGTTCTTTTCGCAGGTGCGAAAGCGCTCTACGAAAAGTTCAATCCCCCCAAAGAAGAAGAATATTACGAGCCGTCTCTTGAAGAAATTCATGAAGAGATGCGCCAGCGCAATGAAGAGTTTAAGAGGCAAGCTGAACTTGAAGAACTGGAGCAACAATACGAGCAAGCTGCGCGCACTGCCACTCCTGCGATCTCCAATCCCCCGGCTCTCCCTGCTACCCGCCCTCCAGATACTAGTCCTAAACGAGCTCGCCTCACTCCCGCGGAGGTAGAAGCACTCAAAAATTTCCAAAAAAGCGCCAGCCCATCTCGCTCTAAAAGGGCGTATCCCTCAACGAAAGCCCGCTTAAAAAGACACCTCAGCAGCCCGACCGCAGCTCGGGAAGCTCTTTTGCTTTCGGAGGTGTTCGGAAAACCGAAAGCCTTGATCGAGGAGTAAACGAAGAGGAACGCACGTTTGACAAACCCTCCTCTTCCAGCCACGATATCCGTAACAAAGACAGGGGTGTTTTTCCGCCTTCGGCAGAAATCCTGAGATCATACCCTCACCACTGAGACCTGTAAAACAAGTCTCAGGAGTCAGACCGAAATCTTTCTCACGCCTGTCGCGCCTCTACCTCGAAGCCGGCAGGCTTTTTTACATCCATCTTTAAGAACATCATGATTTCACCAGACGAAAACGGCATTACCCCTGAGAACTCCAAGCGACGTAGTGACTACACCGGAAACTTCGTCGAAGACATCGACAACAGTGAAGAACTTGCTGCGATCGAGCGAGATCCCACCATTTTCCCCAACTCCACCCGAGTCTATGTGGAAGGCCAAATTCACAAAGACCTGAAAGTCCCCATGCGTGAAATCCGTCTATCAGACACGGAGCACCCGAACGGGCGGGTAGAAAAAAACCCACCCATCCGAGTCTATGACTGTGCTGGACCGTGGGGAGATCCCGAATTCCAAGGCGACGTGCGAGAAGGACTCCCCGCTCTTCGCCGAGACTGGATTCTCGCTCGTCAGGATGTGACAGAGTATGAAGGCCGTGAAATCAAACCTGCGGACAACGGCTACCTCTCCGACGTCCATGCCGAAAAATATAACGAAAACAAAGCGGCTAAAAATAAGCTCAAAGAATACCCCGGCCTAAAGCGCAAGCCTCTCAAATCCACTGGCTCCCCGGTCACCCAGAAATGGTATGCCGATCAGGGCATCATCACGCCAGAAATGGAATATATCGCGATCCGAGAAAACAATGGTCGCCTTGAGGAATTTAAAACGATTCATGATCGCTATCCATCTCTTGAGGAACTCCCCGATGATGCTTCCGATCAGATTAAGGAATTCGTGCGCCAGCAAAATTCGACTCCGGCAGGATACGAAATGCCTCGCCCGAGTGAAATCGATCCCTTCAAACAGGTCTCCCGGAATGTCATGAATCATCAGCACCCAGGACAGACCTATGGTGCCGAAATTCCCAAACTCATCACGGCAGAGTTCGTCCGAAGCGAAGTCGCTCGCGGACGCGCGATCATTCCCTGCAATATCAACCACCCCGAGCTTGAACCCATGATCATTGGGCGCAATTTCCTGGTGAAAATTAACGCCAATATTGGGAATTCCGCCGTCGCATCCACCATTGATGAGGAAGTTGAAAAAATGCGATGGGCCACAAAATGGGGTGCGGACACGGTGATGGACCTCTCTACCGGAAAAAATATCCACGCCACCCGTGAGTGGATTCTCCGAAACTCTCCCGTCCCGATTGGCACCGTGCCCATCTATCAAGCTTTGGAAAAAGTGAATGGTCAAATTGAAGAACTCACTTGGGAACTCTTCCGCGACACTCTCATCGAACAGGCTGAACAAGGCGTGGACTACTTCACCATTCACGCCGCCGTCCTCAAGCGCTTCGTGCCGCACACCGCCCGCCGCATGACCGGGATCGTCTCTCGAGGAGGATCGATCATGGCAAAGTGGGCTCTCGCACACAACGCCGAGAACTTTCTCTACACTCACTGGGATGACATCTGTGACATCTGCGCGGCGTACGACGTATCCTTTAGCATCGGAGATGGCCTCCGCCCTGGCTCGATCGCCGATGCGAATGACTACGCG
Organism: uncultured Verrucomicrobiales bacterium; assembly: GCA_937930235.1. GTDB lineage: Bacteria > Verrucomicrobiota > Verrucomicrobiia > Verrucomicrobiales > Akkermansiaceae > SW10. The sequence continues at coordinate 38,402 of CALGLJ010000046.1, read as the reverse complement.
CAGCTCGCAGAGCTTGAAGTCCAAGGAGAACTGACCAAGCGCGCCTGGGCAAAAGGCTGTCAAGTCATGAACGAAGGTCCCGGCCATGTCCCCATGCAACTCATTGAGGAGAACATGCAAAAGCAGATCGATTGGTGTCACGAAGCCCCCTTCTACACCCTAGGACCTCTCACTACTGATATCGCTCCCGGATATGATCACATCACCTCTGGCATCGGAGCGGCAAACATCGGCTGGTACGGCTGCGCCATGCTCTGCTACGTCACCCCAAAAGAACACCTTGGCCTCCCGAACCGAGATGACGTCCGTGAAGGAGTGATCACATACAAGATTGCCGCGCATGCTGCAGACCTAGCAAAAGGCCACCCTGCCGCTCAGGAACGAGATAACGCGATCTCGAAGGCTCGCTTCGAATTTCGCTGGCGCGATCAATTTGCTCTCGGGCTCGACCCAGCACGTGCCATCGATTTCCACGATGAAACTCTTCCTGCCGAAGGTGCAAAGACCGCTCACTTCTGCTCCATGTGCGGTCCAACTTTCTGCTCCATGAAGATCACTGCCGATGTCCGTAAATATGCAGAAGAAAACGGCTACACCGGAGACGATATGAAAGCGGAGGAGCTCGTCGAAGCTTAACTCAGTTCATTTTTTCAAACGATGGACCAGCTTACTCTACTCATCGGCGCCATTGTCATCCTTGGGCTTGGATTTTTACTCTACCTCAAGATTACGAAGGCGATCATGAAACTGGTCATCTTCGTGATCGGAATTGTCATCCTTGCGGTCCTTGCCTTGATCTACCGAGATCAGCTCCCATTTTAAGGGAGCAGGCTAGGGGCGGTTCAAGGGCTTATCCTAGATCCAAGGCGCGAGCGAGTGCCCCTAGAATCACTTCTCCATCTTCCGTCCCGACCGAAAGTCGCAATAAGTTCGGGGAAACGCCACAGGCCTCCGCCCAATCGAGCTCAAAGTAATGCGCCAACATTGTGTAGGGTGCGGCGATGGAAAAATTCGTTCCAAGACTCGGCCCCTTACAAATCTCCAGAGCATCGTAAACGCGTGGCATTTTACGCGGCTGCTTAAGAGTGAAGGAAATCAATCCTCCATATCCCCCGGAATCTCGGCGAATCGCCTGATACTCATCTGGAGTGACCAACTTGGGATACCACACTCGTCCGACCGCAGGATGAGACGCTAGGTAGTCCGCAATGAGTTCGCCATTCTCATTCGAACGTTGAACCCGCTCACGATAGTCCCGCATGTTATCGATTAGCTGTTTGACATCGCCTTTGTAAAGTCGGCAGCCATCGCCCGTTTCTTCGGTAAGAAAACTCCTAAAATTTTCCGCCCATGGTGATTCTTTGTTGATCGTGACGAGTCCCGCGCAGACATCCCCTTTTCCAGAAACCCATTTGGTCAAACTCGTCGTGACCAAATCCGCATATCTGAGGACATCCACATTGATCGAACTCGCGACCGTATCATCCACGACCAGAGGCACCCCTCCACTCCGGCAAGCTTCAGCCACGCGCGGAATATCTACGCAGCGCAGCAGAGGATTACTCGGCACTTCACAGAAAACGGCCGCAAACTCCCCTTCCTGAATCCGCCTCACCGCCGCGTCAAAATCTTCCCCTTCCGTTTCGTAAAGAAACACCACGCCGCTTCCGAATTTTTCCTGAATCTTCAGACCATCGACGTATGGAAACTCCAACTGCAGAGTCTTTTTTCCCGGAAATTGGTTCAGGACCGCCCGATATGCGGTGTAAATGGCCGCCATCCCAGACTCGAAGACAAAGTGATCATCCAGTGCTGCTCCGGTCGTCTCTGCGAGATGCTGCCGTAGAATCACGCTGGAGACCCCCTCGCACTCCCTCTCATTCAACAAATCTTCCGCTTGGCGGCTACTGACGATCTCTCCGGTATGTCGCCAATATTCCATCGCCATCCCATATGCCTCTTCTGGGACAATGAGCGCCTGGAGACCATCTTCATAGCTGGTAATGCGAGTCGCCACATTGTGATGCCGCTCTACATATCGCTGCGCACGTTGAGCCGAGCCTTTTCCTGGGAATACAACGGCCCGCTTTCCGGTCTCCGCGACCTCTTGGCTTGCTTTAGCGAAGAGCCGCTTCACCAGTGGATGAACGAAAAATCTAGGATACCCGGTTTCTAATTTTTTTACGACCTTATCCCGTCCCTCTTCGTAGCCGATCACGGAATCCCAAGTCGGGAGAGAAACCGCACACGCATGCGTGCAATCTGGCAAGGGGCGCCCTAGGCTATCTGCCTGCCAGAGAGGATCCTTAATCAAATCACGCACGGCGGAGTTACTGCACTCTTCAGTGCCATTACGCAAGCTTTCGCACCAAGAAATCCAGAGATAATTGCATTGACACCACGGAAAAGCGCTCCTAGCTTCCCCGCCCCTTCAAGTTTGCTGGTATTTCCGCCAGTAAACCAACGGAACCCAGTTAAAATGAACCAAAAAACGTTCTCAGCGAAACCAGCCGAGGTCGAGCGCAAGTGGCATATCATTGATGCCAAAGGCCAGATCGTCGGAAAAGTTGCGGTTGAAGCAGCTCGCCTCTTACGCGGCAAGCACAAGCCGACCTTCACTCCTCACATCGATACCGGCGATTTCGTCGTCATCATCAATGCCGCAGATGCAGTCTTCTCCGGTCGTAAGGAAGAGCATAAGATCTATACTCGCCACTCTGGATATGTCGGCGGTCAGACCATTGAGACTCCTAAAAAAGTCCGCGAGCGCCGTCCCGAATACATTCTCGAATGGGCCGTCAAAGGCATGGTCCCTAAAAACAAACTTGGGTCAGCTCAAATGAAGAAGCTGAACGTGTATGCTGGTGCGGAGCACCCCCACGAAGCACAACAACCTGAGCCCTACACTCTCTAATTCTTTCCTATCTTTACTATGAGCGAAACTTACACCGCTACTGGACGTCGCAAGACCGCTGTTGCCCGCGTATGGCTGACTGCTGGAACTGGCGAGATCGTCATTAACAATGATCCTTTTGAGGAAGTCCTCACGACCCTCACCCTTCAGGGACAGCTTCTGGAGCCTCTCCAGGTCACCAATCTTAAGAATAAGTTCAACGTGCGCGTGGTCACCAAAGGTGGCGGCCTTCACGGTCAGGCGGATGCCGCCAAGCTCGCAATCGCGCGGGCGCTTTTACAGCACGACCTCGAACTACGTCCTGTTCTTAAAGCTGCTGGTCTTCTTTGCCGTGATTCTCGAGCCAAGGAGCGTAAAAAGCCCGGTCAACCAGGTGCTCGGAAGCGCTTCCAGTTCTCCAAACGTTAATCCGCTGCCGGATTCAGATTCTTTTTCTCACAACCGCGATTCTCACTTTTTTAGTGGGGCGCGGTTGTTTTCTTTTCTACCGTTCGCCTAGATGAAGCTCATTTCTTGGAACGTCAATGGCATCCGTGCCGTCTTGAAGAAAAATTTCACTGATTTTGTCATCGAGCATGCTCCTGATATTCTCTGTCTTCAGGAAACCAAAGCACGCCCGGAGCAGGTCGATCTCCCCCTTGATTTGGGGCACTACCGGACTTACTGGAATTCCGCAGAAAAAGCAGGCTACTCCGGGACTGCTATTTTCACGAAGCAGCCTCCACTTTCTGAACGTTATGGAATCGGAGTCACCGAACACGATCAGGAAGGGCGAGTTATTACGCTGGAGTTCGAGGAATTTTTTCTCGTAACGGTTTACACTCCAAATGCTCAGAACGAACTCCGACGTCTCCCGTACCGCATGACTTGGGATGTTGCCTTTCTCTCCTATCTCAAATCTCTAGAGGAGGAAGGAAAGCCGGTCCTGTTCTGCGGCGACCTCAATGTGGCACACACCGAAATCGATCTCGCACGTCCCAAACAAAACCGCAAAAGTGCCGGATTTAGTGACGAGGAACGAGCAGGCTTCGATCAAATCATTTCGGCTGGTTTTACCGATACCTTTCGTCACCTCCACCCCGATACTACCGAAGCCTATTCATGGTGGAGCTACCGAGGCGGAGCCCGAGCTAACAATGTCGGCTGGCGGATCGATTATTGGTGTTCCTCACCCGCACTGACCCAAAAATTGACCTCAGCCACGATCATGGACGATGTCATGGGATCTGATCATTGCCCGGTGGCGATTGAAATTGATCTTTAATGGGGAGGCTTTTCCTTTCCCTTCCTTTTTCAAAGGCGGCGCTCCCCTTACATCCGTGCAGGCTCGTAGTGAGGATCATCCTCCGCGACTTCCACCGTCACCAGCGGGCTCGCACTATCGATCATATTTACACAAGCCGGGCTCAGATGGCGAAGACGGATTCGTTTCCCTGCCACCTTATAGCGCTCCGTCACGCCATTGAGTGTTTCTAAGCTGGAAAAATCGCACACGCGCGCCTCTTTAAAATCAATAATCACTTCGTCAGGATCATTTGAAGGAACCAGACGTTCCGCAAATTCTCTCACTGATCCAAAATAAAGAACTCCCTGAAGATTATAAATCCGAACTCCTTCCTGGCTATCATCAAGGCGAAGCCTCACATGCTTCGCACTCTCCCAAGCAAATACGAGAGCCGAGAGAATCACACCGACAAAAACTGCTAACGCCAAATTGTGCATGAACACCGTGATCAAAGTGACTGCGACAATCACAAAGATTTCAGAAAAAGGCACTCGGCCCACCGTTTTCAGCGTAGCCCACTCGAAGGTTCCAATCACCACCATAAACATCACTCCAACCAAGGCGGCGATCGGGATTTGCACAATCAACGGACCACCCACGAGAATAAAGGCGGTCAGAGTCAAGGCGGCGACAATCCCCGACCAGCGGCCGCGGCCACCGGATTTGATGTTAATCAAGCTTTGGCCAATCATGGCACAACCACCCATTCCTCCAAAGAGGCCTGATAAAAAGTTTGCGCCACCTTGAGCCAAACACTCACGATTTCCCTGACCACGGGTTTCGGTCATATCGTCAATCAGTTGAAGCGTCATGAGAGACTCAATGATCCCGACCATGGCAACGGAAAATGCCGTTCCAATGATCAAAAGAGCCACCCCTTCCTGTTTCCAAGGAATATCTCCCGGCCATGATAAGACCGGTAAACTGTTTGAAAGCTCACGATTCCCCGAACCTTCATAAAGCACATCTGCGATGGTTTTTGTTTCAATGATCCCGGTCGCACTAATTCCTCCCACCACAAGAATCGCGATTAAGATTGAAGGAACTGCATTGGTGATTTTTGGAAAAAAATGAATGATGGCCATGGTAATTGCCGCCAAGACGCCCATCATCACGAGTCCTCCTTGCTCCATCCAAATGCGTGCCGGAGAATCAGGATTCGTGGAGTCATATGCCGGATTAGGCATTTTGAAAAAATCAAACTGACCAAGTAAAATGACAATCGCGAGACCATTGACAAATCCCATCATGACAGGATGAGGCACTAAACGGATAAAACGTCCCAGTTTAGACACTCCGATGAGAGCTTGAATAATCCCCGCGATCATCAATACGGCAAAGAGGTACTGGAGGCCGAGAGCTTCAATCCCGAGAGCTTCACCATGTTGATTCCCCGCTCGCACCACAGTCGCGACCACAATCGCGATCGCGCCCGTCGATCCTGAAATCATCCCGGGACGCCCCCCAAAAGCAGAAGTAATGAGCCCCATGAATACCGCAGCCCAAAGGCCGACGAGAGGCTCCACTCCTGCAATAAAGGAAAACGCAATTGCTTCCGGAACGAGAGCAAGCGCAACCGTTAAGCCAGAAAGAGTATCGTCTTTCCAATTACCGTTGCGTTTTTTAATCAGATCAAAAATCATGGTGCGGGATGGCTCTATCGGGAGTCGACCCGCTTATCAAGCCCCATGCCTGTCTTTTCGGCTAATGAGAATCACTCCTCTTTGCTGCCTTTACCTTTCGGACTCTCCTCCATAAATTTGCCCTCGTGAGCGCGCGCACTGGAATTCTGTTATTAGTCTCAGGCCCTTCGGGGTCTGGAAAAACGACTCTTTGCCGTCGTTTAGCTGATGAAAAAGAAGCTCATTACTCCATCTCTTGCACCACCCGCCCTCCTCGCGAAGGTGAAGTCCATGGGGTCGATTATCACTTTTTAGACCGGAAAGACTTTCAACAGCGGATCGATGCTGGTGATTTCCTCGAACATGCAGAGGTTCATCAAAATCATTATGGTACCCTGCGCTCGGAAGTCCTCGATTTTCTCGCGAAGGGCATTGATGTCGTAATGGATATTGATGTGCAGGGAGCGGAGCAAGTCCGCCATTGTTCAAACGTCGACATTCAGGCCGCGCTGGTGGACCTCTTTGTCATGCCGCCCAGTGAACAAGAACTCAAAGCCCGCCTTGTGGGCCGCGGGACTGACCAAGATAATATCATCGCGCTGCGCATGGAAAATGCTCTTGAAGAAATGACCCACTGGACTGAATACACCTACCGCATCGTTTCTGCGACCCGCGAAGAAGACTATCGTAAATTCAAAGCACTCCTCGTAGCTGAACGTCTCAAAATTTCACGCCTGACCAAATGAATATTGTCCTAGGAATCACCGGTTCGATTGCTGCCTACAAAGCGGCTGACCTCACCAGTCAACTCACCAAAGCAGGACACGAAGTACACTGTGTCATGACGAAGGCTGCTACTGAATTCATCACTCCACTCACCTTACAGGTGCTCTCGCGACAGCCTGTTCTGATTTCCCTAGAGGATGAAAAAAACTCGTGGAAACCGGGCCATATCGAGCTTGCCGATCAAGCAGACCTCTTCCTAGTGGCCCCTGCTTGTGCCGACACCCTGGGGCAATTTGCCAATGGGATCTCTCCTGACCCTCTCTCTGCAATTTATCTCGCCCTCCCTCGCGAAACCCCCGCTTTGGTCGCGCCCGCCATGAATGGTAAAATGTGGCACCATCCAGCCACCCAACGCAACCTCGCCCAGCTAAAAGAAGACGGAGTGCTCTTCATTGACCCTGCGGAAGGAGATCTTGCCTGCGGATATCAAGGCACCGGTCGACTTGCCGATATCGACGATATTCTCTCAGCCGTAAAAGCCATTTCATGAAAATCCTCATCACGGCCGGTCCAACTCGCGAGCCAATCGATCCGGTCCGCTATCTTACAAATCGCTCTTCTGGAAAGATGGGCTATTCACTAGCCGCCGCCGCTGCAAAACGGGGGCATGAAGTTCTTCTCATCTCGGGGCCGACCTCGCTCGACCTCCCGGAAAGGGTCGATTATCTCCCTGTCGAATCCGCCGCGGAAATGTATCAAGCGGTCGAATCTCAAATTGGCAGACACGACATTGCCATCTTTGCCGCCGCCGTAGCGGATTATACTCCGGCGCAGGTTGCTGATCAAAAAATCAAAAAATCCGGGGAACAACTGACGCTCACCCTTGAAAAAACCAAAGATATTCTCGGCTCGGCTCGCACCGTCATGAAGTTCGAAGGGACTCTTGTCGGCTTTGCCGCAGAAACAGAACACGTTGAAGAAAACGCTCGCGGAAAATGTCTCCGTAAAAACTGTGATGTGGTGATCGCCAATGATGTCTCACGCAAAGACATCGGCTTCGATTCCCAAGAGAATGAAGTCATGCTCGTCTTCCCTGATCGCACCGAGAATTTACCGAAAGAGAGTAAAGAACATCTCGCTTACCATCTGATGGAAATGATCGAAAATCTACGACCTTCCTGAACGACGAGAATCGTTAAGGTGCCCTTAAAATCGATTTTTCATGAATGAGTAGGAGCTGACACGTAAGGACATGCAAAATGAACTCTGAAAAATCATTGTTTCCCGCTTGACCTGCATGCGAAAATATCTATTTTCCCGCTCCCGCAACAAAATTTACGGATCATTCAATCATGTCGAAAGCATTACGTGGCGTAGCCATCAAAAACGGAGAGACTGTCGATCGGGCTCTCAAGCGTCTCAAGACCAAACTCGATACCGAGGGTATCCTCGAAGAAATGCGTCGCCGCCGTGCTCATGAGTCTACTACTGACCGTAAAATCCGTAAGGCTCGCACCGCTCCTAAGCGAAATAAAGTGCGTTGGCGTTATCAATCTGAAGGACAAGATGTGACTGCTTCTATGGAGTCCGCTTCTTTCATTGAGTGATTATTTGACTCATCCATTTTCTTTAAATGTCCTGATGATTCGTTTCACAGGGCATTTTTTTATGCCCTCATCACGTGTCCATTCATTTGTCATGCTCAGGGTATGGCTTCCCTAAAAGCTGACTCTGACTTGAATCTACTAAAAAGGGTGTCAGCGCCCTGCGTCCAAGCAAAAGCGGGCATTTCATGGTGTCTCGCGAGCTCAAACTCAGCAAAAGGTTCAGTTCCTCTCCCGTGAGGGTCACTCCGGTGACTTCGATAAAGTAACGTTCCTTCACTTCTCCATTCGAGCTTTTCACTTTTTTGGTGAAAACAAGCGGAGCCTCACAAGTTTTTCCATCGACACTCAAGAAACGAACCCACAAAACATTCTCTTTTTCAAAAGCTTCGATTTCCGTGGCATGAAGGGAAGACGTTCGCGCTCCGGTATCGACTTTCCCTCGCAAAGGCCCTAAGTTGAGTTCTGGAATTGAGAGCCACTCCCTCCGACCGATGATTTGCTTCTCGGATTTCATGAACAATTGATTTCCGCAACAATGCGATCATTCTTTTAGAAATCAAGCGAGGGTTGCTTGCTCACTTCATTCAGCTTAAGCTTCCACCAAGATATCATGATCGACATTACTCCAAAAGCTGCCGAAGAGCTCACCGCCCTTTTGCTCACCAAGGACGCTCCCGCAGGCTCTGGCCTCAGACTGGGAGTTGAGCGTGGAGGCTGCGCAGGTCTAGCCTACACCATGCGCATCGCAGAACCTGAAGAAGGTGATCAAATCATCGACATGAATGGCACCCGCTTCATTGTGGCACATGATTCCTTCGATTTCCTCACCGGATGCACGGTAGACTTTACCGACGCGCTCTCCGACCGGGGGTTTAAAATTTTTAATCCAAATGCGGCACGCTCTTGTGGATGCGGGACTTCCTTTGAACCCAGTGAAGAGGGCAAAAAGCCCGAATACGATCCCGCCCTAGACGGGACGGCCTGTAAGTAAGCGGTGCGCGATCATGGCTAAGAGCGATCTCGAAGACTTCGTGAAACGTCGTCCCCCGATGTTCTGGTGGTTTCTCGCCAACGTCGTCGCCATTGCCCTTGCCATCACCTCGTGGCAAGTCTGCCTCAATCTGTTTCGTGATCCCACTCACCCGACGAGCTACCAACTCATGCTCAAGGTGGGGCGTATTCAACCTTTGGAAAAATTCACTCCCACCACTGCACCCTCACCTCGCAAAACAAGCACCCCTCTCAGCCTCGAAGCCGAGTTCCAACGCTACCGTGAGGAAGAACTGAAAGTCCTGAATCAGGAACTCAAACGTGCTTACTTAACGAATTACCGCAAGAATCTCTTCCTCACCTATGTCACAGGGGAATTTCAAGTAATCGAAACGCGGCCCCTGACAGAAGACGATTTCTTCCCCTCCGGCACCGTCGTTCGCGCCCAAGCAATGGTTCGCCCAGATGATCTTGCTGACCCAATCCCGTATCCAGTCTTCATCGAGTATCTTCTCCCAGGAACAACCCCACTCTCGCAAGCTTACGCCCCAAAAGACATTCTTGAGCTCAAAAAAATTCCCCACTGTGCCGCTGTTCTGAATGTCGGTGAAATTGGACACGATCGCGGCACCGCACTTTACTTATCCATTATCCCCCTGTGCGCTCCCGAAAAAGAAGTCACCCCTCCGGAAGCTGCGAACGTCGCCGCCGCCTTCCCTGTATTCCAGTGATCATGCCATGAATTGGTTCCGCTCCAGAGAAGCGCGCAGACCAGGAAATCTCCTCTGGACCATTAGACGCGCCATATATTTTTGCTGGATCGCCACTCTCACTTTCCTCATTCCTTTCCTGATTCTCTGCGGATGGTATAGCTGGAAATCATCTCAATTTAATCTCAAAGATGTCGAAGCCATTCCTGCTCGTACCATCCTCCTCGATCGCCACCTCAAAGAACTCGATACCATTCACGGAGCCAATCGACGCCTGCTCAGCGAAGAAGACATTCCCCATTTTTTAAAAATGGCTCTCTTTGCGCGTGAAGATGCTCGTTTCATGGAACACTCTGGAGTCGACTTCCGAGGACTCGCTCGCGCGATGATTCGCAATGTCAAAGACATGGACTTCACCCAAGGTGCTTCCACCTTAAGCATGCAGCTCGCACGGAATAGCTTCGACCTTCGTGAGAAAAAATCACTCAACCGTAAGTTCCTCGAAATTGCGATCACCTATCGGATCGAAGGCCAATATTCTAAAGATCAAATACTCAAACACTACCTCAACCGAATCTACTTCGGATCTGGATGCCATGGTCTGGAAGAAGCTGCCCTCACCTACTTTGGGACGACCAGCCGTGATCTCAATCGAAATCAATCAGCTCTTCTCGTTGGAATTATTCGAGGCCCTCACGCCTTTTCTCCTCTCCGAAATTTGCCCGGAGCGCTCCAGCAACGAGACGAAGTCCTTGCCCGCCTCTTACACACCGGAGAGCTCACTCAAGCAGATGTCGATCTCATCAAAAACGTTCCTCTGAAATTACAAGAATCTAACAAAGCACTGACCCAAACCAGCCACGCTGCACGCGCCCTGCGCAGACCACTCGAAAAAGCTCTTGATCGCAGTCAAATCACCGTGGGCGGACTTAAAGTCACCTCCAGTATTGATTTAAAAACCCAACAATCTCTCGAAAAAATTTTCCCTTCTCTCCCTCTTCCCGATGGCATCCAAGTCGCTGCTCTCGCACTCGAACCAGCGACCGGCGACCTCCTGGGTATCATTGGCTGTCGAGGAGAACGACCCACGGGATTCAATCGAGCGCTCGACTCTCGCCGAGGAATCGGAGCCGCCATGATCGAACCCTTTATCAATACCTGCGCTCGCGAAAGAGGCCATGTCCCGATCTCAGGAAAACCTGTCGTGAGCGCCAGACAACTCGGCGAGAAAGAAACGCTCAAACTCCTCAAGCGATTCGGATTTGAAGGTCAGTTCGGCACAGGAGAAGACCTTTACCGAGGCACCATGACCGCCTCCTTACAAGAAATCGCCATCGGCCTCGCTACGATCATCAACAAAGGTCAGCGTCCCACCCCCAGATTGATCCACCAAGTTCACGAAGGAGAACATTCACTCTTTCATCTCGACCCGCAACACTACCCCGCTTTCTCGAAGCACGCCTGCTCGGAACAACTCCCTCAAATCATCATCGGCACCTCCCCCTCCCGGGCCGATCTCTGGGGAGCCGCGATCTCTAAAGAAAAAATCATCATCACCTGGATCGGCTTTGATCAGCCAAAAAAAATCCCGCAACTCGCATCGCTCCAGATTGATCTCCGGCAAGCATTAATGCTCAAATGAAATTTTCTCAACTCTACTCAGAGCTTCGCCGGTCGCAGTTTTAGTCGTGATCTGCTCTCCTTCTTTAAGGAGTGAAACATCTCCGATTGATTGCCCGTCCGCATCTAGCGTCATGGTATATCCACGCTTGAGAGTGGCTTCAGGACTCAGAAGTCGCAGTTGATCTTCCAAATTTCTGAGTCGTCGTTCTCGCGAACTCAGGCTCTCTTGCGTCACTCGCAGAAAATCAACTCGGGCCTGCTTCAGGCGTTCATTTCTCCGCTGGATCACTTTGAGCGGATGAAATCTTTGCCAAGCAATATGAGAATCAGCGATCAATTTTTCTTTCTGATGAAGACGATCTTTCACCACCTCAAGCAGGTCCCGCCGAGCCTCCTCCAAACGCAAGAAAGGTTCTCGGAGAATCCGCTCGGCAGATTGCCCCATGACGCCAGCGGCCAGACGATCTACTCGTTCTTCGAGACGTTCAAGGGAGCCCGTCACTTGCCGATGCAATCGATCTCCAACCCGATTGACTTTTTCTAACAATTCCTTCCGATCTGGAACAACCAACTCCGCAGCGGCACTGGGAGTCGGAGCGCGCAAGTCCGCGACAAAGTCTGCGATGGTAAAATCAATCTCATGGCCCACCGCACTGACTACCGGAATCTCGCAGCGGGCAATCGCACGCGCGACCACTTCTTCGTTAAAATTCCAGAGATCTTCGAGCGATCCCCCTCCTCGACCTACGATCAATACTTCGGGGCGTGGTGAATAATCAGACGCTTGTAAGATCGCTTCTGCGATTCCCTTCTCCGCTCCTTTTCCCTGCACCGCGACGGGGAAAAGCACCACCTGAGTCCACGGCGCACGGCGACTGAGAACATTCACCATATCTTGCAGAGCAGCTCCGGTAGGTGAAGTGATCACGCCGATGGTCCGAGGAAAAAACGGAAGCATTCTTTTCTTCTCCTGCGCAAAAAGCCCTTCCTCATTTAATTTCTTTTTAAGCGCTTCAAACTGGGCCTGTAAATCCCCCTGACCCACCGCTTGCGCTTTCCTCACAATCAACTGCGTGCTGCCACGAGCTTCGTAGAAACTCACCTCTCCGAAAACCTGCACTTTTGTTCCATCCTCGATAAATTCTGCCCCAGCACGACGCTTCGCTCCGAACATGGCACAGGAAATCTGCGCGCTCTCATCCTTGAGGGAGAAATACCAATGCCCACTTGCTTGTCTGCGCAGGTTGCTCACTTCCCCTTCCACCCAGATCTCGCCAACTTCTATTTCGAGCAAATTACGAATGCGACGGGCCAGTCGAGTCACGGAAATTGCTTCCACCCGACTCATTCACCCACTCCCTTCTTCGGGTCATCCATTTCTGCGAACACCATTTGGCCCGCACTCGTCTGCAACATACTGATCACCACCACATCCTGAGTGGTTCCGATCTTCGAAATCGCATGATTGACCACAATCATGGTCCCATCATTGAGGTAACCCACGGCTTGATGCTCATCTTTCCCAGCACGAACCAAGGCCAAATGGACGCGATCTCCCACGACCAATGGCGGGCGGAGTGCATCCGCCAGATCATTGATATTAATCATATCCACTCCTTGAAGGTGCGCTACTTTGGTGAGATTTTCATCTGTGGTCACAAGACGTGCCGAGAGTAGCTTTGCGGACTGAACTAAGCGCCCCTGCAACGCCTGATCTTCCGCCACGCCGACCGCATCATGAATCGAGATCGGAATTCCTGGATTCGTCTGGAGTTCTTCTAAGACCTCAAGGCCACGCTGTCCGCGTTGCCTCTTCGCTGCATTTGGAGATGCGGCGAGATTTTGTAACTCATCTAGGACAAAACGAGGAACAATCAATCGTCCGTTCAGAAATCCCGAGCGCATCAACTGGGTAATGCGGCCATCCATGATGATTTCAGCATCTAGCAAGAGCGGCTGTCCCGAGGCTGAATCTTGCCGGAAACGAACGTAGGGAATGATGAAAGAAAAATCTTCCTGACTACTGCGTAATGCAAGGACCGTTCCCAAAAATCCCAGACTGGCATAAAGGGATACATTCATCGCTAAGACCAGCGCACCCTGTAGCTCTTCTCGCTCCTCAAGAGGAGATAATGCGACATACACCAAATCTGAGATGCCTACTCGGGTGAGAAGAAACGCGCAAAGCAGGCCCACGAGCAAACCAAAAGTCGCGGTGGAAAATCCACGAAGGGTAAAATCTTTCATCAAAAGCTCCACCATGATGAAGAATCCTGCCACGAAGAGGCCTCCTAAAACTCCGGCCCAAGTAGGAATACTCGGAGTGCTCAAAGCAATCGCTAATCCTGCTAATTCACACAATACCAGATAGGTCATGCGAGCAACGGTGACGGAAGAAGGATTATTTTTCATAAGCTACGAATGAGAAATCGTATCGAACAAAGCCACGGACAAGATGGAGGTATTTCACCGTTTGGCCTAGTTAAAAAACTAGCATTCATAATGAAAAAATCTCCTCAGCCTAGTCTCTGTCATTTCTTTTGGCTTTCGTTTTCGTGAGTTTCGTTTTCATTGCTCTGTAGTGGAATTTGCTCTTCTTACCGTCTACCTACTCATCGCTCTCATTTTCTCCTTCGTGTGTTCTATTTCTGAGGCCGTGCTATTGAGTGTCCGCCGCACCTATTTGGAAACCTTACGCCAGACGAGACCTCGCAGTGCAGGGACTTGGGAGAAATTAATTAGCGATATCAATCGCCCTCTCTCGGCGATCTTGATTCTCAATACGGTGGCTCACACGGTAGGAGCCGCTGGAGTGGGAGCACAGGCGGCGAAAATTTATGGCGATGCGCCACTTACTACAGGGGTCATCTCCGCCATCCTGACACTGCTCATCCTGATTCTCTCTGAAATCATTCCCAAGACATTGGGCGCGGTGTTCTGGAAACGACTTGCGCCGATGATCGGGGCGATGCTTGCAGGTCTCACGTTCACGATGAAGCCCTTCATCTGGTTGACCAATATGATCACGAGCAGTATCTCCCACGGGCAGAAAAAGGGAGCGTTCAGCCGGGCAGAATTCATCGCTATGGCTGACATTGGGGAGAAGGAAGGCAGTATTGAGAAAGCGGAAGGGAGAATCGTTAAAAACCTCTTTAATCTCCGTGATTCGGTAGCGAAACACGCGGCGACCCCTCGCACGGTGGTCTTTTCTTTAGACGAGAGTTCGACCGTGGCCGACTATCTGAAAAATAATACCGATAGTCCCTTTTCACGTATTCCGATCTTTAAGGAATCGGTCGATGACACGAATGGCTTCGTCCTCCGTCTTGAAATTCTGAAAGCCCACGCCCTCGGGCAGGAAAGCTTAACCTTGAGTCAACTGCGCCGACCGCTGGCTGCAGTGCCGGATTTCAAAAATTTGTCTGATCTTTTCAACGAGATGATCGCCGAGCGAACTCATATCATGATGACGGTGGATGAGTTCGGCTCCTTTTCGGGAATCATCACCCTTGAGGACGTGATCGAGACAATTCTTGGCGCTGAAATTGTCGATGAAGTCGACAGCACCGAAGATATGCAGCAACTCGCGCGAGATCTTTGGAAAAAACGTGCCCAAAAAATGGGGATTACTACCGATGAGTAATCCCCCTGCCTTCCCTCCCCAGGAGCTGATGATCAGATCGAGGGGCAAGGAACAATTTGAATGAATCGGGAAATCAATGAGAACGACAGAATTCCTCGAAGCGAGTGATTCCCTCATTGAGCACGTCCAGGGTGGTGCAGTAACTTAGGCGGAGACCCATGTCATGACCAAAGGCGATACCTGGGACGGCGACGACTTTATATCGAGTGAGGAGTTTATCGCACAGATTGACTGATTTGATGCCCATCTCGGTGCAGTTGACAAAGAAATAGAATGCGCCATGTGGTTCCACGACGCTGACGTTAGGGATCGCTTTGAGGCGTCCTAGTAAGAATTGTCTCCGCACATCATATTCGCCCCGGAGGTTCTCCACAAAATCCTTGGAAGCCGGGTCTTTCAGCGCCGCCAGCGCTCCATATTGAGCAAAAGAAGTGGCATTGGATGAGGTGTGGCCTTGGATCTTAGATAAGGCCTCGGCTAGGGCAGGAGGAGCAGCCGTATAACCTACGCGCCATCCTGTCATGGAGTGAGACTTGGAGAAGCCATTGACGGTGATCGTCAGATTGTAAGCATCATCGCTCACGGAGGCCACGCTCACGTGCTTAGACTCTCCATAGATGAGGTGCTCATAAATTTCATCAGAAAGGATCATGATGTCCTCATAAGATGCCACTTCGACGATCGCTTGCAGCTCTTCCTTACTATAGATGGAACCCGTGGGATTACCGGGAGTGTTGATGATAATCATCTTCGTCTTCGCGGTCATGGCGTCCTCGAATTCTTCAGGAGTGATCTTCCATCTGTTGGACTCCTTTGTCTCAACAATGACGGGAACACCTCCGGCCATTTTTACCATCTCGGGGTAACTGACCCAGAAAGGAGCAGGAATAATGACCTCGTCTCCCTCTTCAACGGTCGCAAGAATGGCATTAAAGCAAGCTTGCTTGGCTCCACTGGTGACGCAGATTTGGTTTGGCTCGTAACCGAGTCCATTATCAGAAGCGAATTTTGTCGAAAGCGCTTCGCGCAGTTCGGGAATACCGGCAGCAGGAGTGTATTTCGTCTTACCTTCCTGAATGGCCGTGTAGGCAGCCTGTTTAATGAAATCGGGAGTATCACAATCGGGCTCACCTCCGGCGAGACCGTAAACTTCTTCGCCTGCAGCACGCATGGCCTTGGCGTTGTTAGTAACAGAGAGGGTCAGTGAAGGACTGACAGCATTGATGCGGCTTGAGATAGCGTCCATGATATTGAGTAAATGCTTTGCTCTCGAACCGGAGCGAAAACAATCATAGGGCGACTAAGCCGTTTCTCCCCGGGGAGCGGCATTTTTCTGAACGCCGAAGGCTTTCCATGCAAGTGAATTCCCGCTTATTTCGCGACATCGAAGGTGGCTGTGACCCATTTTCCTTTTTTGCGATGCTCCAAGGGGAGAAAGTTGCACTTTTTTGCCTGGGCTAAAACTTCAGGCCATTGTTCAAAAAGAATCCCTGAAATGATCAGACGACCGTCTTTTTTGATCCACTGAGCCATGAGCGGTAAGGCTTCCACAAGAACCGTGGAAAAGAGATTCGCGGTCAACACATCGAACTTTTTACGATTTTTCCAAGTGAAGACATCTGCTTCAAAGGTCTCAATGCCCGAAACCTTATTCCGCTTGGTGTTTGCTAGCGCGACTTCGACCGCCTTGGGGTCATAATCAAAAGCGCGGACCTCTCCCGCACGCAGCAGCTTGGCTGCGATCGCGAGAACGCCGCTTCCAGTTCCAAGATCGAGACAGCTCCAATCGTCTTTTTTCTCATGTGCCGCGTCTGTGAGAAAGCGAAGACAGGTCGAGGTCGTGGGATGATCTCCCGTGCCAAATGCCATCTCTGCTGGGATGCTGATGAGATGACGGTCGGGATATTTTTTCTGAAGTTCAGCCAGTTCTTTCTTCGTTTCGAGCTGAGTGATGACGAGCTGATCTCGGATCAGAATTGGTTCTGCTTTCGGAGCCGAGAGCTTAGCCCAATTCTGAGATTTGAGCTCCCGCACTGATCCACCAAATTGCGTCTGGATCGCCACCGCTTCTTTTTCACCTTTGCAGTAGACCTCTACCCGTACCGTCTTGCCGCCCTTGATTTCGGAAATCACCGAATTGGGATTTCCGTAAAAGCGCTCTTCCCAAGCGTCAGTCCACTGAGAACCTGATAGTTTCGACCAAACCCACATCACTTGGAAATACTGGAAAATTTCTCAGGCGCAAGCCATTCGCTAAAGGGAAACATGGAAAAAGGAAACACCGCCCTGCTCATGCCGCCTCTTGCTTACTCCCATTCGATACTTGCTGGGGGCTTGGTCGAGATATCATAGAGAACACGGTTGATGCCGGTGACTTGATTGAGAATATCCTGACTCGTTTCCCTCAGAAGCTGAGCGGGTAAATCGACCCACTCCGCGGTCATGGCATCTTCACTGATGACTGCGCGTAGATTCGTGGCCCACTCGTAGCTCCGTTCATCCCCTTTTACCCCGACTGTTTTCACCGGAATGAGGCCAGCATAGGCCTGCCAGACCTTATCATACCATCCATACTCTTTGAGTTTACCAATAAAGATGGCATCACATTCGCGAATGATATCGAGACGTTTCTTATCAAGCGCACCGGGGCAGCGGACGGCGAGACCGGGGCCAGGGAAAGGATGACGTCCGAGAATATCGGGAGCGATCCCGAGAGAGGCTCCCAGCTCACGCACTTCGTCTTTGAAGAGTTCGGCGAGAGGCTCGAGGACTTTTCCTTCTTCCTGCAATTCAAGAATTTTTGCGACTCGATTGTGGTGAGTCTTAATGACGGAGGCCTTTGATTTCGCATTGGAAGCGCTCTCGATCACATCAGGGTAGAGAGTGCCTTGCGCCAACATCTCGGCATCTCCGACAGAGTCCCAGAATACTTTGATGAAAAGATTTCCAATGATTTTCCGCTTTTCTTCAGGATCATCTTTCCCCGCAAGGGCACTGAGAAATTCGTCGGACGCATCGACGGTCTCGATCGCCACTCCCATGCGATGGAAGTTATTCTGAACCTCCTGAGTTTCGTCTTTTCGCAAGAGGCCATTGTCCACAAAGATGGCCCGCATTTTCACCCCCGCTTCCTTGAGGAGAACCGCCAGGACGGTGCTATCCACTCCCCCACTCACCCCGCAAACGACTTGCCGGTCTCCTACTCGCTCACGAATTCCCTCGATCATTTCACGTTTGAAATCCTCGATATGGAAAGGCTGAAGCTCTTTTGCCTGTAGGAGGAAATTATGCAAAATACGCAGACCTTCATGGCTATGCGTCACTTCGGGATGAAACTGGATACCATAGAAATTTCCCGGCCATTTCAGACTCACCGGAGTCCCGTGTTGGTTCTCAGCAATCACTTCCGCCTGCTCGTGAAGATCTTGCACGGTATCTGAATGACTCATCCAGACTTGTGACTCGGCCGAAATCCCCTCATAGAGATCTGCGTGAGAGGTCGGCTTGAGCATCGCGGGGCCATACTCGCGTTGATTCGAGGCCTTCACGCTTCCTCCGAACTTAATGTTCAGTAATTGCATCCCGTAGCACACTCCTAGGACAGGAACGCCAAAGGATTTGAGCGTTTCAAAATCGATATCCGGAGCATCCGGCTCACTGGTGCTTCTGGGTCCACCTGAAAGGATCACCGCTCCGGGATGTCCAATTTCTGAAATGTCTTCCGGGGAGTAGAGTTTGGCATAAAAGCCCAATTCACGCACTCGGCGCACAATGAGTTGAGTATACTGAGAGCCGAAATCAAGAACGGCGACGTGATGTGTCTCTTGCATGAGAGGATAAAAGTAAATGGATGATTTAGCTCACCGGCTGATAATTGGTGGGCTCTTCCGTGATGGTGACATCATGAGCATGACTCTCGCGTAACCCACCGGGGGTAATGCGAACGAATTCAGCTTTTTCCTGAAGCTCTTTGATGCTCTGAGCACCTACATATCCCATTCCTGAACGAAGCCCTCCCATCAGTTGAAATACGACATCTGCGAGGGCTCCTTTATAAGGAACACGACCTTCCACCCCTTCGGCCACCAGTTTCCCACTGGAATTCTGCCCATAGCGGTCTCCCGCCCCTTTTCGCATGGCTCCGATCGATCCCATACCGCGATATGTCTTAAAGCGGCGTCCCTGATGATTGACAGTCTGCCCCGGAGACTCACGAGTGCCCGCTAAAAGTGAGCCGAGCATGACGAGATCCGCCCCAGCCGCAAGCGCCTTGGTGATATCACCCGAATAACGAATGCCTCCATCGGCAATGACTTGCACCCCGTTTTCGTGACAGACATCTGCCACGTTTTGGACTGCGGAAAACTGGGCCATGCCCACTCCAGAAATCACACGAGTGGTACAGATCGATCCCGGCCCTACCCCGACTTTTATGGCACTCGCGCCAGCTTTACAAAGCGCAAGAGCGCCTGCTCCGGTGACGACGTTGCCAGCGACTACCGGGACTTCACTCAGTTCGCACAGCTTTTCAATGACCTCGATCACCCGGGAGGTATGCCCTGTCGCAGCATCGATGAAAATCGCGTCGGCTCCAGCCTCAATGAGAGCTTGGGCTCGGTCGTGAAAATCTGGCCCAGGCCCAATCGCAGCCCCACAACGGAGCTGGCCATTGGGATCCTTCGCCGCATCAGTAAAGGTGATGCGTTTCTCAATATCCGCTCCGGTGATCAGACCTGCGAGGGTGCCATCCGCATTGATCAGGGGAAGTTTTTCGATGCGATTTTTGTAAAGAATTTCCCGGGCTTGACGCTGATTCATATCGGCATTTGCCGTGATGAGACGCTCAAAAGGAGTCATGACATCTTCCACGAGAGTCTCGTCATTCGGAATATAACGGAGATCGCGTCCAGTCACCATCCCTTCCAGCTTTTGCTCGGTATCCACCACGGGGAAACCAGCAAATCCCTCGCGCTCCATAATCTCGCGCACCTGCCCGACCGTGTGCTTCCGGGATACAGTCAGGGGATTTAAAATGACGGCGTTTTCCGAACGCTTCACCTTATTGACCATAGCCGCCTGTTCATCGATCGGACATGCGCGATGAATGACTGCAATCCCACCCTCACGAGCCAGCGCCATGGCCAGCTCTGGCTCGGAAACGGTATCCATAGCCGCTGAGACCACGGGGATGTTCAGAGGAATTTCCCCTGTGAGATGTGTTCGGATATCAGAATCCGAAGGAAGATGCTCGCTGAGGCCTGGCGTCAGAAGGACGTCATCGAAAGAAAGGGCCAGTGATGGTTCCGCCATGGACGAATCAATAGAATCGCCCCCTC
Source organism: uncultured Verrucomicrobiales bacterium (assembly GCA_937930235.1). Lineage (GTDB taxonomy): Bacteria > Verrucomicrobiota > Verrucomicrobiia > Verrucomicrobiales > Akkermansiaceae > SW10. The sequence goes on along the minus strand of CALGLJ010000046.1, from coordinate 17,946 downwards.
GAAAGCAAGCGTCTTAATCGAGAAAGACGATTTTTCCAGGTTCTCCTTTGGCGGCAGCGTCGGCGAGAGCCTGTTTTTCATGCTGCTCAGGGGAGCATGAAGAATCGATGGCCGCATCCGGTTCGACGTCACTCTCGATCACAAGTCCTTGTTTTACGAGGAACGCCTCGACTTCTTCGCCACTCACATCCGGGAGAAGCTCACCCTCGACCTCCACACAAGGAGAAAGGGGCTGGCCAAATTTTTGCTCCATTTCCCAACGAAAAGCGGGGTTTTTAATAATATCCTTCTCTTCAAACTCGAGGTCATACTTACGCATGATGGCACGGACGCCTTCGCTCCAGCCGCAGAATGTTTTCAGATAAGCGGTGATCTGTGGTTTTGGGTTGCTCATAGAGAATAAATAAGACCCCTTTCGTCATTTCTCAAGGCTTTAACATCTGAACATTCGTAGGGTATGCTTCCGCCAACGACCCAACCGAACCCACTACTCCTTGCGAATCATCCTGAACTTTGCCCTTTCTGCCGATGGAAAAATTTCCACTCGCGGCAATTCCCCTGCCCATTTCACGTCCAAACGCGATCTCGAACGTCTCCATGAAATCCGTAAGCAAGCTGACGCGATCTTGGTAGGACGTGGCACGCTAGAGGCAGATCAGATGTCCCTCACCACTCCGGGAGCGGACCCTTTGCGTTGTGTGATCTCCCGACATGGGAATTTTGATCCCGCGCACCCGCTTTTTCATACTCCAGGAGGCCCCAGACACCTCATCATCACCGAGAGTCCGGAACGTCCAAATTTGCCAGCGCAGATCCATCACTGCTCACTCCAAGAATGGTTACAGCGCGTTCCCATCAACACCCTGTTATGCGAGGGCGGTGGGAGCTTAGCGCATGAGCTCTTCCAGCACGATCTGGTCGATGAAATCAATCTCACGTGGGCTCCTCACACCTTATTTGGTGGAAAAACCGCCCCCACTCTCACCGGAAGGCCTGGGGATTTTTTGAAATCGAGCAAGCACTATGAACTCTCAAAAATGGAAGAACTCGGTAACGGAGAAGTCTTCCTCACCTACCTTAAATCGGCCCACAACAAGGACACCTAAGCAGCCAATGCCCTGGAGTCACCTCCTCAAAAGGGAGTTCCTGACCAAGGCTTTCTTCATATCGCACATGGCCGACGCGGTGACCAAAGGCGCATCCCGCAGGTGGGTTCAAAGCACTCGGAACATCACCTTGTAAAGCAATAGGAGCTTGTTGCTCAAAAGGGCTTGGATTCGGCACCCCGGAGAGGAACGCCTTCGTATAAGCATGGAGAGGCTGTTGGTAGATGACCTCCGCAGGCGCCATCTCCACGACCTTTCCCAAATACATCACCGCCACCATATCACTCATATGCTTCACCACCGAAAAATCATGAGACATGAAGAGATAGGACATCCCTTTTTCTTCCTGCAGATCGAGCAGGAGGTTCATGATTTGGGCTTGAATGGATACATCGAGATCTGAGACTGATCCATCAAGGACAATGAGTTTCGGATCGAGAGCGAGCGCTCGCGCAATTGCAATCCGCTGGCACTGACCCGCAGAAAATTCGTAAGGAAATTTTCGCATCGCATTTCTTGGTAGCTCCACTCTTTCGAGAAGCTCCGCAACTCGGGCGCGTCGTTGCCAACCTCTCCCTACTTTTTGAAGTCTCAAGGGCTCTTCTACCAATTGCCCCACAGACATTCTCGGATTCAGTGAGCTTTTAGAATCCTGGAAAACCATTTGAATCTTCTTACGAAGGGCGCGGAGCTTCCGACCTCTCACCCGCGTGATATCCCGCCCCTCGAAATAGATTTTCCCAGATGAAGGCTGACTCAGACGCACAATGGCCTTCCCTAAAGCTGATTTTCCAGAACCTGACTCTCCCACTAATCCGAGAGTCTTCCCTGGCGGGATTTTCAAACTGATCTCATCCACAGGTTTTACCACGCCAGTTTTCAGCCGAAAAAAACCACTCCGGTGAGGCACATGGATGCACAAGCCATCGATTTCTAAAAGATCTGACCCCTTATTTTTCATCCTTTATAACACTCCGGGCATACCTCCACCCAGTGATCCCCCCACACCTCCAAATACTCGGGGCGGGTCCGAAGCAGCACTGACTTATCACGATCCATTCGCTGACAGAAACGACATCCTGACACCAAATTCTCGTTGGCAATCGGATGTCCCGGAATCGTCTGAAAATAATGCTTACACACATTTGTGAGCCGGGGCATGGAAAAAAGCAGCCCCTTGCTATAAGCATGTTTGGGATCGGAATAGACGCGGCGGGTACTCCCATGCTCCACGATGCGTCCTGCATACATCACGACGACATCATCGCAGTGCTGTGCCACCACTCCCAAGTCATGGGTGATCAACAGCACTCCCATCTCAAATTTTTCCTTTAGAGAATCGATCAAATCTAAAATCTGAGCCTGCACCGTAACATCCAGCGACATCGCAGGTTCATCTGCAATGAGTAAATCAGGATCACAGGAAAGAGCGTTGGCAATCATGACGCGCTGCCGCATGCCATCCGAAAGTTGATACGGAAAACTGACCAACATTCTCCGAGGGTCAGGAATCCCAACTGCATCCAAGAGCTCCAAGGCACGCATCTTCGCCTGTTTTCTCGATATCTTTCGGTGCAATCGGATGGCATTGATCAACTGCTTTCCGATCCGGTGAGATGGATTTAAAATCTCCCTAGAATCCTGAAAGACCACCCCAATTTCTCCTCCCCGCACCTCGCGCATTCGTTTTGCGCTGACCTTGCGGAGATCCTCTCCTTTGAAAAGAATTTCCCCTTCTAAAATATGCCCTGCGGGCTTCTCCAGTAAGTCGAGGATCGACATTGCCGTCACCGTCTTACCGCAGCCTGATTCTCCAACTAATCCCACCGTCTTCCCTTTTCCTACAATCAAAGAGACATCATCAACGGCCCGGATCCAACCAGAGGCCGTATCAAAACTCGTCACCAATCCACGAACATCTAACAGATCACTCATCGATAACTAGAAAAACGGGTTGGAGTAAATGCCTCGCGAACAGCTTCAGACACCATGACGATCAAAAGAAGGAACAAGGAAATGATGACCAAAGTCGTCATCGTGAGGTTTTGAGAATCTTCCGACTGCCAACTCTCCCGGAGCAGGGTCCCCCAAGTCATGAATTCTTGCGGAGCAAGACCCAGCCCGAGAAAGTCAAGAGACACCAGAGACACAACCAGACTCACAAAGGTCATCGGCAAAGCTCCCAAAGCAGCGGAAACGCTATTAGGCAGCAGATGGCGTAGAATGATCCAGCGTCGAGACGCCCCAAAAGATCGACTCGCAATCATGTATTGCGCTCCTCGCTCTTTCTTGACGGACATTCTCATATCACTGGCAATTTTCACCCAACCAACGGTCGCTACCGCCAGTAAAACATAGAGAAACTGCCCTCTCCAATTCTCAAACAATTGCGTCACCAGCAAGACCACCAAGAGGAACCCTGGAACGTACGAAATCACCTCGAGAACACGCTGGATCAAGAAATCAATCACCCCGCCAAAGTATCCCGCACTCAGACCCACCACAATTCCGATTAAGGTCACCAGAGGCAGGTAAACAAGGGCCATATGGAAGTTCACCTGAAGCCCCTGATAGAGAGCCGCAATTGCATCTCCTCCTTCCGAGGTCATCCCTACAAAAGATGCTTCCTCCGTCAGTGGATCTCCTTTGGCAGCGTAGGGCCAGAGAGGTAAAATCATCCAACCATCATTGCCATCATTGTTCTTCCAAGCCTTATTCAATTCTCGATAATTTGGAACTTCATGACTCTCCAGACCATAGTCATCTCCCATCTCAATCTTTTTAGTAAAGGCGGGGAAGGCAATCACTTCATCGTATCTCGTCACCAGCGCCTCATTTCCTACTAACAGATGATCAAGGCAGGAAAACATGGCCAGTCCCATCAGGACCACCAGAGAGTAAACACCTGTTTTAGTGCGACGGAAGTGTGACAACTTGCGGGCCGTCACCGGATGCGACGTCTCTCGCATAAAGGAACTCACGATAAAAAAGAATCCTAAGACGCACAGAGTTCCCGCAATCGCCCAGCCAAGCCACGGGATTTCTCTAGCCGCAAACACAATGTGAACGGTCGGGAGATGCAACGCAAAGAACTCCCCCACTCCTGCAAGAAGAGAAATGAAAATCAGGATCAGTCCACAAACGCGCCGCATCGTTCCTCTAAAATCCTCTCTTTGGCTCTAATACTGAAGCCAACACATCGGCAACAAATTTCCCCGTCATCATAAAAAGAGACCCGACCGTGATACTACCCATAATTAACATCTGATCTCCCGCTTCAATCGCCTTAAGCTGCAAAAGACCTAAGCCCTGAATATCAAAAACCACTTCAATGAGCAAACTCCCTCCCACGAGCGACATCATCAAGGGCCCCAGACTTGTCGCCATCGGGATCAAAGAATTCCGAAAAGCATGTCGAAAAACGGCACGATAAAATCCCTCCCCCTTAGAAATCGCGCTCCTGAAATAGTCGGAGGCCAGCTCATTCATCAGGCTATGCTTCATCATCATGGTCAAAGAGGCAAAAGACATCGCCACATAGCAGCCCAGGGGCCAGATTGTTTTCAGGAATAATTGAGAACTCTGTTCCGCCGAAAAATCAAGCTGAGTAATCGAACTCTGCCCCGCAAATGACACCCCCAAGATCCCTAAAATAAACCCTGGAATTGCATAGCCCAAAAACATCACCACCCCGCTCATCCGGTCGACAATCCCTTGATGATGCAGCGCTTTCACCATCCCCAATGGGACAACCAAAGCATACACGATCACTGTTGCCAGAATCCAAAAATAGAGCGCGATCGGTAAACGCTCCTGAATCACCTCTAGCACCGGCTGATGATACAGCTCCGAATATCCTAGATCTCCCTGTAAGAGTCCAGGGGATGACTCATCGACTCCTAACCACGCCCCATACTCCTTCAAACCAGTGACCTGACCTTGTAGAAGCGAGAATACCAAAAACGTCACCCCCAACATCGTTAAAGGAATTAAGAGAAGTCTATGGAGAACGTGAACTTTCATACCTCTGTCAAGCGCACCATCGTCGGCCATGGGGAAGATCCACTTGCCGCCTCCTGAAAGCAAGCTCGTCTCATCATCTTTTAAAATATTACCCATGATGCAGAATCTTGTCATCACCCTCTTTTCCTACCCAAAATCATTCCAAATGAATCCTCATTCGGGGATTTTTTTAGGATTCATGGTTTGAGGACTCCTCTTAACGCAGAAATTCATTTTCAGACGGCTTGTAATCTGCAAACTCCCCCCGTGCGCATCCTTAGCTTTCTAGTTCTCGGTATCTTCTGTCTCCAGATGACCTCCTGCCGTTCAAAGTCAGATGTTCAAATAGCCAACGAAGCCGGAATTTTAATTGTTGGTAACAGTAACGAACCCAAAGGACTCGATCCGCATCTCGTGTCCGGTGTTCTCGAATCCAATATCATCCGTGCCATCTTCGAAGGGCTATGCGTCGAAGACCCTGCCAAAGATGGCAGCTCCCTTCCCGGCGTGGCCCGCTCCTGGAAATCAAACGCAGAATTTACCGAATGGATTTTCAACCTAAACCCCGAAGCGCGATGGTCCGATGGCGTCCCCGTCACCGCTCACGATTTCACTTTTTCCTTTCAGAGACTCCTCTCTCCCGACCCGAACTGGCCGGCAAAATACTCTGAAATGCTCCATTTCATCAAAAATGCCCAAGCGTATAATAAAGGTGAGATCAAAGACTTCGGGGAAGTTGGAGTGAAAGCCCTCGACGATTTCACCTTAAAAGTCAACTTGCGTGGCCCCATCCCCTTCCTGCCTGAGATAACCAAACACTATACCTGGTATCCTGTCCCCAAACACGTTGTCCTCAAGCATGGCGAGATGAATACCGCTTTCGCCTCCCCATGGACTCGCCCGGGGAACATTGTTTCTAATGGCCCCTTCAAACTCAAGGAATGGAAAACAAACCACCGCATCGAGGTCGTTAAAAACCCTGAATATTGGGATGCCGAAACAGTCTCATTAAATGGAATTCGTTTCCTTCCGATTTCAAATTATTACACCGAAACTAGAATGTTTGGGGACGATCAGCTCCACGTCACCTATAGTATTCCATCTGAATTCATCCCTTATGCTAAGGAAAAATATCCCGACCAGATTCGTCAGGAACCATACGTCGGAATCCGTTTCTTGCGCTCAAATATTCGGCGAGCCCCATTCGATAACCCAAAAATTCGCCGCGCATTTGCACTCGCCATCGACCAGAAAGCGATCTGCGAAAAGATCCTCCAAGGCGGCCAAAAACCAGCCTACAGCATCACTCCTCCTTTTGGAGAATATAAGCCACCCAAAGTCATTGCCTTTGACCCCGAGCGGGCTCGTGAACTTTTAAAAGAAGCTGGATTTGAAACATCTGCTGCCTTCCCAGATATTTCCATCCTCACCACCGATTCAGACACCGGTCGAAGAGAAGCAGAAGCGCTTCAGGCGATGTGGAAAGAGCATCTCAATATCAATGTTCGAATCATGCAGCGAGAGTGGACGACTTATCTCCAGAAACAATATGATGCGGATTTTGATCTCGCAGCCGGAGGCTGGATTGGTGATTACCTCGATCCCACCACGTTCCTCGAAATGTGGATCAAAGATGGGGGTAATAACAGCACCGGTTGGGACTCCCCGCGTTACGAAGAGCTTCTTCGAAAAGCTGAAAATACCGCCGATGTCCCCACGCGCATGGGAATTCTTGCAGAAGCCGAAAACATTCTGTTAGAAGATACTCCCGTGATGCCCATTTATTGGTATACCACAAACTATCTCCTTCGATCCGAAGTGAAAAACTGGCATCCCCTTCTTCTCAACAATCATCCTTACAAATTTGTAAGACTCGAAAACAACTGATCACATATTGATTTCAGATGCTTAAAATCATCCTTTCCCGTATCGCACAGACGCTCGTCGTCGTGTTCTTCCTCGTCACCTTCACCTTCTTTGCGATTCGTGCAATTCCGGGTAACCCCTTTGCTGATGCCAAGGCGACCTCTCCCGAAGAACAGGCCGCACTCGAAGCTTACTATGGCTTGGACCGTCCTAAGATCGTACAGTATTTCAATTACTGGAAAAATATTGTGACGAAAGGCGATTTTGGCGACTCCCTCTCCATGAAAGGCCGGAAAGTATCCACCTTAATCTCGGAAGCCTTTCCAGTCTCTTTAAAATTGGGATTTCTTTCCCTCCTTATGGGAATTGGTTTAGGCATTCCTCTTGGGACCATCGCTGCTCTCTATCACAACAAGTTGCCAGACTATCTTGCCATGATTGTCGCCATGGCCGGGATCTGTGTCGTGGCCTTCGTCCTTGGTCCCATTTTCCAAGTCAATATTGCGCGGCCGTTACAGTTTCTGAATGTCGCTGGTTGGTCTCGCTCATCCGACATCATTCTCCCCGCCATTACTCTTTGCTTCGGAGTTGCTGCTTACCTTGCACGTCTGACCCGCGGAGGAATGCTCGACGTTCTCTCGCAAGACTACATTCGCTCGGCTCGTGCTAAGGGGGTCAAACCATTCAACGTCATTACCAAGCACGCGCTACAACCTGCATTAATGCCTGCCGTGACCTACTTGGGCCCTGCTTTTGCGGCCATCATCACCGGCTCCTTTGTGGTGGAGAACATTTTCCTCGTCCCCGGCATGGGACAACATTTCGTCCTAGGAGTGACCTCGAAAGACTACAATCTCGTTCTCGGACTTGTTCTTTTTTACGGAATCCTCATGGGAATTGCCAATCTCATCTCCGACCTTGCTCTCATCTTTATGGATCCCAAACTCCGTAAGGGCTAATCAGAAAAACATCGAATCTTTCCTCTCATGAGCCAAGCCCTTTCCTCTTCTCCCATGTCCGAAATCGAAAAAGGAACCAGCCTCTGGGCTGATGCCTTTGTCCGCCTCCGCAAAAATAAACTCGCAATGCTCGGAGGCATCACCATTGCCGTCATTCTATTTTTCTGCTTCATCGTAGGATTCGTTCTCAAAGTGATGGGAATGGACGCTAATAAACAAGACCTCGCGAACCGATTCGCAGCTCCCGGAGAAGCTGGATTACTCGGAACCGATCAGCTCGGGAGAGACCTCTTCATGAGAGTTCTTGAAGGTGGACAAATCTCTCTTCTCGTTGCCATCCTAGCCACTGTCATCACCGTCACCATCGGTATCATCTATGGAGGAATTGCAGGGTATGTTGGAGGAAAAATTGGCGGAATCATGATGCGAATCGTCGATGGCTTGCTCGCCATGCCCTTCTTGATTATCGTGATTCTTTTTCGCGAAATTATCAGTGTGCGCGTTGATAACGCCGCCCGTTTTCTTGTGAACACATGGAAATGGGATTCTGATTTCGTTCTTCGCTACGCGAATTTGATTCCCCTCACCGTTGCCATCGCTGCCTTCGGTTGGCTCACCATGGGGCGGATCGTCCGCACTGCAGCAGCCTCTCTTTCTAAACAGGAATTCGTCGAAGCCGCCCATTCCCTTGGCTTGAGTCATCAACGCATCCTCTTCCGTCACATCCTCCCTAATATGCTGGGTCCTGTCATCATCTACGCGACCCTTACCATCCCGAGCTTCATTCTCTACGAAGCCACCCTCTCTTTTATCGGCCTCGGAATCGAACCCCCGAATTCATCTTGGGGCACCTTGATTAAAGAAGGCGCTAATTTTCTGGAAACAAATGTGACCGTCCTATTGATCCCCGCCATCCTCTTTTCCGCGACTCTCTTCGCCTTCAATTTCCTTGGAGACGGCCTTCGTGACGCCCTCGACCCCAAAGCCTCAAAAGATTGATCCCACTCCGGTCAGCTCAAGACATCGACCCTAGAAATACCGGAGCCACTTAAGGTCTCGTCGTCTCGATTTAAAATCCGCAAAACGACAAGTCGCAAAATACAAGAAAGGCACGAGAACGATACTCCAGAGCCAAACCCCTAAGACCGTTTCGACACCATAATAACCTCCCTGATTTTTGCCAAAAATACTCACTAATATCAGGTAGATCCCTTTAAGGAGATAAAGGTGTCCAATATAAAAGAAGAGTGGCGCAGAACCAAACTGAGCCAAACTCTGAATCACCCGATTCCCCGACTGTTTTTCAAAAAAACACATCGCAAGAAAGGCAGGCGACAAGGTGAAGAGAAGAAATAAGAAGGACGGGGGGTATTTTGTGAGCGCAAAAAATGACATCAACGTCTGCGACCCACTGGCATAGGTCTCCCAAGGTGAATCTCCATAGCTATTCATCGCTCTTACGACGACAAAGCCAATCATCAGAACCAAACTGGTCAGCAGAAGCCTACGTGAACGCTGTTCAAAATTGATCTGAGTGCGAAACCAGGACCCCACTAAATATCCCATGAGAATCACCCCAATCCAGGGGAGGATCGGATAACTCGTCCGCGCTGGAATCCCGAAGAGCGTGATCCAATCACGTTGATACAAAATAGCCCAAAGAGAATGCCAGCCATCGGCTGGACTTGCGTGAATGGCGTCAAGAAAGTGGTGCCCCACAGTCAAAAAGATCGCAAGACTCCACTGGCAAGCTCTTGGCAAATGAATGATCCCTGCCAGAGCAATCATACTCAGACCAATACACCAGATCACCTGAAGATAGAATTTCTCAGGCAGAAAGACTCCAGTCCAAGCAGGACCAATCACAAAGAGTTCAAGACACACGAGAAAAAGGCCACGTGTCAGCAAAAACCGCGAAACTTCAGCAGATGAATGTTTTTGCCCATAAAGGTAAGCACCGGTCCCTGCGAGCAAAACAAATGCCGGAGCACAAAAACCACTCAGCAAGCGCGTCAAAAACAGCCCCACAGACACGCCATCGGCTGAAACGGGATCAGACACCTGCTGATGCAAGAAGACAGTTTCACGCACATGATCAACCAGCATGACCAACATCACGAGTCCGCGCAAGGCATCGAGCGAAATCAAACGCTGTCGCCCGTTCATGGCGGAAGAGCCAGTTTGCTCTACCCGCTCTTCAATTTCTCTCTCTTCTTGCATCTATGTCACCTAAAATTCATAGGTGTAGGAAAGACTGGCATTTATCCCGTCTCCTGGAGAGTGAATAGTCGCGGCTCCGGTATCACCGAAGTCGAAAACGTATTCAAAGTCTCGGTCCAATAAATTATTCAACTGAAGACTTAAACGCCCCCAGTCCTTCTCGTAATCTATTCCAGCATTGACCAAGGTGTATCCTCCAAAAGTCCCTCCCTGATTGTTTTCATTCACAAAATAACTTCCCTGTCCATCGACGTGCAATCGCGCGGTGAGGGATTCGGTGATATGATAAGAACCACCGATAGAAAAAGTATAATCCGGCACTCCCCGCAGTCGATTCCCCCGAGTAGCCGCCCGAGTGGAATCGGTGCTCACGATCTCACTAGAAGTATAGCTGTAATTACCCCAGAGACTCAATTGTTCACTTGGATTCCAAGAGAGCGAAAGGTCAATCCCTTCGCGATCAGTTTCGCCCACATTTCGAGGTACATCATCCACAACGACAAATTCATCACTGGCCTGTTGCTGCCAATAAGATGCCCTCAAAGAGAGGTCATCAGTCGCATCCCACTTAAAGCCCACTTCCCAGCCATCATTGATTGAGACATCACGGATGGAACGATCTCCATTCGTGTAAAGGGCCGCTCCAAAGGGATGCTGAAAGCTCCTCCCTGCATTTGCAAACGCTGTTAATGAATCACTCAGTGAAACAAAGAGATTCACCTTGGGCTGCACAATCACCCCAAAGTCATGCACCTCACCAAACCGAGTGGCATCAGCAATTTCCAGATTCTCAAAATCGCCATCCAGATGATCCAGGCGAACCCCAGCATTCCAGCGCAACCAATCTGTCGGATTGTGCTCTACGCTGACGAAGCCCCCAAGAATCTCCAAATCATAACGATGATTTCGGCGGACCCTTTCGATCGCCCCTTCACGTGTGTTACCAGCAACTTGGAAACGCTGCTCTAACACGTCTTGATATTCATAATCCAGACCAGCTCGTAAGGTCCATTGATCATGAAAATTCCACTCCAGAGAGGTGATCAAACCACTCATATCTTGATCATCGATACGATTTCTCAAACTGCCCGCTTCACTGAAGCGAACCCAACGGTTCCGTTCAAAATTTTGATAATACGCTTTCGCAGAAAATGTCAGATCGCCCCCAAGCAACTCCTTATCGAAGTGAAGACTAATATGATCCACTGATTTCTCACCTCCGTCTTCACTCGCAAATTCCGCCGATGATCTAGGATCTGTCCGAGCAGTCTCACGATCAAGATAACCCGGCGATTCCCCATCATAGCTCGAGGTCCTCGCAATCAGACTTAGGCGAGTCGCGTCATCAAATTCGTAAGACCAACGCCCTGAAAGAGTATATTTTCTCAAGTCCGTATGATCGCGATATCCATTTGATTCACGCCACCCGAGAAAGTAGTTGTGAGTGAGATTCCCACTTTTCAGGCCCCAGTAAGCCTGAATTTCGCGTGCATCGAAACTTCCGTAGGTCAATTGGATTTCACGAGCTAAGTCCGTGCGTGAACTGACTTGGTAATTTCCAGCAATGTTGTAGAGACCAAAACGAACGTCGCCAGTTCCCTTGAAAACCTCAATTCCGCCAATCGCGAGAGGGAACATTTGATCGAGTTCATTGAATCCATTGTGCAAATTCGACGGAATACCATCGATCAAGAGTTTGCCATGTGGCGTAGTGCCATCACCCGCAAAACCACGAATGGAAATGTCGGTGTTGATGATTCCTTGATTATAGCGAGAGAGTGTCACCCCAGGAACTTTCGAGAACAGCTCCAAGGTATCATCAGGATGCTCATAAATCAGTTGATCACGTTTAATGATATCGTACGAACCAGCCAATTTTCCACTGGCAAATGCTTCAAAACCATCATCAACATCCCCGATCACGACCACCGGATCAAGAGCATCAATTCCTGAATCCAAGATGTCCTGAGCAAGCAACATTGGCAGGTGAAGAAGAGTCGTCAGACCGATCAAACGGCCGTATCGTGAACGGGTTAGTTTCATGTATTGTGTAATTGAGTTTGAGTGAAAATCAGAAGTGCAGGAATATTCCTCGCAGTTATGATGCAACTTTTTTGCATTAGTGAAACACCGAAAGCCAACTAATAGTGCAACTTTTTTGCACTTATCTCCTTCAGGTACCTGAGTAGTGACAAGGGCATAGCGCTGAAAGAAATTCAGAATTTCTCCGTTCTCTTGATACCCTCTCGTGAATTTTCAGTCCTTTATTCAACTCAAACGAATTGCATGGATCATGCCTCTGATGATTGGTTTGGTCATTGGGCGCTTTTCTTTCTCACATCAATCTCAGGATCCAGAGAGAAACAATGAGAGCGGAGCCACCCATTCATCGACGGAGCCTCGGCTTCATGAGGCTCTTTCCAGAAGAAACACCAGCTCAGGAATTAGGGGAGGCTTTCAAAAAGACCTTTCAAATATTCTCGGAACCAATGATCGGGTGGAGCGAACACGTCTTCTTCTCGCTCTGATTGATGGGATGAGCTCGAGCGAGTTCGAAGAAATCGCAAAGACCTTCCAACAAGAAAATTGGACGAATCATCATGAGACTGAATTTCATCTCTTGCTGGCCGGTTGGATCAAGCAAGATCCTCTCGCTACCATTCAATATCTGCAAGACCATGAACTCAATGGGACCGCCCGCCGGACTGCAATCGCAAGCTGGGCCGCGATGGATCCAGAGGCCGCGGCAGAGGCCGTTGCGCGGATAGATTTCGATGGAAAGGTGAATGATTGGATGATCGGACTCATTGATGGGATTGCGCAGAATGATCTCGATGCCGCCCTTCTTACTTTAGAGAGCCTTCCCGCCAGCGAGACGAAGAATCGAGCGATTCGCGCAGTCATTCCAGATGTCGTGACTCGAGGAACAGAGTATGCCAATCAATGGATTGAGATGATCGCGGAGCCAAAAATGCAAAATATCATGGCTCGTAATTTAGCCGCTCCACTCGCTCGGCATGATCCTCAGGGAGCTTCAACATGGATTGAGAACATTCAAACAACGAAAGTCCGACGCGATGCCTCGGAGATCGTGGCTGATATCTTTGCGGAGCAAGATTTAGATGCTGCCGCACTGTGGGCTGAAAGCCTCCCGCCCGATACCCTCACGGAAGCAGCCGAGGGAGTGGCGAAGCATATGACGAGGAAAGACCCAATCGAAGCAGCGCGGTGGCTGCAAAAATTGGGGGATGATCCAGACCTTGATGGCGCACGCATTCAGTTCCTGAAGGAAGCGACCCCGCTCGATCCAGAAACAGCACTAGAGCACGTGGGCAGCCTCTCGAAGGAAACTCAACGACATCAATTTTATCGAACGATTCTCAAAGCGTGGTCTCGCAATGACCCTCCCTCGGCCATTGCGTGGGCAAAAGCTCATTCTGAATCGATCTCGGTCAGGGTCTTTCGTTCCATCGTCCCCAGAGATCAATGGGATGATTTATAGGAAGGCCAGATTCTGACGGTGATGAGCCAAAGAAAAGCACTCACCAAACCGAGCACTGCGAACCAGTCTCCATAAAGCGAGTAGAGCGTCCGAATGGGAGATCTCGGGATGTAGACTGAGGCCAGAAGGGTTCCGCGGGTAAAGTGAGAACCATTTTCATCAATGAGCTCACGTCGTTCATGATTTACGGGATCAATCGTGGAGCCGGTGACCGAGATGATCCCGGTCGTGCCACGATTAGCGCACCGGATCATAGGCCGTCGAATTTCGATCGCGCGGAAGCGGGCATTTGCAAAATGCTGCGCTGCCCCTTCACTCTCTTGAAACCAGCCGTCATTTGTGACATTGACGATGACTTGAGGGATGTCTTTGACAAATTTCCGAGTCTGCCGTGGCACTGTGTCTTCAAAGCAAATCGAAGGAATCATCTCGACAGCTTCCCCTCTGATCATGAAGGAAAGCCCCTCATTCCCTTTTCCGGCCGCGATATTATCGTAATATTCTACTCCCGCAGAATGTTCGTAGAGTTGACGCAGAATCTTGATATCTGGAATGTATTCTCCGAAGAGGACGCGGTGCTGCTTCCGGTATGTAGCGCGTTCATTTTCGGGAGTGATTTGCAAAATGGAATTCCAGGATTCATTTGTCTCAAGGTCAGTCTCAACGACTCCCGTAAGGTGAACAAATTGACCTAAACGGCGGAAATAAGACAACGCACCTTCGAGTGGGGCCCCAGCCATAGGTTGACTCTGCCCCTGGCGATAGAAACGATCCAATAGCGCAGTTTCAGGCCAGACCACCATGTCCGGTCGCCGAATCGAAGTCGGCGCTCCTTGTGATTCGATCAACTCCTTGGCGGCGGCTTCATCGATTTCTGAGAGCTTATTCTCGGTCAACTCGATGAATCCATCGATGATTTCATTCGCAGTCCAAGTGACTTGGTGGGCCAGTTGGGGGATGTCTTGCTGCACGAGGAGAATATCCGCTTTGATCACGTCTTCATTATGAACCAAACTCAGCCGTGCAGTTCCGACACTGAGGGCTATCATGAGAACGATGAGACACGTCGCGAGATCCCAGTAGAGGAACTTCGCCCCCTCCTTCATACTGTGGCGATAAAAACGACGAGCGACCTGGACCACGACCGCACTAAAAAACACCGGTAAAAATGAGAGACCGATCACTCCGATAAATTCGGCATTCTGGGCCAGCACGAGAGTATCATAAAATGTCACTCCGAGACCATTCCACCCAAAGCCGGTGAGAAACCACCCTCGGATCCACTCCAGACCGCACCAAAAGCCACCGAGTAAGGCCGCAAATCCTAAGCTCCGACCACATTCACGAAAGCGCTGTGCGATCGATCGGGCCACCGGAGTATTCTTCCGCCATGGATTCCCGGCGGTGGCCGCGAAAAGGGCAAAGAAACCAAAGTAAAGAGCAAGATAAGCTGCGATCGCGATCACTCCCACCCAGCTCACGGTGAGAATCCATTTCATATTGACGGCCCAAAAAGCGAACCCTGCGAGGTAGCCAAAGGCGAAAGCTTGCTTCTTAGACCGGGCTGTCCAGAGAATGGGAAAGAGAAGCCAGAGCCACCCCCAGACAAGCCAAGTCTGATGAAAAGGAGGAAAACAAAGAGACAAAGCTCCCCCACTCAGAACCGCGCCCAATGATCTGAGAACACACATTTTCATAGCTTACTCGGCACGACGAACTCCCATTCACCTGACTTCAGCTCATCCGTTGGTGCGCATCTTTTTCAAGATCAGACCAGAGAGAGTCGAGAGACTTTTGAACCGCTTCTCGTTGATCTCCTTTTCCAAAGAGATAGTATTTAATTTTAGGCTCTGTCCCCGAAGGACGAATGGCAAAGGTCCTTCCATCCTCTAAGTCTACGATCAACATAGCCGCCGCAGGAAGCTCGTCCCCTTCTTCGTCATAAAAACCTCCTTGCGCATAATCACGGACCCTGACACAGGCCACACCATCGATTCGTTCAGGGGGATGTTCACTATAAGATTTTACGAGGGCGGCAATCTTACGAGCGCCTTCCGCGCCTTCCATGACGAGGTTCGTTCCCATTTCTAAATGGACTCCATACTCCTGCCATACCCGATCACGGAGGCCGGTAATGGTGGTCCCTTTACTCATGGCATATGCAGCCAATTCCGCAAACATCACCGCCGAGGCATTGCCATCTTTATCACGGACAAAATCAGAACCGAGATAGCCGTAACTCTCCTCCCCCCCAAAGACGAAAAATTTAGAATACTCTAGACGTAACTTCCGGCTCTCTTCCTCGCTGAGATTACGATAGTCGCCTTTTTTATTTTCAGGAATGGCCTTCTCGTACTTCTCTAACTTCTCTCCGATGTATTTGAATCCGGTCAGGGTATTGACCACTCCAATGCCATATTTTGCCGCGACCGCATCTTGCAAGGGTGTGGTAACGAGGGTCTTCACGGTGACCGCGCGGCTTCGATTACTTTCCGTCAGCCATCCCAGATCAAACATCGTTTTGATGCGATACCACCCCATGAGAGAACCAATTTGATTTCCGGTGAGCAGTTCCATCTTTCCTTCGCAATTTCTCACGGCCACTCCCATCCGATCACAATCGGGATCAGTTCCGATGACCGCATCTGCCCCCACCTTCTCCGCAAGCGCAATTCCCATGGCCAAGGTCGGAGCATTTTCCGGATTCGGAGAAGCGACGGTAGGGAAACGACCATCTGGCTCGTCCTGTTCAGGAACCGTAATCACCTCAAAACCGAGTTCACGTAGCATCGGGACAATGATGACCCCACCAGTCCCATGAAGATTGGTGTAAACCACTTTCGCCGCCTTTCCTTCCAGAAGATTCGGACGCAGTAGCACACTGCGCAGACGGTCCATGTAGACCCGATCCATCTCGGCTCCCAAAATTTTCAGCTCTCCTTGTTCGGCCTCTGGTAGCGCTTGATAGCTCTCACTTTCGAGCGCATTGACTTCTTTAATGATTTTGCTGGCGTGAGGTTCGATGATCTGCCCCCCATCAGAAAAGTAAGCTTTGAACCCATTATCGTGCGAGGGATTATGGCTGGCCGTCAGGACCACTCCGGCATCCGCCCTTAACTCACGAATGGCGAAGGAAACCTGAGGCGTCGCTCGTGGTCCTTGAAAGAGATACGCATCACATCCATGATCGGTGCAAACGGTGGCACAGGCTTCGGCAAAATCTTTCGAAAAATGCCGAGAATCGTGGCCGATCACAATCGCGGGCTTGCCCTCAGTGGAGGCATTTTTTTTGAGATACTGCACCATCCCGATCATCGCGCGGCGAAGATTGAAGAAATTCATGCTGGCAGTTCCCGCACAGGGAAACTCCGGTCGCTCAAGCGGACCACCTTCACCCTGCTCCGCTTTCGTGATGATTTTTCCGACCGTGCGCCCTCGCAATCCCCCAGTCCCAAAGGCTAGAGTCTTGTAAAATCGATCATCAATTTCTTGCCACTCCCCTGCTTCAATCAGCTCTCGAATCGCTTGCTCTCCCACGGGAGAAGCGGTGCCCTGAAGGTATAACTCAATATTATTCCGTGCTTCCTCAGAGAGATGTCTCTGGCTTACGGCCTCATCCAGCGTCGATTTCCATTCGCTCATTGCTGGGGCGATGATAGAAGACCCGCGCCCGATGTCCACCTCTCGCCTGCAACAAATTCTCACTACCGCGATTCAGAAACGCGCTCATCTACTGGATGACTCTACAAATTCACTCCGTTTACTCGATGGCGAGGGCGATGGACTGCCCGGAATCTATCTTGAAAGCTACGGCGGAGCATGGCTCGTATCCACCCAAGGACCGCATCTCTCCCAAGATTTAAAGAACACCTTGCGCGAAATGGCGCCCTCACTCTACTGGAAACGGCTCGATCAACATCAAAAGGAATCCCCCATCCATCTCGGTGGCACCATCATGCCCGAATACTTCACCGGAACCGAAAATGGAGTCCACTGTCGCCTCTCTTTCCAATCAGGATATTCCCAAGGCATCTTCCTCGACCAGCGTGAGAACCGCGCGAAGTTGCGGGCTCTTTCCTCTCCTGATACGACGGTGTTAAATACCTTTGCCTACACGGGAGTCTTCTCGGTCACGGCCGCGCTCGGCGGAGCAAAGACCACTACTCTTGATCTCTCCCAAGTGTATCTCGACTGGGCGAAAGAAAATTTCACCCTCAATCAACTCGACCCAGATGCGCATTACTTTTGCAAAGGAGACACCTTTCATTGGTTGAAGCGCTTCGCGAAACAG
>CALGLJ010000045.1 GCA_937930235.1 uncultured Verrucomicrobiales bacterium | reverse complement strand
CTTCATTGTGATACCATGATTTGCAGTTTATTCCGAGATCATTTGTGGAATACGATATTTGCCTTTATCCTCTGGCTAGGATCATGAGCGGTCCACACTTGTAAAACACCTCACGAAATCCTAAAAATCATTTCACGTTGAAACACGTCTTGTCATTGATGTTCCTCTGTGTGCTGTCTCTCACAGCCGCTCCTACCTTTATTCCTCCCGATGATACACGGCCTCTCTTGCGCCGTGAACTGCTTCCCCTTGATGTTCCCACCATGCTGAAGCTTGGTAAACACCTCGCCATCCTCGCTAGCCTACCCGGTGAGAAAAATGCTCTGGACCTCCAACGCAAGGCGCGTCTCCTTGCATTATCCCAACGATTGCACCCGACACATCCCAAGAGTCGGCGCCTGATTGAATCTTACCGGGAAGGGGATTACAAAGGTTTCCCTAAACCTGGGCAGCGAAATACCGCTTTGAAATTTCTCACTCAAACCGCTCAGTGGCTTCTGGAAATGCCCGCGCACTCAGAAGGGCGTCATCTCGCTTCCCTCATCCTTGATATTCTCCCTGAAAATCATCCCCTGGCAGGCCAAAAGAACCCGGACGATATCGACCTGCGCTGGGCAGGGGTGGTTGCCCCGATCAACACGTTTCAAGGAATCACCGAAAAAGCTCCAGAACCTTCCGCTGATCCGGAAACAAAAAAACCACAAAACGCAGGCAGTCAGTATCTGACTCGTAACATCCGCACTCAGTTTCCTTTCTTTTTTCAAAATCCCAACGCCAAACGGCCTGAAGCAAAACTCCACCCCATCACTCTCAATATCCACGAGGAAGGACATGGATTAGAATTCAACCCCGCTCTGAGTCATTTTCCTACCGAGCCATTGTTCAAGTTTGTTCGTAATTTCTTCCGCTCTCAGAAGAACCCCTTACCAGAAGGGCATCACTTGAGCTTAGACACAGGAGGGGTGAAGTATCTGAAATTGAATCGTCAAAATATCGTGACCCCTCTCGCGGTCATGTTAGACGCCGCTGTCTCGGGCCAGGAACTACGGCCTGACACCATTCTCTTTGCACGGCTCCGGGCAGATGGCTCGCTTGATGAACCCCTTGATAGCTGGGCTCACCTTGAGGCCCTTCGTAAAAATTCCACTGTCAAACGCGGGACGCGGCTCATCGTTCCTCCGCAACTGAAGACCCAGCTGGCAGGCATTCTCACCTTAGAACAGGCAAAGTTTTTCATCGATTACGAGGTTCTCTCAGCCTCCACCTTTGCGGAAGCTCGTCTTCTCTTTTACCAATCCACAGAGCCTCACCCAACTTTAGACAAGGCATTGACGTCGTTTGCAGAAGTCAGAGACAAGGCTCCAACGGGCAATCTCATTTCATACCTCGCATACAAGGGGGTCAAAACACGTCTGGCTCAGGCAGCTCAGGAAAGCTCCCATTTCTCGGCTCAATTTCTCACTTTACAGGCTTCTGGCAAGCGTCCTGCTTACTTTGAACGAGTGACCTTAGCTCGTGAAATTCACCACCTCATGCGCCCAGTGGAATATTTGGAATTCGATCACTTGTCAAAACGTGCAGTCAAAGCCGAATATGACGGCTTGAAAGAGCGACTTGACCGTCTGGAGAAACGCTCAAACATTGGAGAGCGCCCCCTGCTTCAAGAGGCCCTCAATATCATCAAGCCGCTCCCTTCCATTGCGCGAAGTATGGGTGATGGAAATGAGCACGAAGCTCGCAAAGCGCTGAAAGCTCTTCGCCAGCGCACTCGCAATCACCGTAGTCAACTCTCCAAAAATTTCAGTAATAATTAGTCACTGGTATTCCATTCTTTCTTCTGATCATTGAACAACATTCATAATGAACTTCCGACTTATCGCTTGCAGTGTTCTCGTCTCATTCAACCTCAGCTTATTTAGCTCTGCGGACGAATTCCGCGAACCCAACCTTGAGAAAAAAGCCTTCGTCTTAGATGAGCTTGAAATTGATAAAATTTCAAAAGCATCTCTCATCAGTGGCCTTCTATCCGCCGCAAAAGATTACGACTACAGCGAAGGCGTAGACTATCAACTCCGAGCCCACGCTCTCAGCATGGCAGCTCACTTGAAGCCTGACTCTGAGAAGCTCGAAGATATTCTCACCCAGCTAAAGAATCGTGGATCCACTGCGGGGGATGATTCTGCAAAAAAAGAGCGCACGATTTCGCGTATCACTCGAGGCGTGAAATCGCTCATGAAAAAGAAAGATCTGGCAGCGAATCAAATCTGCGCCAAGCACTGCATCGATATTGCGATTCGTCTGGGTAAAGGATCTGAAGATACTGCTGAGCTTCTTTCCTTCCAAAAAGAAATCGGCACCCCTGATTGGAAGGGGTTTCTCCTCCAGTCCAAACCCAGAAATCCCTGGAATTATTCTTATAAAGCACCTAAATCTAAACGTTCAGAAGAGATTGCAGGAGGCTCTGCAGAGAGCTTGAAATCTCTCGAGAGTAAGGCGTTTGCCCTCGCCCCCCCCTTACGTAGAAGGACAAATTGCATCTACCCCATCACCGTCACGGCTCAAAAAACAGAAGACAACCCCAACCTCACTGTAGCCATTAGTCAAAAAGTAGGGCAGAGGATTGGTAGCTCCCTCGCCCAAGTTACAGAATACATCCAGCACCGGCACCTTGACGCCAACCGTATTCCCTCGGGCTATAAAATCACCATTGATTTCGAAGATTACGAAAAAGTTCCTGAAACAAATTCTTTTGGACTCCCGATGGCTTTTGCCCTCGATTCTCTCTTTACCGGACAAGAAATTGACCCCTCGCTCGCTCTTGTCGGGAGGATCAACAAACAAGGAAAAGTCCTCAAAATTCGCGATCCTTTAACTCAGGTCTTATACAGTGTGGATCATGATTTCAAACAAGTCGTTCTCCCTCAAAAGAACCGAACCGCGATTAAAGATCTCTACATTTTACGCGGGATCGAACCCCTTCTGAAGACAGATTTTTTTGTCATCAAGCATTTCGAAAAATTACTCGAAATGACCTCTCCCGAAAAAGGTGGCTCCTTAGAAAAGCACTTCAAAACCTATGATAAGTTAAAAGAATCTTTGAGAGGAGGAGATCAATTAAAGATTTTGAAAAACAAAAAAAATAGGGCTGTCGTCGACAAACTTCGTGAAGAAATCCCATTTTTCTATTCTGCAAAACTTCTCTCCTATATTTCTCGAGACAAAATGCCAAAGGAGCTCTCGCCCTCAGGATCAAATTCACAAATCCATGCCGCAATCAGCCCCATTCTTCATCGGATACGCTTCGCCTCCGAAAATGGGTTTCTCAAAAAGAAAAGCTATTATCTCCCGCAAGCTGAGAAATCGCTTCAGTCGCTTGAATTTCTCGACAAAAAAATCCACCCTTCTTTCGCAGAATATCACGGGAATATCCTTGAGCTAACCAAGACTTATCACGCGGTCTTAAAAGAAATGAAAGACGAGGAGGAAGAGCGAGGCGCTCCAGAGGAGATCGAAGAAAAATGGAATGAGGCTGTCCAGTCTTATCAAAGTTTACTGCGCAACCCCAAAATAGCATCCGCCTTGTCTTATTAAGACAGGGCCAGTTCTCACCTTTCGTTATCACTCAACCAGGTTCATGGGCGATGAAAGGTCTGAGATGACTTTTCTTACTCGCATCGATCGGAACAATTCCCAGTAAATCAAGATTCGTTCTCGAAAAAAAACAGGCCTTGAGGATTACCTCAAGGCCTGTTCTACACACATACACTGAATGGTTAGATTCAGATTTTTTTTAGGAAAGGAACAGAGTTTCTGTTAGAAATTGAGCTTTCATATTTTTAGTAGACGAAAATACTCAAAATAAATTCATGGTATGTTTAATGTATTTTATGGAGTTGGTGGTGATGGGTGATTTTTTCTTTGATGAGTTGTGTATTCTCACTGCTTTCACTTGTTAGAGCGTTTCAAGTATTGAAATTTTTCTCAAAAAAATAGCAATGCAACAATTGTCTAGGTATCATCTCGATATGACGAAATCTCTAATTGTTGCTACGCGTAATCATCATAAGGTTGAGGAGATTCGTGCCATGCTCCCTCATGCGAATGTATGCGACTTATCCGCTGTTCCTGATGCGCCTCACGTGGAAGAAACGGGAAGCACTTTTCTTGAAAATGCGACCTTGAAGGCGCTGGCTATCAGTGCATTGACGGAGGAGTTGGTGCTTGCCGATGATTCTGGTCTCGAAGTAGATTGCCTGAACGGGGAGCCTGGAGTTTATTCATCACGATATGCTGGTGAAGATGGTAATGATGATTTAAATAACAAAAAACTGCTGCAAGAGCTTGAGGGACAAGAGGATCGGGGAGCCCGTTTTCGATGTGTCCTGGTGTTAGCGCAGAAAGGGGAGGTATTGGCTGACTTTTCAGGAGCGGTTGAGGGGCGGATTTTAACCAAGAGATCAGGTGAGGGGGGATTTGGATATGATCCTCTCTTTGCTCCGGAAGGATCCTGCGAGAGCTTTGCTGAACTTGGCGAAGACGTCAAAAATTCCATGAGTCATCGCGCAGAAGCTTTAAATAAAATGAACTCTTGGATCACTGAATTTTTAAAATAACTTGATATTCACGGATTCATCTTTAAAAATTTGAAAAATTTTCAAAGATGAGCCGTCACGTGTATTTTAGTTTTTTCCTGATAAGCTGCTGTTTCATATCGAGTTGCGGTGTTGATCCTCGCTGGGGGCCACCTCGTTCGGGATTAAGGCAGAATTTAGCTTGGCAGTATTCTAAACAAAGAACCATCACGACCGCTGATTTGGCGGCAACTTCATGGCAGGATTCTGCTGGCTCAATCGCTCAACCGGCACTCGACCACCAGCCTTTGGCACAGGCACAGGGTAAAGGAAAGGTCACTCTTTCGGGAAAATACGCCATTACTCCGGCGGATGCTCCAAAAGCAGTGCGCCTCGCGGTGGAAGCGGGGAACCGTCTTCAGACTAAGGGATACCGCTTTGGTGGGGGGCACACGATTTTAAACGACACTGCGTATGATTGCTCTGGAGCGGTGAGTTATGTCCTCCGTGAAGCTGGTCTCCTGAATGGGCAAATGCCTTCTCGTGGTTTTCTAAATTACGGGGCCTCCGGCGTAGGAAAGTGGATCACAGTCTGGGCTCGGAATGGGCATGTCTTCATGTCCATCGGAGGGCTCCGACTCGATACAACCGGAACACATGGTGATGAAGGACCCCGCTGGAGGCCGAGCGTTCGTAAAAAAGATGGCTTCGTCGCAAGACACCCCCGCGGTCTCTGAACTCGCGGGCTTAGGAGACGGGGCGGCAAAGAACAAATGGCGACACCACCAGCGCTTGAAACTGAATTTCTGATCCATCCCACTGCATCGCATGGAGGGCTTCAATTTTTACGATATCGCCCGCTTTTTTCCATTTCTCGACTAGATCCGTGGCATCATTGGAGATGGCGGCGCCGACCTCCTCTAGCTTGAGCTCCGGGTCAACAAAGAAGAGCACGCCATTTTCATAATGCGCCTTGAGGTAGCTCCAATCGACCTCCCCTGTATATTTGGCGAGTTTTTCTTCCAGAGTTGAAGAATCATCACCGAGCATCCCGTATTTCATTTCATCACTCATGCGGACACTTGCATTTGATACGTTCCCTTTTGAAGAGAGCCATCTGTAAGAATGCGGCACCTGAGCCCCCCTCGGCCTTTCAAAAAATCCTCCACCCCAGGGGCGCAAGCCTCATTCATCCAGTAACAAGGAGTCGACTCTTCCGAACCCGAAAAGCGCAATTCTCCCAAAGAAAACGTTTTGCCAATGAGTTCATTGAGATCCACCCCTCGGATGATCACATTTCGGCGAAAATGAGCGGCAGAGAGATCCTCTAATCCGAACTCATTCCGAACCGCATCCCAGGTTGCCCCATCGAAAAAGGTGATTTGCCCCTTATAATCTTCCTTATAGTCGTAAAAGCGGTCCCCTTCGATTCCTCTTCCTGCTCCTAAATGAATTTCATCCTGATCTACAATTTCATGATTCATTCGCCCCTTTCCGTGCCGGCCATAAAAATCATGCCCGGGTGAAATAAAAAGGTGGGTTACTTCTACTTTCATTCTGAGGCGAATATAGCAGAACTCGAAGCAAATCACCACTTGGAACTTGCCAGATTCACCGTCTCCTTTCACCGTCGTGCCGTGTTTACTCCTCGTTGGAAAAAAGAAGCTCTTCTCTGGTTAAAGAGTTCGAAGAAATTTCTCCACTACAAACGCGACCTGTTGGAGTCAGATCGTATTGTTGAGATTGAATCACGTCGCACCGATCTCAAAAACGCCATTAAGGACAAGGATCTGGATGCCGTAAATGAAGCACAAAAGCAGCTAAGAAATACCTGCGAGAAATCCCTCCGCCACTATAATGCGCCGAGCTGGTTAGAAGAAAATATTGAAGTCTTCTGGGTGGCCATTGTGGTAGCACTAGGCATTCGGGCATTTTTTCTCCAGCCCTTCCGCATCCCCACGGGGTCCATGCAGCCTTCGTTGAATGGGATCAACCTACAAGACCAATCCGCTGATGCCAGTTGGGAGATGCCATGGATTGGGAAGAGAGCATTTGACTACGTCTTTTCGGGAAAAAGCTACTCAAAGGTCATCGCCGATAAAGACCAGACGATTGCCTCCATCGCGGATGCCAGTTGGTTTCTTTTTTCGAGATCGAAAGTCACATTTCAAGATGGAAGCAGCATTACGGTGTCTGCCCCTCCACAAGAAACATCACGTCTGGACACCATCAGCCCCCACGTTGTGAGCGGGCCTGATCGAAATGGAAAATTCTTATTTAAAAGAGGAGTTCATTATAAAAAAGGCGACCCGATATTTGTCGGGACTCGTATTACCGGTGATCTCGTCCTAGTGAATAAATTTTCCTATCACTTTAGAAAGCCGAAGCGCAGTGAGTCCTTTGTATTTGACACCATTGGTCTCAAGACCGGAGGAGGAGATCAAGGTGGCGGCTCTCACTACATTAAGCGATTGGCAGGCTTACCTGGAGACAAAATTCAAATCCAAGCACCAAGCCTTTACCTCAATGATAAATTGGCCCAGGAAGAAACTTTCCAGCGTGTTGCTTCCATGAAGAATGGCTATCTGGGATATACCAATCCTCCTCGGAGATATGGCTCTCCATTTTGGGATTCTGACCATTTTGTTACCCTCAAAAAAACGGAGGATCCCAATTTTAACGAATACTTTGCTTTAGGAGATAATTCCGGCAATAGCTCAGACTCCCGAATGTGGGGGACGGTGAAGCAATTCAATCTCGTCGGACCAGCCCTCTTTTCTCTCTGGCCCTTTGGCAGTGGGCACTGGGGTTTCATTAAGTAAATGAACTCTCCCAGTTCTGCCGAAATCACTCGCAAAGCGAAATCTAATCTCGCCTTTGCTCTGCGTTGCGTTCCGGCCGAGCGAAGAAAGCACTTGGTCAGCTTTTACGCATATTGCCGCGTCATTGACGATCTTGCAGATGATCTTGATCTCCCTCTTAAGGAGAAAAAAAGTGGCCTCGCTGCTTGGAAAAATATTTTCGCAGATGGCCCGTCCTCGGACCTTCCTCTTCCTGAACTCCAACAAGAAATATTACAAGTACGAGATCAATATGATATTCCGACAGAATATTTCACGAATGTGATCGACGGGTGTGAGATGGATCTCAAGCCGCAACGATTTGGAACCTGGGACGATCTGCAAGAATACACTTATCGAGTGGCCTCATCTGTCGGCTTAGTTTGTCTTCCTCTATTTGGAGCCGACCCTGATCGTGCCAAGGAATATGCCATTACTCTGGGGCACGCCTTACAGCTGACCAATATTCTTCGTGATCTTCGGGAAGATCTTGAGAATGGCTTGCGGATTTATGTTCCGCTGCACGATCTCGCGCGTTTCACTTATACCGAGCGTGATCTCATTGGACACGTTCATGACTCGCGTTTTCTGGCCTTTATGAATCATCAAGCTGATCGGGCAGAAAAGCTTTATCGTAAGGCCTCAGATCTCTTACCGCCACAAGATCATAAAGCGCTGCTCGCTCCTCGAATCATGCACCGGATTTATCACACCGTGCTGCAAAAAATGAAAAAGGATCAGTTTAGAGTATTTGAAAAACGTTATCGTCTTTCAAAATTACAAAAGCTGAGTCTTTTAGCGAAAGAAGCTTTGCGGTAAAAAGCTGATTTTTTCAGGTTACGACGATCAAGGAGGGATAGAGGGACTTATTTTTGAAGTTTCCAGAGGATTTGATCGAGTGTTTTTGCCGGGATGGCGAGAGTGCGATGGCGGAAGCTGCGGGCGATATTGATGCCGATGACTCGACCTTTGATGTCGTAGAGAGGGGTGCCCGCTTGTGACGGGGTGATGATTTGATCGTGAAAGAGGGCGGTCGGGAAGTCATTGCGGCGTTTACTGAGCTCTCCTCCGCGGGCTGAGAGGCTTTTGAGGGAGTCGTCAGAGAGAGCAGCTCTTTGCTGGAAAGTGCCGGAGGTTAGGGTGGGTTGAACTCCTAGGATGGGGCGGAAGGTGAGCTCTTCTTCCCCTCGACGAATGACGAGAGTAATTTTCTCGCCTGGAGCTTTTGGGGTGATGGCTTGGGAAAGTTCAGCATGAGTCGTGATTTCGGTGTTACCAAATTTGATGAGAAGGTCTCCCTCCAGTAAGCCTGCGGTATCGGCAGGGCTTCCGACTTCAACGGTAGAGATGGTGAGGCTGGTCCCGTCTGGGGTGAAGGAGACCCCTAGCCAGCCGGTGGGGGTGTTGGCAGTTTCGTTATGTTCATATCCTGATTTAGGGGCGGCACGGACAGGCTGGGTGACGCAGCCCAAGATGGGAGAGGAGTCTCCGGGCGTGAAGACGAGACTTCCGACCCGAGGTTCCCGTAGGCGCAGAACGATCGGAGTGAGGCCGAGGTCATCAATTTTGAGGAGAGCGAGATCGTGCTCTGCATCTTTGTTGATGAGTGTGAGGGAGGAGCTGGCTTCGCCGTGGTGTGCGGTGAGTTCTGAAAGTTTCGTGAGATCTCCAAGTTCGCTCAGTTTGGTGAGAATCTCCGTTTCTTCGATCACAGTAGCATGTACGATGACTTCGTCATTACGGCGAATTTCAAGAAATGAGTTTGAGAGCGTAGGAGCAGTGTTGAGGAGTTCTTCGCGGACGGTGCGGGCCTGAGTGGGGATTTCTCCACTCGCTTCTTCGTTAATCATCATCCCGACGAGACCAGCGAGGGGCATGGGGAAGTGACGGCGACGAGGGATGGAAAGTGGCTGAATGGTGAAGGTTTGGGAGCCGTTGACTTCGAGCGTGATCTCTTTCTTGGGATCGGCTTGCTTGAGGGCGAGGGCGAAATTGGTGGGGGAATAGATAGTTTCCCCATTGACCTTGGTGATGATGCTAGGGTGAGGCACTCCTGCTTTGGCGGCGGGAGAGTCTGGGAGGATCTCGGTGATGGTGGTGATTTCTCGATGGGTCAGATCAACTTGAATTCCGAGCGATGGGGTCTGGGGGACTTCGAGTTCGGGTTCCCATTGGTCAAGTCGAGCTTGCATTTCATTGGGAGAGAGAGCGCGCGGTCGTTTGTTGAGTGGGTCGGTTGGTCGTTTAGCGAGTTCCCGGAGGAATTGTTCCCGGAGCTTCTGATATGGATCATCATAGGGGAAATCGTTTTGAATGACGTTGTCACTCGCGCCGAAGGTTTTTGATTCCATGAGGTCATCCCATTTAGAGACGATGGCAGGGAGCGGGACATGTTGGTTTGCCTGCCAATTCATTCCGATGTTTGAGTTAATCCCGATGACTTCACCATCGAGGTTAAAGAGTGGGCCTCCTGAGTCTCCGCTAATGACGGTGGCGTTGGTTACGATGGCGTCAGCAAATCCATTCTTGGTGCCAGCAGCGCTGATTTGACCGAGGCGAACGGGGGCAGGCCGCCCAACGATGGGGCCTCCGGGGTGTCCCGTGGCGAGCACCCAATCACCGATTTGGTAGTTTTTCTTTTTGATATACGGACGGTATGGAAAGGGGCCAGGGGCCGTGATTTTCAAAAGAGAACCGTCCGTGCCATGATCCACGCCGAGGGTGAGAGCGGGGAGTTCGCGGCCATCGTCTAGTAGAACCGTGACCTCTTTTCCCGGAGTCGAGGTGACGTGAGCTGCGCTAATACAGAGTCCGTCTGGGGAAATGATGACTCCCGATCCAGAGCCAGCCCCGCCAATAAAAATGGCGATGGTGGATTCGACAAGCGAGGGCGCCAAAGCGGTGATTTTTTGATGCAATTCAGGCGCGGTGATCGGAGTCACCTGCTCGGCCTTCGGTTCGGCTTGGAGCAGAGTTGCGCTGAGGAAAATGGAAAAGAAGCGGGACAGCATGAGTCTGAGGGTGAGAGATTAAAACGCGATGGAGGTCATCATACGTTTGATGGCATCTTTGATGACTGGAGGGGGAAGGGTGAGGCTACGAGTATTGGTGATCGCTGCGATATGAATTCCGTATGCGCGGTTTTGGAGGTCGAGAAGAGGCGCTCCACAGTCCCATGAATTCAAACTGAGGGTATGAGCGATGGTGAGTGGGAAGGGGCCACGAACAACACTTGGGACACAAGTTTGAGGTTCATTTAAGGTGATGCCTGTGGTTTCCGGAGTGAGAGATGCGGAAGTGAGGGGAAGGGTGAAGGAGAGGGTCTCGTCCTGACGGGATACGGTGAGTTTTACTTCCTGAGCGACTTCTTTCTTTTCTAAAAACCGGAGTAAAGAGGGGCGATTGGAAATAGTCTGATCGTTCAATTTTAAAATTCGATCTCCGAGGCGGAGGCCTGTTTTTGAGGCGGGAGATTCTGCGCGGATGGCGGAAATGATGAGGTCATTCTGAAGCTGTTCCGGGACTAGACCTAAAGAAGTGATTCGGCTGGCATGGTGAATCGTCATGGGGTGTTCCGGGAGTTTCGTATTGAATGTCCCAAAATGCGTATCGTTCATTTCTTCCATCTCGGGGGCGTTTTGTGAGAGGAGGGAACGATGGTGAAAGAGGGTTCCGGGTTTGAGCGTCGTGTGATCCGACCATGTGATGACGGGGAACTTTCTTCCGGTGACTCCGACGATCGCTAGGTCTGTCGCGGAGTCGGTCGCGAGGAGAACAGCGGGGTATTCTTGATCTTGAAATTGAAAAGTCAGTTCAGGGCCGAGCTCACTTGCCTTGGTAAGGATGAGTCCATCTTCGCGTATGATGGTCCCGCCGACGGAGTAGGTGATTTGTTTGGTATCGTTAATGATGAGGCCTACCGCGGGGTGTAAGGGCGGAGCTTGAGGAGTGGGGAAATGAGGTGGCGCTTTCGGAGATGGTTCAATTTTTTGTAATTCTTCGAGATCTTCTACGAGTCGTGAGAAGAGTAAGGCGCGTGAAAATTTTCCCTTATCTTGAGTTCGTGATGGTAAGGTGATGGCAACGAGATGACCCTGAAGGTCTAAGATGGGAGACCCGGCTTTGAGAGAGCCGATCTTGACGGCGAAAATGTTGTTTTCCTCTTTTTCGAGCGGGTGTTTTGAGTCGAGAACGATCGCGGCAGGCTCACCGATCACGGGGCTGGGGGAGAGGGTGGGATGGTAGAACCACTGAGATTTTGCGATGGTTTCTGGGTCGGCGAGATCGGTTTGAGCAACTTCGAGACCAGCGGGACGTTTGAGAAGTACGACGGGTCGTTGTTTGGGCTCGGCAAGAATTTCAAGCGTTTCGCGAGTGCCGTTCCGGTGGTATAGGATGTAGGGAGTTTCGGTGCCATCAACGGATGTGATTTTAGGAGCGAGGAGGGGGCCTTTTTCTCCCAGTGCGACGGCTGGCCGCGTCTCGGTGAGGCCAAGGCGTCCAACCATGAGGACTTGTTGTTGAATGAGGGGGGTGAAGGTTTGAGTGTGTGACTGAAGGTCTGCGCCCAAAGTACCGAGGGTACTCAGGGTAGAGAAACAGAGAATGAAAGTGAGGGTGCTGAAGTTCATTTACCAAACTTGTTGAAGTTGATCGAGCGGGAGCCAGAAGGAGGTGTCGGGAGTGATGATATGAGCGTGAGTCTCGGAGTGATGATCGGCCTTGATAATCTGACCAGAGCGGAGAGCGGGGAAATTCCAGTTGGGAGTGCCAGCTTGGGGTTCGCGAGGGAGTTCTTCAGCGAGGACCATGTATTGATTGGCGGCATAGGCTTGTTGTTTTCTCCAAAATGCGGTGATGCTGAAAGTGATGGCGAAAAAGAAGCAGATCCAGGCGGGCCATTGGGGGATTTTTTTGAGTCGATTGATCGCGAGAATGAGAAAAGCGACCAGCCAAAGCCAAGCCGCGAGGAAGAGAAATTGATCAGGGCGTAAAGCTAGGAGTTGAGTGCCGGGGAGGGTGGGTTGCCCCATTCGCTGGAGAATTTGATCCATGAGCTGACGTCCATCTGAATTCAAGGGGTCGAGGAGGAGGGCGGTGTGGCAGGCCGCCCGGGCGTGGGCTGCTTGGTCTGCACTGAGGCGCGCCTTGGCGAGGTTGAGGTGGAGATGAGGGTGTCCGGGATGTTCTGCGATGAGTTGTTCGTAGTTTTCGGCGGCGGTGCGATAGCGTTTTTCTTGAAAGGCGGCATTCGCCTCGGTCAGGGAGCTTCCTTGGAGCGGAGCTGTGAAGCAGAGAATAAGGAGTGAAATTTTTGCGAGATGATGCGCGAGAGTTTTGAGGTCGATTTTCTGGTGGGTATCGCTACTGGTAAACGCGGCATCACGCTGTTGAATGATTAGCTCAGCAAGTTCGGGGTGCGAATCTTTGAGAGCTTGAGCAATCTCGTGGGAGGAGGCTCCGGGAGGGAGATTGAGCTGATCACGGAGGGTGGGCAGGACTTGGGTGTCGATGAGATCCTCGGATGCATCTTCTTTTTGTAAATCATTGAGAAGGGCGGAAAACTTGGCTTTGCGCGCATCCTGTTCAGGATCTCGCTGGTCGAGTCGGCGTTTCAGGAGACCTGCGAGAAGAGGAAGGAATGGCGCGAGGGCAATTAAGGGGAAGGTGAGGACAGGGAGGTTGAGAAAAATGGGGCGCTGTAGTTCTTTTCCAAAAGAAGAGGTGGGGACGAGTTGGGTGGTGGCGGAAACCGCTTCACTGAGCCCTTGCAGCGTGATGGATTCTGCAATGTGATGCAGTTCCCATTTTCCAAGATGAGGATTGAAAGAAGCGAGGGTGATCGGCGGAAAAATAGGTGCGTCACCCGAGGGGAGAAGCTCTTGTTGGAAGCTGATTTCTTGTGTTTTTTCGTAACGGTTCTCTTTATTCAGATGCTCCGTATTGAGTTGAATGGAGGAGAATCCAGGGCGGGCGAAGTCGAAGTCGCGTAAGAGCGTGGGGTTGCCTTGCCCTACCATTCCGAGCGCGATGAGGAAGGGGCGGTTCACTTCGAGAGATGCAGGGGTGATTTCTCCCTGAATCTCCCATTGTCCGACGAGACCGGTATCGATGGCCGTTTCATGGGGAAGGGGGGGGACACTCTTTACGGGAATATCGACGGCAATCATGGCGACACGCTCTCCCATCCCAATCTCAGCATTGAAGTAGCAGTGTCCGGTGAGGCGGTTCGTGGCTCCTACGGTAAATCGAGTTTGGTAGTTGTATTGCGAATAGGGTGTTTCTTCTTCGGTGATTTTTTCGAGGCGATAGCGTTTGAATGGATGACGGGAGGAGCCGAACCAGGACCGGCCGTAGGGACGGAGGTAGTCACGATCACGAGCACGTCTTCCTTTTTTAGGAGTGTAGACATGCCAATCGACTCCGTTCAGTCGTCTTGCGGGATGAGTAGGGATGGCATTGCGCTGGTTGATGATAGTTTCCTTGATCGTGAGTTCAACAGTCTGACCGATATAGAGTTCTTGAGGGGTCTCGGGTTCTCCGTCCCAGAGTAATTCTATTTTACAGTTCTTCTCGGGAACGGAATTCGGGCGAGCTGTGATGTCATTGACCCGCAGGAGGAATTCTTCATCTCCAATTTTCGTCGGAATCGGGGGGAATTGAATAATACCTGGCGAGGTCGCCATGAAGCGGACGGTGAGAATATAGGCATCGAAGTCAATGGGACCTTCTTCGCGCGTAGTAATGGTCGAGAGCCAGAAAATTTTATGATGTTCTGGGAGTGATTTAATTTGAATTCGATCACGAGAAGTCAACGTGAAACGGTACTCGCGGTGATCATCAATCACGGAGGGCGGTTCTTTGAAATCGTAATCAAGTCCATGAAGGAAAGAGCCCAGAAAGAAGGTACTCCACAGGAAGACTTTCAAAGGAGAAGTGCGGATCATTATGCGTTTGAGGACATGCATCATTTGTCTTGCGAACGAGGGACGTATTTTCCATTTCTTTCAAGGCGCTGGAGGAGACGGTCTCGGAGATCGCCTTGCTCCTTACCTGCGCGGCGGAGGTCGGTTTCGTAGTCTTTTTTATCTTCTCCGCCTTCTTGTTTTTTGAGGTCTTCAGGTTTGCCTCTATCAGGGTCTTCTTCTTCCGGTTGATCCCCACGATCCGGTTGATCTCCTTGAGGTTGCTCTGGATCTTCTCCTTCGCCGCTCATTTGTTGTTGCTGTTGCAGAAGTTGCGGGTCGATGAGGTGCTCTAAGGCATTTTTAATATGTAAGGCGGAAGGATGAAGGTCTCGGATTCCGTGCGGGGTAGGAGCGAGGATGATGTCTTCTTTCGCGAGGCGAAAATCAGAAAGTGCGTCAGGTTCGATCATGGTCGGTTCATCCTGAATCGTCTCCGCAGCAGCGATGAGTTCGGTGATGTGATCCATCGCCTGCTGAATGGTTTCGCGATTAATCTCCTGACTGGTAGTGACATCGCGGTCCAGGCTGCGGCGGAAGCGGGTTTCATAATCGAGAGCATTGCTCGTTGTCTGGACCGCTTTTTCATACGCTTTTTGAAAGAGGAGATAGTTTTTTGCGCGAGCGTGGTCACGATAAGCGGTCGCGAGATTCGTGGGGAGTGCCTCATGATTTGGTAAGAGGGGAGCTGCTTGACGGTACTTTGCGAGAGCCTCGTCATAAATTTTGATTGCGCGCTCTAAGAGCTGTTTGATGCCCCCGCGTCCAGAGGCTTTTTGCATGGCGCTCATCTGTTCGGGAGTCATTTCATCCTCTTTCCAATCAGGAACAATTTTGCGTGCTTTGGTATGAAGGAGAAGTGCCTGTTTATGAAATGCCTGAAAGCGGAGATGGGGGTGGCTCTTGGGGGCGGCAGCGGCCGCTTTATCGTAGAGATCGAGCAGGAGCTTAAGCCGATCATCGGAGGTGTAAGCGAGTTCTGGGTTTGCGCGTTCGAGCTCAATCGCTTTGTTGTAAAATCCGAGAGAGCGTTGCTCCGGAGTGAGGTTTTTATCGTGAAGGTTTTTTTGATCGCTCTTCGGGAGGTAGTCGACCGAAGCAGGGGAGTCGGAAGCAGTTTCATCACCGGCAATGATGTCATCAGCACGCTGAATCCAAGCGGCGGGGCCTGCGGGATCATGAGTGAGGCGCCCGAGGATATTCTGAGTGCCGGCCTCGAAAAAAATGGAAGTGGGATACGAAGTGACTCGAAATTTTTTAGCGAGAAAGCGATGGGCCCGTCGTCGTTCATCAGAAATACCAGCGCGAGGGAGGTCAATCAGGCGAGTGATCGCTTTGGCACGTTCCCATTTTTGGTATACGGGGTGGGAGAGGATTTCGCGCTCAAAGGTGATGGAGAGTTTGGACCAATCACTTCCGGTGAAATGAAGAATCAGGGGAAGATTTTCCTCCTCAGATTGAGCGAGCGCATCAGTGAAACCTGAAAGTTTTTCGTCAAGGGCGCGTTGCTCCTCCTGATCGACCTGGGCTAGGGCGCATGGAGTGAGAATGAAAGCTAGGAGTAGCATGGGGACGATTGGGCGCCATTTGTTAGAACGGAGGGGTAGGAAGATGTGAAGCATGATCAGAATAAGGGCGGCGGTTAAAGGGTAAGCATAGAGCTCAAGTGGGCGGTTAAAGATTTCAGGGGCGATATCATCGCCAAAGAGTTCAATGGCGTCGATACGTGAGTTGATTTTTTGAATCGTTGATTCAAGTTCCGATGGCTTACCCTGAAAAAATTCCCCGTTAGTCAGGAGGGAGATCTCTTGCAGAGATTGTTCGTCAGCAACTGATTTGAGAGGGCTATTTGGAAGAGGGGCAGCCTCGGTAGTGCTCCCAAAGCCGAAGGTGAATATGGGGACTTTTTTCTTGGCGATCGTTTTGGTGATGTCACCGAGATCGTTAGCAGAGTGATCACCGTCGGAAAAAATCAGAATAGCAGAGCCCAGAGGGGGCTTATCGGTTAAGAGGTTATTCGCTTCCGCTAAGGCGGTGGTGAAATCAGTTCCTCCTACCGGGATGCTTCCGGGTTGTAAGGCGTCGAGACGCTGTTGCAGCATCGTTCGGTCCAGAGTGGTAGGGCATTCTGGGAAGGTAGCGCCAGAGAAGGAAAGAAGACCGATGCGGTCGGAGGGGCGTTTGTCGATGAGCTCGTTGATGAAGAGTTTGGCTGCTTCTAAGCGAGTGAGATCTTCCACGTCGATGGCGGCCATCGATTTCGAGACATCGAGCAGAATGACGAGGTTTTTTGCGGGCTTGCGATGCTCGCTGATGGTGCTGCCGCCGTATGGCCGGAGGAGGGCGATGCCCGCTAGGATGACGGCTGTCAGAATGGAGACAGTCAGAATTTTCTGTCTCAAAGGGGAGGCGTTACTCTTGAGTCCAGGAAGTTGGGAGATGGTATTTTTCCGCCGTTTTCTCGCAAAGAAGAAGGCCCCGAAAATGATCAGTAAAATCGGGATGCTCCAGTAAAGTGACTTGAGAGAGAGAAACATCTTTAAGTGAGAGTTTGCAGGAAAGTATAACGCAGAAAGAGTGAGAGCGCTAAGAGGATGAAGCCCGTCAGGACCAATGCCGGGAAAAGATCTCGCTGAAAAACGAGTGCGGGGTGAATGCGTGAGGTGGTCTCCATGCCATCAATGGTGTTCATGACATCCTCAAATCCTTGAGTGTCTTTTGCTCGGAAAAAGCGCCCTCTGGTAATGCTGGCGACCTCTTCGAGGGTACTGGTATCGAAGCGGATGGTGGCCCCCATCTGTTGTAGGTTTCTAGGGAGGTAGGGGCTATCGCTTCCGATGCCAACGGTATGGATGACAATCTCTTTATCGCGGGCGGCTTCGGCGGCTTCAGTGGGAGTGAAGACTTCATCATCGACGGTATTATCACCATCGGTGATGAGGATAATGGTACGCTTGTTATCGGAATGATCGACGAGTGCTTTGATGGATGCGCCGAGACCTGCTCCAATATTTGTGCCCCGCTCGTGCATTCTCAGGAGGCTGTTGTTGAGTTGGTCAACCTGCGCTACAAGGAAATCATGATCCAGCGTCGGTGGACAAATGGTATAAGCATCGACGCCAAAGATCACGAGGCCGATCCGGTCATCTGATCGGCGTTTGACAAAGCGGGCAATCTGGTCGCGAGCGACTCCAAGCCGATCTTTGAGAGTGCCATTGCGAACGCTTTGTTGGATTTGATGAAGGTTCATCTCAACCTCGGAATCATAAGCGTCCATGCTATTTGAGTAATCGAGAGTGATCATGATATCGATGCCTTCGCGAGTGACGGGCATCAGTTCTACGTCTGATTGCGGTCGTGCGAGGGCCACGATAAATGCAGTGGCGGCAAGCGCCTCGAGGGCGAGTAAGATATGACGCGGAGTGAAGAGATGGTTTTGAGGGGCGTGATCGGTGAAGTGATCTGCGGAAGAGACGGCGATCGCCGCAGGCTTGGCCAGCCAGCGCCAGATCACCCCAGCCCAGAGGAGTGGGAGAAGCCAGAGAACCAGAGGATAGGCAAAATTAGGCATCATCTTGAGCGACGGGAGCTGGTTTAGTTTTGGTGATGAAATTACGGACGAGGGCGAGCGCTTCTGCGGGATCTTTTTGCGCGGGAGAAATTCCGGCAAATTTGATGTCATCGGCGAGTCGGGAAAGCCATGGGAGTTCCATCGTTTCTATCTCAGGGACGTCTTCTAAGCCATAGACACTGGCAAGGAATTCCGACGATGTTTTGGTGGTTGCCGGAATGTGGAAGCGCTGGCCCGTGTAGCTTTTTAAGATGTCAGTCAGGCGTGAAAAGAAGTTGTCGGGAGTGAGGTCTTTCTCTTTTTCCAGGAGGGAAATTTTTTGAAGCGCTTCTTCCCATGCGTTGGTGTGGGCGTGCTTGGTCACACTGCGGAGGTAGATGAAAATGATGCTCCCCAAGGCGAGAAGAACGAGAACGATGAGCAACCACGGCGAACCCTTCTGCGTAGCGCTTACTGGCTCTTCTGCGGTGGCGAGGTCTTCTTTTGCGAATTCTCTGGGGTTTGAAACAATCTTGGGCAGATTGCCTGGGGTAGTAATATCTAAATCTGGGAGGGTGATGGACACCGAGTTCGAAGAGGGGCGCTTGATGGAGCGTAAGGGGAGGGAGAGCGTCAGCCCTTGCACAGATTTGGCATCTGTGGGGACCAGAGGGATGGTCACTGTCCATTGGCGATAACCATTGAGAGAAAGGCGGTCTCTTTTTAAGACGGCTTTGTCTGGAACTGGAGGGAGAAAACTGGGGTGGCTTCTAGGTTCGGCCGAAAGGAGTTCCCGATGCCAGGGGACCCGCAGGGTCGCGTGGAGGGTGTTTACGTGTCCGATGGTGGTGAGTTCATTTTCCCACGAGGAGGTCACCATTTCAGGGCGTTGATTCGATTGCCAAGCACGGAAAAAGAGGAAAGCAATCGTAGCTCCAACGAGAAAAAGAACGAGTCCGATGATTTTAATGATCTTGAGGGATTGATTCATCGGCGAGACATACGGCGGTCAAAGAGTTGAATGAGAGCGGGAAGATAATCGGAGGCGGTATCAAGTTCTACGAAGTCGATGCCCGATTTTCGGCAGGTGTTTCGGAGGTAATCTTCTCTTTCCTGAGAGCGGTTTTTTAGAGACTGAGCTTGAGATCTCGTGATACGAGCAATGGTTCCTGTTTCAAGATCCTGGACAGAAAGTGCGGGGAGTGAGGGAAGCGCCCGTTCCAGAGGATCGGAGATATGGAGTACGATGACTTCATGTTTTCGGGCCAGGGCGCGCAGGGGATGTTCGAAATCTGAAGTGATGAAGTCGCTGAGAATAAAGACGATCGACTTTCTCAGAGTGGTCTTGAGAAGGTGTTCGATCCCGCCGGCGAGATCCGTTCTGGGAGAGACAGGTTGAAAGGCGAGGAGCTCACGAATAATGCGTAGAACATGACGGTGGCCTCGATCGGGATCAAGTTGGAGCTCTTCTTGGTCAGAGTAGAGAAGAAGGCCTACTCGGTCTTTATTGAGCGTGGCAGAAAAAGCGAGGACTGCGGCTACTTCCGCTGTGAATTCGGTTTTGGAGGTATTTGTGGAGCCGAAGTTTCCCGAGGCGGATTTATCGACGAGGAGGAAGACATTTTGTTCACGCTCTTCGGTAAACAGCTTAATGTATGGGGCGCCCATTCGAGCGGAGACATTCCAATCAATGGCACGAATTTCGTCTCCTTCCTGAAATTCCCGGACTTCGGCAAATTCGATCCCTCTTCCTTTAAAGGAAGCATGCCATGCTCCCGCGGTGCGGTTCTGGACAATGCGGCGAGTGCGAATCTCGATTCGCCGCACCTTTTCCATAAGCTCTGTGGTGAGATCTGACATGTGAGAAGCTGAAGGTGGAAGCTCTTCTTTTAAAACTTATGGGGTGAGAAGAGTGTCAAGAATGCGCTGAATGATGTCATCGGGATTCATGTTTTCTGCCTGAGCTTCGTAGCTCGGAATGAGGCGATGACGGAGAACATCTTTCGCGATGGCTTTGACATCTTCCGGAAGGACATGAGCTCGTCCATCAAGGAAGGCGAGGGTGCGGGCACCGCGAACGAGCTGGAGCGTGGCACGTGGTGATGCGCCTGCCGTGATGAGGGGAGCGAGGAAGTCGAGATTCAGTTCTTTTTGACGATCCGAGAGCTGAGCCCTCTGGTCTGATCGCGTGGCGAAGACGATGTCGAGGATGTAGTCTTCGATTTTGGGATCGAGATGAATGTCATTAATCAGAGCCCGCGCTGAAGTGATGGCGCTTAAATCGGTCACCGCTTGGGCGCTGGGGATCGTCGTGGTAGAGGACATGCGTCGGAGCACTTCACGTTCTTCATCACGCGTAGGATAGGAGACGATGACTTTCATCATGAAGCGATCCATCTGCGCTTCGGGGAGAGGATATGTTCCTTCTTGATCGAGGGGGTTTTGCGTTGCCATCACGAGGAAGGGGTCAGGCAGTTTGGTGGTTTCTCCACCGAGCGTGACCTGCTTTTCCTGCATCGCTTCGAGGAGGGCAGATTGGACTTTCGCCGGAGCGCGGTTGATTTCATCTGCTAAGAGGAGGTTGGTGAAAATAGGTCCTCGTTTGGCAGTGAATTCCTGTGTGCCGGGATTGTAAATATGTGTTCCGATGACATCCGCGGGAAGAAGATCAGGGGTGAATTGAATGCGGCCAAAATCTGCTTTGAGAGCCTGAGCCAGGGTGTTGACAGCCAGAGTTTTCGCTAGTCCGGGGAGGCCTTCGACGAGGAGGTGATTTCCGGTTAGCAGGCAGACCAGCATCCGGTCAACCAGGTGTTCTTGTCCGATGAGAACTCGGGAAATTTCTTGGCGGAGCGGAGTGACAAAAGTTGAATGCTGAGCGATGTCCGCCTGAAGGTCTGAAGAAATCATGAATAAATGGTAGAATTGAATTATAGAGAGATCTTTGGAAAATATGGGGGATTCTGTGTATTAACGTCCTCCAACCTCTAATTGTTGCGTATTTTTTGTAATTTTGTGATGAGGAGATACCCCAGCAGGGTCACGATAAAGGGGGATAACAGAATCCATGTCTTAAAATAGAGGGTATTGCCGAGTGGTGCAACTAGGCAGAGCAAGATGAGAATCATTTTCCGAGAATGGAGGCAGATGAGAAAAATCAGGAGAAGAGGAATGCCCTCAAGGTATGATAAACGGCGGTATTCATTGGCACTTTTCGGAAGTCGGGTCGCTTGGTGGGCGATAATGGATGAGAGCTGCGAAAATCGTTCTCCCTGATTCTCGTGCGTGATGAGGGTGAGTCCAGCCATGGTGGGGGAGCCATTGAGGAGCTCCGCCGCCGAGAGGGTGGAGGATGGTTCTAGGGAAGAGAGATCGTAGGCTCCCGTTTCATCAATGGGGAGGATGACTCCGCAGTCGATGTATTTTCCGAGTTCAATTTTGATCTCCCCATTATTTCGTGCGATGAGATAGGCTAATTCGAGTGAGGGGAGGAGGTGTTCACCCCATTTTGCGAGGAGAGGTAAGGTGTGAGCGGTGGAGGGGGTGATTTCAGTGAAGCCGTATTGCTGAGTCTGGATGGATGGGGGAGAAACGACGTGATTGACCGAGGGGACTTCGCCGAGGTCTCCGTCATAAGGGATGATGGAAGACTCTAAATATGGCGGAAAAGGACTACCGCGAGGTGTTTCTATCAGATCGATGGCCACCGCAGTGTGGCGGAAATTAGAAAGCTGATGTTCGAGCGCGCGAAGGGCGATTTCATCTTCATTCTCCCAGGAGAGTGGGGTGGAGATGATGATGGAGTCAGAGCCTCGGGTGCGAATGCGATTGAGGAGGTAAACCCAGTTTGCGGCGGTCAGGTGATTAGTGCGGAAAGCGCGAGTCGTCTCGAGGTCGATGGTAAATTGCTGACAGGAAAAGCGCTGGGGTTCGGGGTCGATCTTGGAGGTGATGATGTTCTCTGAATCAGCCTGAATGAGGTGGTGTTTTTTTGAAGTGCGTTCTGGAAACCAGAATGCGAGATGCTCGTAGCGAACGAGCTCCGGGATGTGGGCAAAATAAAACCAGACCAAGAGCCCAGCTCCCATCGGAAGAAGGTAGGATAGAAGAGAGTGGGCCAAGTTTTTCAAGAGGGAGAATATCTCATCGTTTCATGACCGATGGGGCAAGGGATAAGATGCGGAACTCTGCCATCGTCATTCATAAAAAAAGCGACGGGGTGAGCCGTCGCTTGTAAAGTAATGTAAAGTAATATGAGGCAAATCACTCCTTTTCCTTCGGGGGGGCTTCTTTTGCCGCTTCCTCGACTGCTTTCACGGCCTCTTCCACTGCTTTGGTGGCGTCGTCAACCGCGTCAGTCATTTTTTTGATCTCTTTCTCCTTGGGAGGAGCGACTTCCTTTGGGAGGGGAGCCTTTGAGGTCTCTGTTCCCTGGGGAGGGTCGACCTTTGGGGCCTTGATTTCAGGAATGGCAGACTGAGGAATCACCTTCTTGGAAGCCTCTTTTGGAGCCGTTTTTGGAGCTTCTTTAGGAGCCTCTTTTGGTGCTTCCAGTTGAGAGGTTTCTGGCTTTTTGGGTGGGTCTGCTTTCTTGGGTTCGCCCGCCTTGGGGGTGGGAGGAATGGCGATCGGCGGAGTCACCGCTTCGAATCTCTTCTTTATCTTCTTGGGGGGCTTTGCGGGTTGTGATTGACCACGCGGCGGCACGGCAATGGGTTCACTCACCGCGGAGGCTTTCGGTGGTTTTGATGCGGGATTCGTTCCTGCGGGAGGCACGGGGGTAACCGGCTTCGGAGGAGCTTGAGGCTTATTCCGATACATGGACTTCCGTGCGATAAGGAGAGGTTTTACGCTCGCGTTCGGTAAGAGGTAGAAGCGGTCGGCATAGAGTTTATTGGTGGCGACTCTTTCAGGAGCGCTTTTGAAGTTAATCATGGCTGCTTGGAAGGCGGCTTTCTCTTCTTCGGAGGCCTCTTTACCTGGATCGGTCGGTGGCTTGGGATCGCCTGTGATTTTGAAGGTGACGATGTAATTCCGATCATCGGTCTTTTTCTTGTCGTCTTTTTTTTCTTCTTTGGCGGTTTCTATTTTCTTCTCGGGCCAGAGTGTGAATTCATAGCTGGCGAGGTCTTCCGTTTTGATGCTGATGGTGCGACTCTCTGCTTCCTCCCGTTTTTCTTTTGCCTGCTCCTCTGTCAGGAGATCGTTGAATTTCCCTCCATTGAAGAGAGTCTTGAGTGGATTGCTGACATTGCTGATAGTCTCTTGCTTGTCAGTAATGCCTTCGAGGACGAAGTCGTCAGATTTTTTGGATCGGGTGATTTTCCAGTTGTCATCATTTTTAACGTCCGCACTGATTTCCAATGGGCGAGCAATTGTGATGAAGTCCTTTTTGAGCCAGTTCCGGTCTGTGCTATCAAAGAAGTAGAAATCTTCATCAACGACATAAATTCCGGAATCATCGCCTGAGAAACGGACGAAGCGACCTGAGTCTCCAGAAGCGGAAGCTCCGGTGCTCTCACGTTGTTTACCGATGAAGATCGTCCGTATGAGCTTCCCTTCCGCATCAAGAATGGAAATTTGACGTGGGCGATTTTCTTTTTTCTCAGCCTCTGGATCTAGACCAAAGCGGTCATAGTATTCGGCTGTGGCGGGGATGCCTTGGGCAATTTTGAGCTGCGTGATTTGGTCGAAAGCGGCGCGGAGTTTGAGCACATCGGCAGGGAAGTGCTCCATTCCAGTGACGCCCCAGAGATCACCCTTGATCGAAAGGGTGGTGCTGACTTCATTTTCAGTTAATTTTAAGCCACCTACTTTGCTGTAGTCGATTTCTTCAAAGACTTGCGAACCTTGTTCAAGAGTGGTTTTGGTCTCGATGGCTTTGCTTTCTTTCGACTGAACGCTGAAGACAATGGCTCCGGCAACCAGGGTGAGGACCCAGAGGATGATGAGATGGAGTCGTGACATGTGAGATAATCAGTTGGAGTTATTTTTAAAATTGAAGATTTGAGATTTATCGAGCTTGAGTCGTCATGCGGCGATAGAAGTAAACGGCCAAGCCAATGAGGATGACGATGATGGGCACCGTGAGCATGGATTTCCAGAAGATGCCGGACTTGATGGCATCTTCGGAAGCTTGGTATTCTTTTTCTTTTTCACGAATGCTCTTGGCATATTTTACTTCGTCTTCTCGGAGTTTTTTCAGCTCGGCTGCTTGTTCGGGGTTGAGGAAGGCGGAGTTCTTATCTTTCCGCTGAGCTTGGATTTTATTGATACGATCAGAGGCGATTTTTTGCTGCTCTTTGAACTTATCGATTTCTTTTCCAGCCTTTTCCTTGAACTCGGCCTGCATCTCCTTGAACACCGTGAACGGGCGCCAGCTCGGAGTGCGGGCTCGTGCGCCCACGAGGTGTTTGGAGTTGGTCGCTTGATCGAGAATGTTAAAGATCATGGGAGCGTTATCGGAGACCGGTTGAGGGATTCCGCCACCCTGCATCCCGCCAATCCGCAGCAGGCGATAGGCCGCACCATCGAAGAGAAAGTCGGTATCGGCAAAGAGATAGAGGTGTCCGTTTTCGGTCCCTTCTTTGAGAGATTCACTTTGAGGTTCTTTCTTCTCGGCAGTTTGGTCGTCTTCCTTTTTCTCTTCCTTCTGGCCTTCTTTACCGTCTTTCGGTTTCTCGGCTTCAGCGGGATTACCGTCAGGGAATGCGGTTTTAAATTTACCATTCAGGTAAACGGCAAGGTCATACTGTCGATCACTCGAGCGGAGCTTGAAGCGCAGGTTTTGTGCCCCCTGAGTATTGGCGATTTCCGAAGCATTCACGAGCGTAGACTTACTGGAGGAGCGGATCAGACGAGAGATATTCAGACCCTCAGCTTTCACGCTTTCGAAGGCGCCAGTGAAGATCATGAAAATATCCTTCACCGATGTCATGACGAGATCATCTTTATTCGGGATAGAGTCCTTATCCAAGCTGAGGACGCCGGGATTACCAGCTTGGCCGCGATTGTCGGGTTGACCGTATTTTCCATCGATCACCACTTTGTTTCCACTGTATGTGATCCCATGTTTGGCAAAGAGCTTGGGTAAGGTGGATTCCGTGGGGGTGCCGCCTTGGGGAGGCATTCCTGGAAATTGTGGGCGCTGTTGCCCACTCTCACTCTGAGCCGCATAGGAGAAGGCATCAACCGCCGCAATCACCGTGCCTCCACGGAGAAGATATTGATCGAGGTGGAACTCCGCTTCCTCAGTAATCCCAGCAGGGTGGACCACAAGAATGATGGGAATTTTATCTGGATCAAGGTGTGAAGGAGCTTCGCCCCACTCTTTGTCTTTATAAATATTTGGGAGCTTCAAGACGATGTCGAGATCGAGATCGACGATGTTATACATCCGGTTCAGATATTGGTAAAAGATCCAGCCTTGACCTGTTTGACCGCCGCTACTCATTTTTAATCCGCTGACCAAGCCCACGACCGGCTTATCGATCCGTGACACCTCCGCAATGGCGCTGATGAGGTTAAACTCGAGCTGAGTTTCATTTTGAGGATCGAAATACGGAATGACGGTCTTCTTGTCCCAAGCCGAGATCGAAGCACCAAAGAAGAGGTTTTCGTTTTGTGATACTGGAACGCGTTGGATTTGGTCCAACTGAGCTGCATCTTCCTCATCGGTATTTGGGCGAGGATCGACGTAATTGATGGTCAGATTCCCATCTTTGGCCAGCGCTTCGAACTCATCGAGCAAGTTATCAACGCGTGGAATATAGCGTTTAATCCCTGCGGGAATGGAACGGAGATCTCGCGAGGCATAGTAGTGAATGGTTACCGGCTCACTGAGTTCAGCGAGGATGCTTTTCGTGCCCTCAGTCAGAGTGTAGCGATCATCTTCGGTCAAATCGATATTCTTACGGCCAGCGCCGGTCATCCCGATAATTTGAGTGATAAAGAAGACGAGAGCAGCGAGGACGACAACCCCACACGCGGCTCGCAGAACGCGGCTCCGGATCAAAAATGAAAATGCGGCAAAGATTACAACAAGAATGATAAATGCGGTCATTTTATAGAAATGTTGAAGTGAGGAAAAAAATTAAGCCCGTTGGGATTTTAAGACAATGTTTGTGCCAACGAGACAGACGGTGATGAGCCCGATGAAGTAGAGTAAGCTCGGGATCCGAATGAGTCCGCGAGTTGCTTCTTGGAAGTGGGAATAAACGCCCACGGAAGCAAGCAAATCAACGGCATCCTTAGACCATGAACGGCGGAGTTCATTGATAACCTGATCAATCCCACAGACGGTCAGCAGGAAACAAATAGCGACCGAGATAATCAATGCCACCACTTGGTCTCGCGTGAAAGCTGAGACCAGCGAAGTCACCGCGAGAAAGGTGCAACAGACGAGGAAGCTCCCGATATATCCCGAGAAGATCGTCCAGTTATCAGGACTCCCAAGGTAATTCACATAGTAAACGACCGGGTATGTCAGCAGAAGCGCAAGTGCCCAAACGAGAGCAGAAGCGAAAAATTTCCCAAGAATGGCGCTGCTGAGATTGACTGGGAGAGTGCCCAGAAGCTCGATCGTTCCAGAGCGATGCTCATCCGACCACAGCTTCATGCTCACTGCGGGGGCCAGGATCATGAACAGAAGAGGGTGCCACCAAAAGAATGGATATTGGAGAGAGGCATCCTGGTAATCCCAGAAACGCCCAAAAGTAAAGGTGAGTCCAATCGAGAGGAGACTAAAGATAATGAGAATCGCGTAAGCCGTGGGCTGAGTAAAGTAGCTCGTGATCTCACGCTTGAAAATATTCCAGGTATTCATATCGATCTAAAAATAAA
The DNA here is from genome assembly GCA_937930235.1 of uncultured Verrucomicrobiales bacterium. Lineage (GTDB taxonomy): Bacteria > Verrucomicrobiota > Verrucomicrobiia > Verrucomicrobiales > Akkermansiaceae > SW10. The sequence goes on along the minus strand of CALGLJ010000045.1, from coordinate 30 downwards.
CAATTAAGCTGCGGAAGTTTCAGAAGTAGT
>CALGLJ010000044.1 GCA_937930235.1 uncultured Verrucomicrobiales bacterium | reverse complement strand
AAGGCAAAGCCAAAAAGGTCGCACTTACCGCAGTCATGAGAAAACTCCTCATTCACCTCAACTCACTAATGAGAAGATATTTAGAGAACAATAAAACCGCCTCGTGAAAAAATTCACGAATACAGTTGCTGGCATAAAAATAGATATCAAAGTGGTGCGCTACAATTTGGTCCGCAACAGTTGCGTTTCAGCCTTCAATCCAAGGCCTCAATATCTTTTTGAGTTATTTCTTTATTCGACACAATTTCACTTACTCCCTGAGCTAACAGCACAACTCGCACGTCCAAATCATACTCAAAAAAATCACTCTTTAATGAGGAAATTTCATCATCAGAAATTTTATCCTTAACTTTAAGGACCACATATCTACTTTTAACCTCCTCCAAGACCACATTGAGATCTGATGACATCGATCCATTTATTGAGTAGCGCAAACCACCATCTTGATAGTAAACACTCACCTCTTCTTCATGCTTTTTTAATGAACAAGAATTAAAAATTAATAAACAACAACAATACATACTTTTATTTCCTTTCACGACAACAACACAGTAATGGGTTACCTTTAAACAACTTCCAATTGATATTCCTATTAAAACCACCTTGACCAGGGATACCTCGCTGCCGCCTAGGGATTTGCTTATAATCATTTTCACAACCCGTATCATCTCGAACCGCATGAAGATCACTCCTAGCAACTCCATTCTTATCAAAATTCCATTCGAATTTTGGATCAGTCCATGGATTTCTCTTTTTGTTTTTACGCTCTCTTTTATACAAAGTAATCAATACTTTTTCCTGTGAGCATTTACACTTACACGCTTTCACACTCTTCACTTCTCGACATTTATATCCAAATTGACTTTCAATAGCTTTCTTCAAAGACTGTCCGCGCTTTATTTTATGTGTAGGCGATAAATCAATCGCTCCATCATTAGTCAATGCTCCGCCAAAACAATTTCCAGTTTTCCCACTAATATCACCACCAATGATCGTTAACCCCAAAAGATCAGCAAAATATGAAGCTGCATTTCTAACAAAAGCGTATTCATTAAATTCCCCTGTTGAATGGTTTTCCCCCAAAGGATCTCTACTTGGCCACCTCCCAGTCCCCGGGTCATAGTAACGATAGCCATAGTAGTAGAGGCCGGTTTCCGCATCACGTTTTTTGGTGCTAAAGCGGATGTCAAAGTTCTCGATGGTGCCGCTACTCTCGGTGATATTACCAAAGGCATCATACTCGAAGTGGGCCACAACTTTTGTCTCTTCTTCATCTACGCTTTCGGTGTCGGGATTATCAGAAATTTTTTCAAGGTATTCACTGATATTTCCGTTTCCATCATAGGTGGGGTAGTAGACGGGGGCTCCAGCCGCGAATTCATCTCGCTGGGATAGCAGGCCGCCGACTCCTCCGGCTCCTTGCATGCTACCAATGAGGTCTTTGCCCCAAGTGTAGGTGTGCTCGAGAACGTTTTCTTGATGCTCCGCAAGGCAGTTCCAACCATGGTAGAGGTAGGTGATGAATTGCGCAGCGGCGACTTTGGTGAGGCGACGGCTGAGGTAGTCATAGCGATATTCGATGATGCCACCGTTGTTTGCTCTGATGACTCTGATGAGGCGATTTTCACCATCCCAGACTAAGGTCGAATTCGTACTCTGGTCTTCGGGCAGAGGATAGGCGGTGGCATTGCCATCGTCGTCATAGCTTGGGGTGACGGAGGCGGGGGTGCCAGGGACGCTGGTATGTTGGTTGAGGGCGTTGCTCTGGTAATTCGCGGTGGCAGGTAAGCCAGCTAAGAGAGTTTCAGAGGATTTTTGACGGTTGCCGATGGCGTCAAATTGGTAGGCGCGGTTGTGATTGGCAGTGCTGGTGTCATTGGCCTGCACGAGTTCGCCCCGGTGATTGTAGGACCAGGCGTAGACGGGAGTGACGTCGAAGGCGGTGCCTGCGGTGGTCAAATTGGTGCGCTGACCAATGTCATTCACGGTATAGTCATATGATGACATCAAGTTTGTGCCAGTTTTATTTTCCTTACGATCGAGGACATTCCGATCCGGCTCCCAAGTATTGGACTTACCCCATTGATCGGCACTCCACTCTTCCATTTCTTGTCAAACCCGCCTATCTCCCTGCGTCCAGTGGAAGGATTCCCCCTTCCCTATTCAGTTTTAACCCTTCATTCTCTCATTGTGTCTGTCGAACTCACCCGCAATTTCTCCATCATCGCTCACATCGATCATGGCAAGACGACCTTGTCCGACCGCTTGCTCGAACACACTCAAACGGTGAGTCAGCGTGAAGCCCAAGCTCAGCATCTGGATGCGATGGATCTGGAGCGCGAAAAAGGCATCACGATCAAATCCCACCCGGTCACGATGATGTATCCCGCTAAGGACGGGAAAACTTACAAGCTCAACCTCCTAGACACTCCGGGACACGTTGATTTTTCCTACGAGGTCTCTCGGTCTCTGGCCGCTTGTGAAGGTGCGATCCTCATCATTGATGCTGCGCAGGGCGTCGAAGCGCAGACCATGGCCAATGTGAATCTCGCTCTGGAACAAGAACTCGCGATCGTCCCGGTTCTCAATAAGATCGATCTTCCAGCGGCTGATGTAGATCGCTGCCGCCAACAACTAGAAGACATTTTAGCCATTCCGGGAGAACATGGCATCCCAGCTTCCGCGAAGATGGGTCTGGGGATTGAGGATATTCTCGAAGCTATCGTAGAGCTGGTGCCTCCTCCTCCAGTCGAAGAAGATGGGCTCTTGCGAGCATCTGTCTTTGATTCTCTGTATGATGCTTATCGTGGGGTGATTTCCTACGTTCGCGTGATGTCTGGGGTGGTGAAAAAGGGGGATAAAATCAAGCTCTTCCACACTCCAAATCACTACGAAATCAAGGAAGTCGGGCATTTCACCCCCGGCATGACGAAGACCGATCAACTCCAGACGGGAGATGTGGGCTACCTCATCGCCAATATGAAATCCTCCGCTGAGGTGAAAATCGGCGATACGATCACACATCGTGAAAAGCCCTGCCCCGAGCCTCTCCCAGGTTTCAAAGAGATCCGTCCCATGGTCTTTTCAGGCATCTATCCCGTCGACACCTCGGATTACGAAGCGCTCAAGGTTGCGATGGGGAAGCTACAGATCAATGATGCCGCCTTTTCATTCTCTACTGAGAGTTCTACCGCGCTGGGCTTTGGCTTCCGCTGCGGATTCCTCGGGCTCTTGCACATGGAGATCATACAGGAACGACTGCGACGAGAGTTCGATATGGATGTCATCTCCACTTACCCGTCCGTGATTTATGAAGTCACTAAGACTGATGGGGAGCAACTCATCATCGACAACCCGACTTATCTCCCCGAGCAGCAGGCTATCGAAGAAATCCGCGAGCCCATGGTGCGTATCTTCATTATGGTTCCCGGTGACTATATCGGCGATGTCATGCAACTCATCATGGAAAAACGGGGAGAGCTTGAGAACACCGAGACGATCGATGAGTTCCGCGTGCTTCTGACAGGAGTGGTCCCTCTGGCTGACATCCTCGTCGACTTCAATGACCGCCTCAAGTCCATGACCAAGGGCTACGGCTCGATGGATTACGAACATGCCGGCTACCGCGCCGCCAATATGGTCAAGATGGACATGCTCATCGCAGGTGAACCCGTGGAAGCATTCTCCACCATCGTCCATCGGGACAAAGCTCAGGGCCGAGGCCGCGAACTCGCTGCCAAGCTGAAGGAAGTCATCCCAACTCAGATGTTCGTCGTAGCCATCCAAGCCGCCATTGGGGGCAACATTATCGCCCGCGAATCGATCTCGGCGATGCGTAAAAACGTGACGGCTAAATGTTACGGCGGTGATATTTCTCGTAAACGCAAACTGTTAGAGAAACAGAAAAAGGGTAAAGCAAAGATGAAAGCCTTTGGTAAAGTGAACATTCCCCAAGATGCCTTCATCAAGGTGCTGAAAAGTGGAGATTAAACTCCCCTTCCAAGAACTTATTGAAAGAAGCGTTTTCAAATTTGAGGAATCAGAGAAATCACGGCCATCTTTTCTCCCGCAGCAGAATGCGCATCCACTCAGCGACCCTAATGATCGAGATTTCAGACGCTCATTAGTCTTGCGAGGAGCCATTACCCCCGCTATGCCATCTACCGAAATTACGCCAATTATGGATACCGCCTCAAGCATTCCTCCTCTCGACTTCGCGAGTTCGCCTATTAACAGCGCCCTCAGCTCTGAGCAAAAAATCGAATACTACCGTCAGATGTCCCGTATTCGTAAATTCGAGCAAGCTTCACTAAAGCAGTATACCGCAGGAAAAATGGGAGGATTTCTCCATGTTTACATCGGACAAGAGTCAATCGCCGTTGGCTGCGCCTCTCTCATGGGTGAGCACGACCACATGATCACGGCTTATCGCTGCCACGCCCATGCCCTCGCAGTGGGAATGACCATGAACGAGTGTATGGCTGAGCTTTTTGGGAAAATCGATGGATGCTCTAAGGGAAAAGGTGGCTCGATGCACTTCTTCGCTCCCGATAAAAATTTCTGGGGCGGTCACGGGATCGTGGCAGGTCAGACTCCCCTTGGCCTCGGACTCGGCTACGGGCTAAAATACAAGGGAAACAAAGGGGCAGCTCTCTGCTTCATGGGTGATGGCGCGGTCAACCAAGGAGCTTTCCACGAATCCTTAAACATTGCCGCTCTGTTCGAAATCCCGGTTGTCTACATTATCGAAAACAACGGCTACTCCATGGGAACTTCCCAGAAACGCTCTAGTGCCTACCGAGACTGCTTGGCCCAGCGTGCCGAAGGTTACGATATGGAATGGGACCTCGTGAACGGCTCTGATCTCTATGAAATTCGGTCCAAAGTAAATATTGCCATGGAGCGTGCCCGCAATGAGAGCCGGCCATCGGTTCTTGAAATTCAGACTTACCGCTACCAAGGACATTCCATTGCTGATTCTTCTCATAAAAAATACCGTTCACCTGAAGAAATACAGCAATACAAAGACAATCACGATCCCATCAGCCAGTGGAAACAACGGCTTACTAGCGAGGGAGTTTTAACTGAAGAAGCCATTAAAGAAATCGATCAAGCTGCGAAACAAGAAGCGAATGCTTCCGTAGACTTCGCAGAAGCTTCCCCCGCCCCTACCGTGGAAGACATCACAAAAGACGTCTACTGGGAGACCGACAACAATACCGAGGCCTCCAAGATCGGCCGCCATTTCTTCAACGATTAATTTTCTAAGACTATGAGAGAAATTCAATACCGCGAGGCACTTCGTGAAGCCTTTGACGAAGAACTCACCCGTGATGAAAATGTGGTCATCATGGGAGAAGAAGTCGCCCAATACAATGGAGCCTACAAAGTCACCGAAGGCCTTTGGGAAAAATGGGGTGACAAACGTATCGTCGATACTCCCATTTCTGAGGCCGGCTTTATCGGCATGGGGATCGGAGCCTCCATGCTTGGCGTCCGCCCCGTGATGGAGCTGATGTTTTGGTCCTTCCATTCGGTGGCCTTTGACCAGCTTGTCAATAATGCCGCATGCTGCCGCTACATGTCTGGAGGCTTGATCAATGTGCCCATCGTCATGCGCGGACCTGCCAATGGAGGCACCAATGTCGGGGCGACTCACTCGCACACTCCCGAAGGCCTTTTCGCCGCTTTTCCCGGCCTTAAGGTCTGCTCCCCGGCAACTCCCGCAGATGCCAAAGGCCTGATGAAGGCTGCGATTCGTGATAATGATCCCGTTTACGTGATGGAAAACACCACTCTCTACGGAAATAGAGCCCATGTGCCAGACCCTGCGGAAGGAGACTTTGTCATTCCTCTCGGGAAGGCCGATATCAAGCGAGAAGGATCTGATATCTCACTCATCGCCCACGGAGCAAGCGTCCTCAGATGCCTAGAAGCCGCTGAAATCCTGAAAGCCGAACATAACATCGACGCCGAAGTGGTCGACCTTCGCTCCATCCGCCCACTCGACCAAGATGCCATCATTGAATCGGTCAAAAAAACCAATCGTGCTGTTCTCGTAGATGAATCTAAGCCTTTCTGTGGAGTCTCCGCACAAATCACCACTCTCATTCAAGAATATGCCTTTGACTATCTTGATGCACCGATCAAGCGAGTCTGCACCATTGATGCCCCTGCGATTTACTCGCCACATATCGAGCCCGAACAGCTCCCAAATGCCCAGCGAATCGTGAAGCAAGTGCTGACCATTGCTTAAAATCCTCAAAATCTCACTCTTTTTTAAAAAAACACCCTCGACAAAGCCACCTGATCTTTGGTTTCTTCTGGTAACGATCCTTCAGGTTCACTTAGTTATTAACGCACTTATGAAATCTATCGCTCAACTCATTGGCCTCGGCCTCCTCGCTTCCTTCCTCTCATCTTGTTGCTGGTTCACCTGTGACGAGGATGCTTATAAAGAAGTAGAAGAGACGAAATATAAAACCGTTAAAAACGTCGTTGATGCTGGTTATGGACCCAAAGGAGGTGTTGCATACACTACCGAGGAAGAAGTTCCCTACACCGTCACCAAGCGCGTTAAGATCGACAAATGCGGTAAGTGTAATACCTCCTACTGCCCCAAGCCTGGATGCTGCGGCACCGTAGGTGAAGAAGTCCTCAAGCGGGCGACTACGCAAGGCGGAACTGGAGAGCCACACATTGGCCTCATTCCTACCATGAAAGTTCTTGCTGAGTAAGACTTCCGCGAAATTTTGAAATCCCTTTCCAAACCCGCAGTGCTCTTCATGAGGCTGCGGGTTTTTATTGTTCTCCTCTCCTTGTCCCTGATCCTGCTTTCCGCTTGCAGTCCTCAGCCTCCCGTCACCCCGGCATCAGCTCATCACTCTGACACCATGCCTTCCCCCAGCGAGAACGATGATGGCCAAGCCTTTTTAGGGCTTCCTAAATCGACCGCACTTTCCCAAGCCCGCCACTTGGGTTTGGAAGCTCGCATCATTCAGGAAGATGAGATTCATTTCCCCGTGACAAAAGATTATCGCCCGCGTCGGCTCAACTTTGTCATCCTACGGGGGAAAGTTCAGCAAGTTTCCCGAGGCTGAAATGACCGATCGCTCAGACCCTTCTGCGTGAAGAAGGAATTTTTCTGACGAGCAGTAGCCAATATATATAATGAAAAATAGCCATTTGATATAATATATACTGATTTCAAAGGGTAGGCGAATTTCCTCATTTTTGATACGTTCAATACCTACACCAAAGAGAAACGCACTGCTCGCTCAGTGCAAACAAGGACATCGACTGAACTTGTTGACCTTTGGAGTAAAGAGGAACGCGCACAATAACAACGCCACACACAAAGCAAAGTAAGTTAAGGCTGTCCGACAATTTCGGGCGGCCTTATCTTTTTACTCTTTTCCTCCAAGCCAAACGCGGGAATGCTGCTCCTGAACCCGTTATGTCTGTAATTTTTCATCTTGCTGCTCTCATTAGCTGCTCTCTCCTCTGCTTGAGCACATTCACTGCGAGAGCCAATCCTTGGGAAGAGAATCCGACCGCTTGGGAATACACCGCCGCGACCGGAGTCAGCTACACCAGCGGAAATTCGGATAGCACTACCTTCAACCTCCAATTCCTCGGAACCTATCGTGACGAAAACGAAGAAGCATTCTACGGAGCAGACTATTTCTATGCCGAGTTCGATGGCTTTACTTCCACAAACTCATTTCGACTTTTTGGAACCTACAATCGGAATTTATCCGAAAAAATTTACCTCGGATCGTCCGTCAACATCTTCACCAATCAAGTCTCAGGCATTGATTATCGCATCGATCTCGGTCCCACCATCGGATACTATTTTCTCCGTGATTCGAACCGCCTCCTCAGCGCCGAAATCGGTCTCGGCTATGCCTTCGAATCCAAGGACGGAGAAACCGATAACTTTCTCACCTACCGAGCCGCGCAGCACTTCGACTATAAATTCAGCGACCGCGTCACCCTCCGTCAAGCGGCCATCCTCACCCCCAAAGCGACAGATCCTGCGAGCTACATCTTCAACCTAGATGCAGCCCTCGATATCCGCCTACACGGTAGATGGAATCTCCGTGCCGGGATCAGCCACCGTATCGATCTCGATCCAGCGATCGGTTCTGGCAAAGATGATACCCTCCTGACCCTTGGCCTCTCCTACTCACTCAACGGCTTTCTCAAAGAAAAAGAAGACCGTGCCGATCAACGTAAAACGCTCAAGAAAAAGGTCGAAAAGAAAGAAGGCACCCGCGACGGATGGACTCGTAACGCCGCCATCACCACCAGCACCGCCAAAGGAAATTCCGATAACCTCCGTCTCAAATTTGACTACGATTCCGCCTTCCGCTCCAAAGAGAACGAATTTTTCCTAAAAGCGGGATTCCAGTATGCTGAGAGTAATGGGCAGGGCAGTCAAAACCGCAGCAACTTTGGCACCCGATACAACTGGAAATTTAGCCCCGCGACCTACGCTGGCATTGGATTAAACTTTCTCCATGATGACTCGGCCGACCTCTCATACCGCTTCACCCCCGGAGCGCATATCGGCCACTACGTCATCCTCAACAACTATGGCGGCCTTTCCTTCGAAGGAGGATTCGGCTACACCGTAGAGGAGCGCGGTGGATTAACCGATAGCTACCTCGCCCTCCAAGCAGCCCAACGTCTCTATTGGCAAATCGGAGCTTACACCTACGTCACTCAGGAAATCGCTTGGGATGCTCCCGCAGACGATCCCTCCAGATTCAATATTAACTCCTATCTCTACCTCGACACCATTATCAGTGATGATTTACACTGGCGCGTGGGAGTAGAATATTACTACAACTCGACCCCGGCCACTGGCGCCGAAAAGGGAGACCTTTCCTTAAGCACCGGGATTGCCCTCAAATTCTAACTCTAAGGCACCTCCGGGAACCTGCTTCTTTAACTCCTCAAAATGCATTCATCACTACCCTGAACGCAGACAGATTAAACGCTCTTCTCC
>CALGLJ010000043.1 GCA_937930235.1 uncultured Verrucomicrobiales bacterium | reverse complement strand
TGGGAGAAGTTAACTCTGGTGAGGCGTTCATGATTTTCTGGAGATGAATTGCGTCTGACTTGCTGAACAGTATCGGTTAAACTCAGTTTGTGCCACATTTGTTGTGTGATCAAACGGATAGCTGGCCATTGGGACAGGTTTTGATGGCTCGCTCTCTTTCTATCGCAGACAGTTATCAGGGTGGAGAGAGGGGAGGTGAAGATGAGGGTCAGATGATCTAATACGAAACTATTCGTACTTTATTAGTTTTGGGCTAGGAGGTCTTTTCTGAAGTTACGTGGAAATAGCAGTGTTGCGAAATGGATTTACCGATAGGGGCCTGAAGAGGCGCTATGATAAGTGAGGTGGTGGAGTGATTTTACTTCTTCGCTCGCTGATACTCTTCGAAAATTTTTATCGGGTCGTAGTCTGGTTTTTTGTAAATTTTCCGCTGATTTTTGATGTTGGAATTTGGGTAATAATCGAAGATATCTCCTTTTCCTAAGACTCGGGGGTCTCCTTGGGCTTTGAGCGCGCTTTCGAGTTGTTGCCAGAGTGATTTGAGAGTCTCCGCTTGTGCGGTATCTCCTGCGAGATTTTTTACGCAATCGGGATCTGCGGTGATGTCGTAGAGCTCTTCTGCGGGGCGTTTGCCGAAGTTCATTTGATAGAAATGGTATTCGGGCGAATCCTTCTGAAGAGCGGTGAGGTAGTCTTTTGTAGGGCCACCGTCCGTATTACGCCATCCGAGTTCTGGGTTCCCGGTCGGCCAGCGATGGGGAGTGAAATTCCGGACGTAGAGGAATCGGTCATTGCGAATCGCTCGGACGGGGTATGAGACGGAGAGGAGTTCGTCATCCGTCCGTCCAATATCGTGACGTTCTTTCCCGAGAAGGGTGTGATTTCGTTTGGGGTCGATACGGCCGCTTTTGTCAGAGAGGAGTTGTGTCACAAAGCTTGCGCCAGTCATTTGAGGGGGTGTTTTGGCCTGAGCGATTTCCATGAGAGTGGGGGCGAAATCCGGGAAAGTAACAAAATCTGTGACCTTGCGGTTCGGTTTGATTTTCCCATCCCAGCGGGCGATGAATGGAACGCGGAATCCATCATCATAGACTTGTCCTTTCACCCGTGGGAAGGGCATCCCGTGATCAGAAGTGACCAAGATGAGGGTGTTTTGCAGCTTTCCTGCCGCTTCAAGATACTTCATCGCTCGGACGATGTGCTTATCAAACCACTCTACTTCGATCTCATAGTCAGCAAGATCTCCCCGAATCGTTTCGTTATCTGGGTAGTAAGAAGGCACGGAAATCTTGGAGAGATCACGGCCTTCACGCTTCCAGCTATTACGTTGGTATTTGCGATGAGGCTCTTTTACTCCCATCCAAAAGCAAAAGGGCTGATCTTGCGGGGTTGTTTTTAGAAACTGTTCGAAGTTTCCGGCATAGTCGATTTTACTGATCCCTTTGTAAGGAGGTTTCAGAGTCACGGAGTTAAAGGGGTGGCCGGCTGGGTTGTCTAAATGAAGCTCTCTACCGACGTTTTTACCCTTCCAGATCCCTGGCCCCCATCCTTTGCCAGTATAGCCAATGCGATATCCTGTTTTCTCGAGCAGGAACGGGTAGAATTTCCATTGATCGGAAAGGAAGGGGCTGTGATTACACGCTTCCTCTAGTTGCCAAGAGTAGCGCCCGGTGAGGAGGCAGGCACGTGAGGGGGCACATTTAGGATTACAGTTGTATGCCTGAGTGAAAATGACTCCTTTTTTAGCGATCTCATCGAAACCTGGGGTCTGAGCTGTCTTAGAGCCGTAAATGCCAAAGCTATCACGTGAAGCATCATCGGCGATGATCATCAGAATGTTTGGGCGCTGTTCTGCGGAAAGAGTCACACAAAGACCGGCAAAGATTGCGCAAGTCGCCTGCTTGAAGCGGGATAAAAAGGATTTCATGATAACTGAATGTTTCATTACTCTACGGAATAACGGAAAGTTTCGCGAACTCGATTTTATTTTCGCTGGTAGAACGCTCTTGGAGGTTGAAGTGACCCCTTGAGCTGACTGAGCAGTTTTAATATTTATCTTCCTGTGATGGCCGTTGCTGATGATGAATTGGCGAATGATCGGCATCCAAGTTGATTGATCATAAATGGGCGTAGAGTAGTGATAGCGCCTCAGGGAATACATTTTTTCTGACTCGCTTGAAGTGGGAGAATAGCCACTATTGAGAAGTGCAGACGGTTCTTGTGATTGGTGGAGGCCCGGCTGGTTTGCGCGCTGCCGAAATCTCTTCGAAATCAGGAGTGCAGGTCATTTTGTGTGATCAGAAACGATCAGTGGGGCGCAAGTTTCTTGTCGCGGGTAAGAGTGGTTTAAATTTAACCCATGGACAGGAACGAGACCAATTTGTGACTCACTATTCGGGCCCGAGATCCTTTTGGGAAAATGGTTTAAATAAATTTGATCCACAAGATGTGCGGAAATGGGCTCAAGAGCTCGGGGTGGAGACGTTTCAGGCAAGTTCAGGACGGGTGTATCCGAAATCGCTCAAAGGAGCACCGCTTCTACGAAAATGGATTGCACGTTTGAAAAAGCAAGGAGTCGAATTTCGGATGAACCATCGTTTGACGGCTCTGAGTTCAGAGGAGGCGACTTTTGAAAATGGTGAA
>CALGLJ010000042.1 GCA_937930235.1 uncultured Verrucomicrobiales bacterium | reverse complement strand
CGGTATTTCGTAATCCACACCAAATGATATTTTAAATCGTATACACTATGGGATGATTTCCGGTAGGCCACGTCCCGCAAGCATACTGAAAGTCTTCGCCTAAAGGCGAGGGTTTTTCTCCCCGTTTACAGACAATAAATTATTTAAAAATATTAGATATCTCGACTTGATGACGAGAATTCAGTTCACCTCGAAACAGGATTTCTCTAATCTCACAAGCCTGATTTTCATCGACCGAGCTTAATGTGGCGTAGGGGCATTTCTTCTGGAAGGAGTCTCGTCGACACCGCAGGAGAAGACTACTGGAGAGAGCAGGCTCAAAAAGCAAGCTGTAGCCGCTGAGTGAATCTGCGCGTAGCCTGTCTTTGAAAGCACGAATGGCGGCTTGGGTTTTACGCTTGGCAGCGGCAAAGGTCATGGAGAAAAGTGGTAGTAACAATTGTTGAATCATATTAACAAACCGTATGCAGATCAGTTTTTCTTTTTTCTTTTTTTGAGCCATTTTCTCACCGAAATCTGGCTTAAGTTGGCGCTATTCAACCTAACGGTTCTTCGGGAAATTTAGTGCGCGATTTTCGGTATCCCATGCAAGAATGGCATTGGTGGCGCTCAACAAGTACACCGCGCTGATTGTAGGACCATGCAAGGGAAGATTTCGCAGCAAAGGCAGAGCCATCTGTCCTCAGCCTCGTACATTGACCAATGTCATTCATGGTCTAGCTATATAGTGATATCAATTTAATGCCAATTTTATTTTTATTAAGATCGAGAATTTTGCGAACAGGCGCATTGCGCCAAATATTTATGACGGTATGGGAGAGCGCGGTGACGCCCTCGATAAGTTTAAAAATCAGCGAGGCACTCGGACCCTAAAAGCAAACCATCTGGAAACGCAGTATTTCCATTCACGTCGACTCAAGAGTTGGCTAAAGTTTAACCCATGGATTGACTGGCCTTCATTAAGACAATATTTGAATAGTAAATTAAAAATGAGAACCCTTCAAAAATTCCTTTCTCAAATCAAGATTCTGATGAACTCGCCCGGCCAAGGGAATTGCCTACGTCTCCTGGTATTGACGTTCATTCCCCTCTTAGGTTCATCGCTTTCAGCGAATCCAAAGCCCAATATCATTGTCATAGTCGCTGACGACATGGGCTTCGCAGACATCGGCTATAATAATCCAGATTCTGTCTATACGCCGCATTTAGACCGACTCGCAAACGGAGGAGTCAAATTCACGCAACACTATTCCATGTCTCAGTGTACTCCTACCAGAGTCGCCCTCATGACAGGACGATTTCCCTCTCGGCACGGCTACCAAGCTCAAAAGGCGACCAATGTGCAGTGCTTCTCCCATGACACCGTCACGGTTCACAGCATGCTACACGATATCGGGTATGAAACCTTCATGACTGGTAAGTGGCATGTTGGAGGAGAATTTGAGTGGGGACCCATGTTCCACGGCTTCGACTCAGCCCACGGCTCTCTCGCGGGAGCCGTAGGAATGTATGACCACCGCTATCGCTCGGGGAATCCCTATGAAATCACCTGGTTCCGCGATCATGAAATTATTGAAGGCTATCAAAACGGCGTCCATGTCACAGATCTGACTGCTCAAGAAGCCATCCGCTTCGTTCAAAAGAAGAGATCGAAACCCTTCTATCTCTACCTCCCATTTCATGCCCCTCATACCCCTCTTGATGAAAGAGGGCCATTCGTGGATACCCCAACTCAACTTGATCCCAAAAATCCGGGCCGCTGGCTCAACGAAGATCAAATTCGGTGGTTCCACGACCCAAAAGGAATCATTCAGTCTGAAAAAGATCCGGAAAAAAGACTCTTTCTCGCCGTCGTCAATCACCTCGACCATGCCATCGGCCAGATTGTCAAAGCACTCGAAAAAACCGGTCAACGTGAGAATACTATCATTTACTTTAGCTCCGACAATGGCCCCCAAGTGAACTGGGCCGGCAACGCTTATCCCGATGATCTCCATGTGACAGATTTCAACCAACCCGATGATCTCCGCGGAGCAAAAACAGATGTGTGGGAGGGCGGCATCAAAGTCCCTGGATTTATCAACTGGCCACGCAAATATACCACCCGTGAGGTCCATGAACCTCTCCATGTTGTTGATCTCCTCCCAACCATCGCCAAAATTGTCGATTACCCCGAGACCGCAGAGCGCAAATGGGATGGAGCCGATCTCACCCCTCTCTTCGAAGGAACCGGCACTCTTGGAGATCGCACTCTTTACTGGCTCTGGAATGATGGTCCGGAAACAAAAAAAAGTAATCGCTGGGCGGTCCGGCGTGGACCGTGGAAAGTCGTGAAATATGGCCGAATCCCCACTCAAGCAAGTGACTGGTCCCTCTTTAACCTAGAATCAGATCCTCGAGAGCAGACTAATCTGGCGAAAACCAACCCCAAGGAGCTGGGTCAAATGCATGCCTATTTTCTCGCGGAGCGAAAAAAAGACAACTCGAGTACTTTAGTCAGCCCGCTTCTCCAAGCGCCTGCCACCGCAAATCAAGAATTTAAGGTCACCTTACTCTTTGATGAAAATGTGACCGGGATCACTCTTGAAGATTTCCAGATCACAAATGGAACTGGATCTGAACTCACCGGAACCGGAAAAAACTACGTCCTCAAAATTACTCCAAGCCTGACTAAAAACGGACGGGTCACCATTCAACTCAAAGATGCTGCGGCAACCACTCCGGACGGACGAACTTCACCCGCAAGTCAGATTGAGGAAGTGATCTTCAACTAAACAGCACTTGGACCTGACGACATTGGATTATCATTGAGCCTGAGTTAAGGCCGAAAGCAGAAGGTGAGGTCAGTGGTCAGAGACATCTCTCTGATGGGCATGCGGCGGGATTTTGCTTTCTCTCCCCAGCTTTCCAGAAAGATCACTTCTTTCCGCTCATCATTGAACCCGATGATCACGGAGGAATGCAATGGTGATTTTTTCGCCTTCGATGGGAGCTGATTTTCCTCCACTTGCTCAAAGGTTACGGACTCTCCCGATTCCATTTTCCGCGAAATCTGACTATGCAATTGGTCCCGAGTTCGGTCCCAGCGACGCCAGACAATCACTGGCATTCCTGCTTGGACAGATCTTCGGACATCGGCATGGTCATAGTTTTTTATTCGATTCATGCTGAATTTTGCTTCTTTCGCAACGGCATGATAAAGCCCCAGCATATCTGAACCTGCAGCAGATCCGGTATTCTGGAATTTGCCAGCCACGGCCAGCCAGTCTTCATCTAAATGCAGCCCAAAATATCGAGCCACCATGGTTAAGGTATTTAGACCACAATAGGGACGATACCCTTGGGGAACGACCTCAACCTGTTTGATGAAAACGTCTCCATTTTCCTCCCTTTTCACCCTCCTACTGAGCTCCCGTAGTCTTTCGTTCTCGCCTAACTGTTCCTGCTCTCGATCCAGCCAGGTCTTCGGCGCCTCCCCCTTTCGAAACACACTGATTCTTAGCAAACGATCCGGAGCCGATAACATCCGAATCACCAAATCTCGTTTCTTATCCTGAAAATCATTCACCTCCGCTCGCAAATCACGCACGCGCCCACGCTTTTGCCTCTTCGGTCGCTTATCAATCTCATCCAACTGATCCTTCAAAAGAGACGACGTTTTATGATACACTTCGGTAAATGCTTCCTGCTTCTCCCTGAGCTTTTTTCTGACAAGCTCTCTCGCTTCCTCCTGGCTCAGACCTTCCGGGACATTCATATCGAAATATCCAAAAAACGATCCCGCATCAGCAAAGGTGATCTGCAATTCCTCAAGTTTCTCTTCCCGATGGAGCGCGCGCACCAAGAGAGCATCTAGGCCCATCACCTTTGGTCTCGCCATCAGATAAGAGGATCGCACTCCTACCATGCCCGCATCTGCCACCCACTCTCCCGGGAGGTCTTCAGATCCATCCCAGACTCCAGCCGCCAGAATCACCTCTGTCAGGTCATTGCCATTCAACGGGCTTTGATTCTGCGCTAAGGCCCCCAATACGGCATTCGGCAACGCCGTTAAGCGACCAATTAAAATAAGACAGATAAGGACTCTTAACATCCTACGAATAGACACCGATTCTGTTTTTACGTCAACTCAGCTTCTGATTGTCACCTTTGGAAAAATATATCTGTCATGTGCGGAGAGAAACATTAGGGACGTGAACGTCCATCTTGAATCAGTTTCTCAAGTCGCGTCTTAAGACGCTCAGCGACTTCAGGATGTGCGGCCATGACATTCTTGGTCTCTCCAGGATCTTTCGCTAAATCGTAGAGTAGATACGGTTTGACATCCGTATTCTCTAACTTCTTTTCCACCACGGTATTTCGCGCTTTCCCCTTGGGGTGAACGGTCAGCTTCCAGTCTCCCTCGCGATAGCCAAATCGTCCTTTCCCTCCATTATCCTGCTGAATCAAATGATCTCGTCCCTGAGCATCTTGTTTTCCGAGGAGGGCCGCTAATACGTCGTGACTGTCGAGACAGGCATCTTTTGGCAATGCGATCCCGGTGAGGGCAGAAAAGCTTGCCGCCATATCAATGGTACACACCACCTGCTGAGAAACTCCCGACGGAATCGTTCCTTTCCAGCGCGTAATAAATGGAGTTCGAGTGCCTCCTTCAAACACGCTATATTTCCCACCTTTGAATGGTCCTGCGGCCCGATGATTTCCTAGTTTTTCGAGTGCTTCATCCTCATAACCATCGTTCATTACCGGGCCATTATCAGAACAAAACACAACCAAAGTCTTCTCCGCTAATTTCAGCCGATCTAAGGTCTTCATGATTTCCCCTACGGTCCAGTCCAATTGAATGATCGAGTCGGTCCGCAAGCCATGCGGGGTCTTGCCTTGAAAACGCTCATGAGGCATGCGGGGCACGTGATTATCATGTGAGGCATGAATGGCGCGAGCTTAAGCCAGATTTCGTTAGAAAATGGCCTGAAAAAGAAAGACAGAAAGCTGGTTCGCTTACAGTCTATCAACGTGATTCAACAAACCTTGCTCACCAACTTTCCGTCCACGATCTTTGCCACT
>CALGLJ010000041.1 GCA_937930235.1 uncultured Verrucomicrobiales bacterium | reverse complement strand
ACGCATTGCCTTTTCTCTCACAGCTCGGATCGCGGCTTGAGTTTTACGCTTGGCAGTGGCAAAGATCGTGGACGGAAAGTTGGTGAGCAAGGTTTGTTGAATCACGTTGATAGACTGTAAGCGAACCAGCTTTCTGTCTTTCTTTTTCAGGCCATTTTCTAACGAAATCTGGCTTAAGCTCGCGCCATTCCTGCTAGGCATGTTTTAAGAGGGTGATTCTCAATCCCTTTATCTATCATGGTTTTATGATGGAGTGAGGTGGGGCAGGTGGGCGCAGGAATGGGCGTATTGGTGTGACCGTAGAGGTGTTGTAAGCGTCTCGGTGGTGGCTCCAAATTTTATGCTAAGCATCAAGTAATTTGAGGAAAGGAAAAGAAAGCTTAAGAGCGAGTCTAATGATTCTAAGAATGTTGTGATTCAATCGCTGAGGGTCTGATTGCCCGCCGCTTGCGGCGATTCAACAACCTCGAAGGAAATGAAGAGACTCTACCTTTGCGTTGCAAAGTCCTCGTATCAGGGAGGAGGCCTGCCGCGGGGAGATTCATTATAAAGAAGACATTTCCAGACGACACGAGTTTGACCAGAAAATCGCTTCAGGAAGGAGGGGGAGGATCGCGGTTGTGCGGTTGCCTTTTTTTGTGACCCGATTATGGTTCGCACGTGAGCGCGACCACACTGATTCCTGACGCATCTGGCCATTTTGGAAAATTCGGCGGATGCTTCGCTCCTGAAACTCTCATGAGTCCACTCGATGAGTTGAGTGCGGCGTATGCGGAGGCGAAGGCTGATCCCGCTTTTCAAGCGGAGTTAGATGATTTGCTGCAAAATTACTGTGGTCGTCCGACTCCTCTTTATTATGCGGAACGCTGGACGGAGAAGCTGGGAGGGGCAAAAATTTATCTCAAGCGCGAGGATCTGCTTCATACGGGAGCTCATAAGATCAATAACGCGATTGGACAGATTTTGCTGGCGAAGCGCCTCGGGAAAAAACGGATTATTGCGGAGACTGGAGCGGGGCAACATGGGGTTGCGACGGCGACGGTGTGTGCTCGTTTTGGCATGGAGTGCATTGTGTATATGGGGGCGGTTGATATGGAGCGCCAGGCGCTCAATGTGACCCGGATGCGTCTTATGGGGGCCAAGGTTGTTCCGGTGACGGCGGGGCAAGCGACGTTGAAGGAGGCGGTGAATGAGTCCATGCGCGATTGGGTAGCGACGGTAGACGATACTCATTATATTCTTGGTTCGGCATTGGGGCCGCATCCATTTCCGATGATGGTGCGCGATTTTCATCGGGTGATTGGCCTAGAGGCACGGGAGCAGATTTTACAGAAAGAAGGGCGCTTGCCTGATTTGCTGGTGGCTTGTGTGGGCGGTGGGTCTAACGCGATGGGACTTTTTCATCCTTTTGTAGAGGA
This sequence comes from uncultured Verrucomicrobiales bacterium, assembly GCA_937930235.1. GTDB lineage: Bacteria > Verrucomicrobiota > Verrucomicrobiia > Verrucomicrobiales > Akkermansiaceae > SW10. Next base: position 21,235 of record CALGLJ010000041.1, on the reverse strand, counting down.
TGAGGATACGCGTCTGGTGGGAGTGGAAGCTGGGGGAGAGGGAATTCAGCCTGAGAAGCATGCCGCGCGCTTTCAGGGAGGAAAGTTAGGAGTTTTGCAGGGTTCCAAAACTTGGCTTCTCGCAAATGATGATGGCCAGATTGAGCTGACGCATTCTGTCAGTGCAGGTTTGGACTACGCTGCGGTTGGTCCGGAGCATGCGTATTTACAGGATATTGGAAGGGCGGAATATACTTATGCTACGGATGAGGAGGCCCTGGCTGCTTTCCGGGAACTTTCTCATACCGAGGGGATCATTCCAGCTCTTGAGAGCTCTCATGCGATGGCTTATGTGTCCAAAGTAGCAGGTGGGATGCAAAAAGATGACCTAATCATCGCGAACCTCTCCGGGCGGGGAGATAAGGATGTCGAGCAAGCTTCGAAATATCTTCTGGGGGAAGATGGAGAGGTCTTGGATTGATGAGTGGTAGAGCGGAAGTTTGATTAATATCGTACTTCGAGGAGAGTGAGTCCGTCAGGAGGAGCGCTCAGGGGGGATTTTTGATGACCTGGTTTGTGAATGAGATCACTGAGGTCATCGAGGCGGAGGTAGCCTTGGGCGACATGAATGGCGGCTCCGGTGAGCAGACGAACCATTTTATAAAGAAAGCCATTGCCGGTGTAGGTGAGAAGGACGCCGTCTTCGGTGTGAATAAAGTCGGCCCGTGAGATGAGGCGTTCGTAGTTGGTTTCCTCTGATTCATTCCCGCGATTGGCGGCGAAGGCGCGGAAGTCATGTGTCCCGTGATAGAGGGTGAGAGCTTCAGTGAGATCTTCGGGATTGAGGAGGCGCGGGAGGTGCCAGGCCCGGTTGGCCTCGAAGGGGGGGAGGATGGGTAAGGTGCAGAGTTTGTAGGTATAGGTCTTTTCCTTTGCGGAAAATCGAGCGTGAAAATCGGGGGCGACTTCTTCACAGCTTAGAATGCGAATGGAAGAGGGAAGCTTGGTGTTTAATGCGGGAACCCAGTTGAAGGGGTTCATGGTGAGATGATCTGGGGCATCGAAGTGTGCGACTTGACCGAGCGCGTGGACTCCGGCATCGGTGCGGCCGGAGCCGTGAATGCGTATGGGTGCTTTTGCGACTTCGCTCATTGCTTGTTCGATGCGTTCCTGAATGGTGTCTGCGTTTGGCTGAATCTGCCAGCCGCCGAAACGGGTGCCATCATAGGCGATGGTGAGTTTGAGGTGCATCTTACAGTTGGTCAGGAGTCCATCCCAAATAGTCGTTCAATATTTCGAGTGCGGCCGCTTGGTCAATGATGGCTTTTTGTTTCTTGGCGTTTTTTCCTGCGGAGCGGAGTTTCTCTGCGGCGGTGATGGTGGTGAAGCGTTCATCAAAGTAGGCCAAGGGGATGTTGCCGAGTTGTTTGCGAAGTCTGCATCCGAATCCACGAACCTTGGCTGAGCTTTTCCCCTCTGCTCCGTCCATGCGGAGAGGAAGCCCGAGGACGACTTGTTGAATATTGCGTTCGGAAATGATTTTGAGCAAGGCGGGGAAGGGCTCTTCGGTGCGGCAGTGAATGGTGCCGATGGCATGAGCGGCAATGCCGAGCTCGTCGGTGGCTGCGAGCCCGATGCGGGCTTCACCGTAATCGATGGCTAGGACGGGGTGGTTCACAGAAGTTCTTGCGGCAGTTTTTCGCCAAGTTTTTTGATGTCGTCTGCTTGATTCCGATCGGCTACGAGAAGGGCGTCTTCGGTTTGCACGACGATGAGATCTTGCACTCCTAGGAGCGCGATGCGCGATTCCTTGCGGTCATTAAAAATGATGTTGTTTTGAGAATCAATTTCAGTGAGGTCGTGGTTTGTCTGGTTTCCTTCTCCTTCGGTTTGGAGGTATTTTGCGACGGAGATCCAGGAGCCGACATCATCCCAGTCGAATGTGGCTTCGAGATTCAGGACTCGTGATGCTTTTTCCATGAGCGCGAAGTCAATGGAGATGGGCGTGAGTTGGGGAAATTGTTCGGTCACGGTGGCTGGCAAGTCCGTGCTGGTTTTGAGGGTGTCAATGAACTCGGCGAGTTCTGGAGTGTGCTGTGTGAGTTCTGCGGTGACGGTTTTGAGCGACCAGACAAACATTCCGGCATTCCAGACGAAGTTTCCTTCGCGGAGAAATCCTTCCGCAACTTCCGGGCTGGGTTTTTCTCGGAATCGGGCAACTTCATGTGCGGCGTTATCGACAGAGAAATCGAGGGGCGCTTCTTTTCCTCGTTCGATATAGCCGTATGAGGGGCAGGGCCAGGTGGGTTTGATCCCGATGGTGACGAGAGCATCTGTCTGAGATGCGATGGTGAGGCTATCACCGAGCACGGATTGAAAGGCAGCGGTATCTTGGATGAGTTGATCGGAAGGGAGGACGGCCATGGTCGCCTCTGGATTCCGAGCGGCGATGAGTCCGATGCCGAGAGCGACTGCCGGAGCGGTATCTCTTTTGGCAGGCTCGGCGAAAATATTCTCTGCAGGCAGTTGGGAAGCGACTTTTCGCACCTCTGCTTCCTGAAGGGTGTTTGTTAGAATGAGGATATTTTCGAGAGGAATGAGTCCTTTGAGGCGGGAAATTGTCTGATCGAGTAGCGTGGTCTCATCAAAAAGATTGAGGAGCTGCTTTGGTTTCGCATTCCGGCTCAGGGGCCAGAATCGAGTTCCGCTTCCTCCGGCTAAAATCAGGGCGTATTGGTTACTCATGTTTCGTTAGGAAATAGGGTGTTCCGGGGGGGATGTCGAGGCATGGGATTTCAAGCTTTGAGCTTTTGGGGATATCGGTTATTATTTTTCCATGGAAGAGCGTTATGAAGAGAAAGACTGGGTTGACACAACCACGGCATTTGCCCCTGCTGTTTTGGGTGTCGCTGCGGGAGTGTTGGTGGCAGATGTTCTGAGTGATAAAGCGCGGAAATCGGTGGGCTTGTCACTAGCCTGTGTCGGATTGGCGGCTCTGACTCCTCTTCTGGTGGAGTCTGTAATGAATAAGGTCAGCGGCCCTAAAACTCGCCGAGGTTCTCAGCGTACCTTGCGCGGGATTCGTGATGGGAGCTTGCCTGCACGGGATATTAGCTACCTTGATGATAATCTGATCGAGGACGAGCTGGGAGTGGGGTAAGCCCTTACTCTGGGCGTAAATACGCGGCTAGCTCACGAATGGTATCTTCCATCCCGGAGCGAAATGAAATGTGGGCTTTCCAGCGGAGAATCTGGAGAGCACGTCTGGCGTCCATGGCCTCGCGTTCCCCATGGGCGGATCTGTCATCAAGGTGAGAGATGAGGCTCTCGGGCTTGCCGAGTTGTTTGAGGATGATACGCGCGATTCCGAGGTTGGTGCGCTCACAGTGAGCTCCGAGATTGTAAATTCCTCCTCGTCGCGATTTTTGAAAACATGTGATGAGGCCGATCGCGCAATCTTCGACATGCATCCAGTCGCGAATGTGTCGGCCAGATCCATGAATGGGAAGTGGTTCATCACGCAGGGCATGATAGATCATTTTTGGGATGAGTTTTCCACGATCTTGCCCAGGTCCATAACAGGATGAGGCTCGGCAGATGATGAGATCTTGCGCATAGGTTTGGTGCGCGGCTTGCATCAGAAGATCACAGCTTGCGAGAGTCGCCGCAGGCAGTGAAATGGGGGCAATCGGAGTCGATTCTGAGGATATTGTGGGAAAAGGTGCCGTTCCATAAATCGCTCCCGATGAGCAGGAGATGAGAGGAATATCTGCTTTGCGGGCCTGTTCTAGGAGCTTGGTGGTGGCGCCAATATGATCAGAAATTGTCTCAGGAAGGGCGGAATGGATCGTGTCGTAGCTCGTGGGTGCCGCGAGGTGAAAGATGCCGGTGAAGTGATTTTTTGTGATCAGATTGGAGATCAATGTTGAATTGTTAAGATTTCCTTCCTGAATTTTTACCCGTGGATCTGGTGAAATTTTTGATAAATTGTAGCGAGCTTCTGGATGAAGCATGCAGTCCAAGACGAGAATGCGGCGAACATCGTCTTTTTTTAAAAGTTTCTTAATCAAAGCGCTGCCAATGAATCCGGCCCCTCCCGTGACCAATAGAGAAGATAAATCTCGCACGATCATGAGGCTAGGATGTTATCCCAAACATAGCAAAAGAAAGAATGTGGCATGCACTTGATCGGAAAGCCGTTGACCACCGGGGACTTGTGTGGCTCATTGCCTTCGTAATGAAGACGACATCCTTCCTTCTCCTCAGCGGGATTTCTGCGGGTCTTATCTCGTGTGGTTCTCTGAAAAGCGTCCAGCAGCCTTTGGGAAATACGGATTTTGATCCCTTAGACGGTCCCGGTAAGCGCAAATCTTCGATTGGCTTGGTGAAGCCAACGACTTCTCAGTATAAGCCAGGACAATGGGTTGAGACCGCGATGGAAAACGCTACATTTTTTCGGGCCATTCCAAAGGGGAATGCCTCGGCAGATCGAGTTCTCAAAGCGGGTGCTCCACTCAAGGTGGTTCGGGCGCAGGGATCTTTTATAAAAGTAGAGCTCAATTCTGGTGATGTCGGCTATATCCCATCTATCATGGTCACGGAGCGTCGTCAGCAGACTCGAGTATACAAGCCCGCTCCGCGTAGTCAGCGAACCGAAGTCCCAGTGATTCCTGGAATCCCAACGGATGCTTCGATTGATGATCTCCCTCCTTTGCCAGATGTTCCTCCCTTACCGGATAATACGACAGACCTCCCGCTGCCAATCGATAGCGTGCCGTCTCCTCCTCCGGTCCGAGTCCAGACTGAGCCCATTCCGCTTCCTGACCTACCACCACCGCCGGAAGTTCCCGGTCTCACCCCACCAGCTCCGGTCGAGTAATCCGGTTTCAAATTTTCCAAACGGTTCACAGGTTTTTCCGGTGAACCGTTTTTCTTTTGACGCTTTTGAATTCACACAGAGAATGAGACCAAGATGAACGAAATATTTGAACAGATCACGATGCTGATTCTCTTGGTGTTACTCCAGGCGGTTTTAGGTTTTGATAACCTCCTCTATATCTCACTGGAGTCGCAACGGGCTCCCGAGGCAGATCAAAGCCGAGTGCGTAAACTTGGGATCGGGATTGCAGTGGCGCTGCGTGTGATCCTCCTCTTTGTCTTAATCAATCTCGTTACAATGCTGCAGCAAGAGTGGTTCAAAGTGGATACGCATTTCATGCATGGATCGTTTAACTTTCATAGCTTGATCGTCCTTTTTGGGGGAGCGTTTATCCTCTATACGGCGGTAAAGGAAATCATCCATATGATGAGCCTAGAGGAAGAAGGTCAGGTGTCTGATCGTAAGAGTGCCTCGTCTGGGAAAGTCATTTTCTGGATCGTTTTAATGAATCTCATTTTCTCCTTTGATTCCATCCTCAGCGCCATGGCCTTGGCGAGTAAGGGAAAAATGGCTGATGGAAGCCATGCGGGGTATCATATGCCGGTGATGGTTTTAGCGATTCTCATTGGTGGAGTGATCATGATCGCGCTTGCGGATAAGGTGACCAAGTTCCTCCAGAAAAACCGGATGTATGAAGTCCTCGGCCTCTTTGTGCTCTTTGTAGTCGGGATCATGCTTCTCACGGAAGGAGCGCATTTGGCTCATCTCAAATTCTTTGGAAATGAGATCCAGCCAATGACAAAAACCACCTTCTACTTTGTCATTACCGTCCTCTTTCTCACCGATGTGGTGCAGGGACGTTACGGTAAAAAGATCGCCGCCGAGAAAATGCGGAAATCCAGACTGGAGAAACAAGATTCCAGAGTGGCATGACCTTCACTCGCCGCCGTTTCCTCACAGGAGCTGCGGCCGTGGTCGCAGGGCCTCTTTTGGCCGATCGGCAAAGATCCCTCAAGACCGTCTCCATTTTTCATACTACGGATCTGCACGGCCACATCCTACCCACTCAGACGTATGATGGGATTGGGAACTTAGGAGGGCTCGCCCGTTGCGCATCTCAGATGCGGCAGTGGAAAAGAGAATCTCCGGACCATCTCACGCTTGATATCGGCGACGTGTATCAGGGGTCGATGGCGTCGTACCAAAGTCAGGGGAAGGTCATGATCGACCTCTTTAATAAGCTTTCCTACGATGGTTGGGTTTTAGGAAATCATGAATTTGATTGGGGGTTGGAAGTCGTAGCCGGTGCGATTGCGCGATCCCAGGCTCCGGTAATTACGGGGAATGTGTCTATTGATGGGAGGCCATCGGGAGCAATCGATTCTGGTCCTCTTCAAAACCTGACCCCATGGCAAATCAAGGAAGTGGGCGGATTCAGAATTGGCCTTGCTGGATTAGTGACTCCAGGTCTCCCTTACTGGCTGCGACCAGAACTCCTCAAAGGGTTAGAAGTTCATGATCCTGTCGAGATTCTGAAAGTCAGCATTGCTGCTCTCAAGGCTCAAAATGTGGATGCCATTGTCGTGCTGGGGCACATGGGGTGGCGTCGGGCAGATGACTACGCGAATCGCGTTCAAAATTTACTCAAAGAGGTGGAAGGAATCGATCTCTACATCGGAGGGCACTCGCATCGGGATCAACCTTCTTGGTATTGGTCAAATGTTCTCTGTACTCAGGCCAACTATTTCGGGATTCACTGCGGGAGGGTGGATCTCAGTTTTGATCTCGAATCACGTAAACTTGTCAATCGCCGTGCTTGGACTGTCCTCATGGATGAGCGCTTCGCGCTTGATCCGCTCGTGATAGAGTCTGCCACCCCTGCTTTGGAGAAAGCGAGTGCGCACGCGCGAGTGGTGATTGGCCACGTGAAGGAAGTGATTTCAGCAAGGGGGCGCCGGAGTCCCTTTTGGGAAATGCTTTGCCGATCCTTCCTCACCGCCGCCAAGAAGCAGAAGATACCGGCTGACTTGGTTTATCATGGAACCTTCGATACCCCTGATGTGGAACCGGGTGAAAAGACGATTGCGGATGCTTGGAAGTGGATTCCGTACGAAAATTTCTTGGTGAGGGCAGAGTTAACTGGTTCTCAAATTCAAACAATTCTTCGAGAAGGAAAGAAAGCCCGTTTTGGAAAACGAGATCTTTACGGGATGGATCCCAAAGAGTTGGACTCGAAAAAGCGCTATTCTATCTTATTCAATAGCTACGACAGTCAATCCGGTGGGCGGAAGCTGATGAAACTTCGGGAAATTTTGGAGGAAGCTTCCAGTAAAACCCAAATGCTCCCGATCAATACTCGAGAAGCAGTGATTGATTATTTTGCGGATCACTGATCAATGATCACTAGAGCGATATGCTCGCTCAGCATAAGGGAATCAGGCAATTTAAGCTGTTTGCAGATAAGAGGGCTTAGCTTCTTTTGCTTCTGGGGTCACGAAATGCTGCATCGCCTCCTGTGTGCTCGCGGGCCGATCCTTGGGATCGAGTGCGATCATTTGCATGATTCCTGCCGCAAATCGCTCTTCCAGATTGGGAAGATGTTCGCGAATATCAGTAACTATCCCTTGGATGTGTGATGCCATGATCATGACGGGGGTGTCACCTTCAAAGGGAATCTTCCCGGTGAGCGCAAAGTAGAAAACGCAGCCGAGGGAGTAAAGATCTGCTCTGGCATCAAGCTCCAGTCCATTGATGAATTCTGGGCTGCAGTAGTGCAGTGATCCATCGAGACCTGCTCCTTTGGGTGGCTTTTCGTTATCTTCAGAAGCAAGTCGCTGAGCCCGCCCAAAATCAATCAAGGTCGCATGAAGGTGCCCGGACGTGCCTTCGGAAATCATGATGTTTGAAGGTTTGAGGTCGAGGTGAAGGAGTCCGGCTTCGTGCGTGGCATGAAGCCCCTCAAGGGTTTGAATGGCGAATTCCTGGAACTTGGCGTTGAGGACGGATTCGGCGATGCGTTTTTCGAGATCCATGCCATCAATGAGCTGCATCACGATGTAGCGGCCCTGCATATCGATATCTGCATCAAAGGTGCTGAGAACATTGTGATGGCGAATGCGAGAGGCTGATTCCATTTCGGCGAGGTAGTCACGATTTCCCTCAGATTGTTCGTCTTGTTTTTTAAAGCGTTTGAGCGCGACTTCGCGGTTGAGGCGGAGGTCGTATGCCTTACAGACAACGGCGGTGCCACCTTCCCCAATTGGTTTTTCGTTGATGTAGCGAGCAGCACTTCTGGCGGCATTGACGGTCACCGGCATGGTGATCGTGGGGATTGGAAGCTTGGGGCCAGGGGAAGTGGCGGTCGGGTCGGTCACTGTGGGAGCGAGATGGCTCGAGCTCGTCTCAGCAGGGAGGGGAGTTAGTTCGGGGGAGTATTTCCGTACCAGAGCCTCGATGTAGTCTTGTGCCTCGCCGACGAGTTGTGGCTCATTCACGAGGGAGATCAGATAACCTTCATCGGCAGAATAGATGAGGAGAGAGACGAAATCTGAGTCGATGCGCACCTCATGGCAATCTGAAATATCTTGCTGCATGATAGTGAAAGTCTCGATGCATCGGCGGGCGAGACTTTGAGCAATCTCAAGGTTCCAGTCATCGGGAACTTGCGCGATGATACGTCGTCCTTCGTGACAGGTGTGGAAGGTCGCGTAGACTCCTTTGATTTTTGCGACGGACTTGACAAATTGTTCGATTTTCACAGTGACGGGGGATGTGGGAGTTTAGATCAAGTCTCGCAAAAAGCGATCCATATCCTCTGGGGTGACTTTGGTGCTTGTCTTAAAACCGAAGATTCGCGGGCCGGGGTCCTTTGATCGTGTTGATTGCATCCCCATCAAAATGAACTGCTCATCTTTTCCGGTAGCACAGATGCGATCTACGGAATGCATCCCAGCCTTTCTGACGGCTTTTTGGGCCGCAGATACCGCACGCTCTGAGAGTTCGGCACTCTTTTCAGCTTCGGCTGAGGACGAGTATATGGGCTCCATGTCCATATTCGTCTGAAAGGAGTCCCGAATTTCGCGATGCTCGTTAATTTTTTTCGGAAATGCTGGTGTCATTGTCTTAGAAAGTCATGAGTGATGGCATGTTGTTGCCAAAGGTTTCTCGAGCTGAACTACAAAGTTCACATGCCAAGAAACACGAAGTGACCTCATTGTGTAAGACAAAAACCAAAGATTTTTGCTCATTTTGAGAAACAAAGGCAATTTTGTCTGAGCTTCCGAATCAATCTTGCTCACTCCATGTTTGGGTTAGACCGAGAAACTTTCCGAAAAATTCTTACTTTTTCGGAAAAACTTCACATGCGTCCTAGCCGTTTGGGTAGGTAATGTCGATATTTTGTCGAAAAAACTCACGGTAATCGAGAAAACGCACCCTTGAAATCAAGGGTGCGTGGTCGTCATCTTGAGCGATGCCAAAGTGCTAGCGACGAATGCGAGAGCGGGATACGCGGGCGCGGTTGATGCGGAGAGCATTTTCCCGATTTCCTCGACTCCCTGTCGTGGCCCCACGATAGCGAAGGTTTGGATTGGAGTAGCGGTTTGCCACGTCACGGAATCCGCGTCCCCCAGAGCCTATCAGGGTGTATGTATTCCGGGGGAGTTGGTTCCTGTTTGATCGGACCATCCGGTTCGCATGAGAGTGAAGCCCTGAAAGGTTATGCCCAATCTCGTGCGGAAAGGTGGGCTGACGTTCACGGTTTCCTTTGAGACAGCTGTAGCCTGTATCTGGGGTGGCTTCCGCATTGTTACCTCGCGCATTTCGCCGAATGATCAGCATCATAAAATCAGCGCGGGTCCCGTTCTCATGCTGTATTTGGGTTTGATTGCGGCCATTGCGGCCGATGTTTCCTCGGCGTCGACGCCAGTCAGCGAGAGCAGCGCCTACAGTTCGACTTCCTTCGATATATCTGCCATAGACTTCTAGGGCGCCGCGAATAATACGAGTGTTGGTGCGAGAGTCACGGAGGGCTCGGTTCGTATTTCCGAGGCCGGCATTGATTGCTCCGCGGACATTGCGTTGACTGCCAGCTTGGTTCGCGGCGATTCTGGTAAAACCGGCTCCATAACGGATGAGGGTTTGAGCCATCGCTTCAGGAGCTGCATGAATGAAGATCAAGGTTGTGATGGTGGCTAATTTGAGTTTGTTTTTCATGTATTGTTTTTTTGTTTGTATTGAGGGGGATTTTCTACTTTTCAGCTCTGATGAGAAATCAGAGGCAGAAATTTTTTAGTTGATGATTTCTCCGACTCCTTGGCCGTGACCAAAGCGGCAGGGGTCTGATGGAACTGCGGACTGCAAGACAGGATCATGCTCGGTGACGATCATTTCCCCATTCTTTCGGGTGATGATGTCGATGAATCGATCTTCGGTTTGGATGTGAATGCTGTAGGATGAGCCGGACATTCCGATGGTCACCTTTGAGGGCTGGCCTTGAACTCGCCCCCCGATGTAGCCGTTGTCGAGCTCGTCAGGATGGTTCTCCTCAGTCATTCGCGTTGATGAGAGAATTTCAATTTGGAAGGTGTCGCCATTGAAATCGGGGAGTTCCAAGGTGTTTAATTCGCCATCAAGGATGGCCTTTCTCTTCTCTTCGAGTCCGGAGTTGTGATAGACGAGTTGGCGGCGCATCGCGGTGGCGTTGTCTTCGCGCATCGCTTCTAACATATCCATGTTGTTAGAAAGTTGTCCCATGACAGATTCTTTGAGGCCATCTTCGGCAGTCCAACCAAAGTCTCCTTTTTCCACAGTCACCGCGAAGGGGCGGGCCTCAAGTTCCCAGTGCAGGGTGCCGATTTCGTCGAAAGAGGGATTGGCGCCCGGGGCCTTCAGATCGGGTGCGGGATAACGGAGATCTCCTTCGTCAGTTTGAAATGGGGTGGGGAGTGAAGTAGGAGAGGATGAGCGAGAAATGTTTGGCGCTTGTTCTTCCAGGCTCTTAGAGATACTGGAAGGCTGGCTCCGAGCCTCCAAAGCGCTGAAAAAAATGATGGAACCAAGAGTGGAAGAGAGGGCGATGGCGAGGTCGGTCGATTTCATTTGGGTAAGGGTTCAGTTCTAGTGATTGGGGTTGGTGCAATTCGGAGAAGTGCAAACGTGACGCGGGCCAAGTTCCTGTTCTGAAGAAACCTCGGAGATGAAGTCTTGCGCTTGTTGGCGAAAGCGGGCTCCTGTCTCAGGAGAAAAAAATGAGTCTGAGGAATCGATGACAATTTGGGGATCGATCGAAAGGATCCCCTGCATGAAGGCTCCCAAGACCTCGTCATAGAATTGCTGTGCTTCTGGACGCAGTGAACCATCTTCGAGGGATGCGGAATCGTGATCTGGAGAGAGATAGTAGTTTGTGAGAAAATGTTCGCTCGAGAGGATTTCCGTTGCGCGTTCCTTATCGTTGAGAACCATCTCTTGCATCACTTCCGCGAAGGCGTGTTGGCGCATTTCTTGATCGGAAGTTTCTAAGCTGGAAATCCATTCCAGAGATTTTTGATGATCATCAGGCGAATAGTTTCGCGCGATTTCTGGGAGTCGGTTGGCAAGTTTTGGATTTGTTGGAAGCTCTTGCTCCAGAAGTGAGATGACGCGATCTCGGATCGGGCTTTCTCTGGGAGCAAGGGTAGACATTTTCTCCAGCAGGAGTGCCTGGAGCGGCTGGTGCGCGGGATCAGAAAGTTGATCGACCCAGTTGATCAATGAGTCAGCCTGGTCTGCGTATTCATTAAAATAAAGCGAAGTGAGAATGGCGGATTGGCGGCCGTCGATAAACTGTTCATCCTTTGCGAGCCGCCCATAAAGATCGAAGACTGCTTCGGGTGAGGTCTTCGTCCACTCGTAGAGGATCTTTCGCTCCACATCGGGGACTTTGTCTTCCGTTTGGAGATAGCTGGTGAGGTCTAAGGCGCGTTCCTGAGCGTCTTGAGCTGCGAGTCCATCGGTGAGGGCGAAAAGCCACTCCTGAGCTGCTTCGTCATCGTTTGCAAAGAACTCTGTTAATTCGGAACTCAGCACTCCGATGAACTCCACGGGCATCTCGGCTACGAGATCAACGAAGGCATCGAACTCTTTCCCTTTCAGGGAGTGAAAGGCTTGTTTCGATTTCTCTGCGAATGCGAGTTCACGCTGGAGTTGTTGGACACTGGGGAGAGCGAGTCGCGTTGGATGACGTTTGGCTTGTCGGGCGAGCTGATCGAAGCGGGGACCATTTTTTGTGAGGTGGATCGCGTCTGGATCGACATGGTCAGAAGGCTTGAGCTGAAAACAAATTCCCACGATTATCGGGGGAGCGATCACATAGGCTACTCTCTTCATAATTGCATGCATTTTGGAGACTCATAAAAAAATTATTTTGCAATAATTAAATGATTTATGAGTCTATATCTAGCACGCTAATCATTATTTCCTTCGCGAGTCAAGGAAGAGGCTCTGACAATTGTCCCATACGATGTGGGCGCAAATTTTCAAAAATCCACGATGTGGGCGAGCCAAGTGAGAGCAGCTTGGTGGTGACGGGAGTCATACTGATGGCATTGAAAGCCAAAGTGTTCTCCGGCAGCGATGTTTTCTGGGAGGTCGTCGAAGTAGGGGGTTTCAGAGGGGGTGAGGCCGTATTTCTCGATGGCCGTGGTGTAGAATGGCGCATTGGGCTTGATGGCTCCGACCTCCTGAGAAAAGTGGTGATGATCAAAGTGTTTAAAAACAGGGTATTGGGAGAGGAAATACTCTGAGTGAAGAGCGTTGGTATTGGAAAAAAGGATGAGAGTGTGGCCTTTTGATTTGAGGCGTTCGACAAGTTCCCACATGGGGGGATGAGGAAGAAAGATGTCATTCCACGCGGAGGCGCAATCTTCAAGAGAGAGGTCTTCGCTCGTATAAGTGAGGATTGTTTGGAGAAAATCTTGGTCGGAAATTTTCCCCATTTCGTAAGGGTCTTTGAGGGACCAGATTTCGGGAGGGATTCCCTGGGGGAAAATTTTTTGTTCGAAAGAGGGGAAGTCCAGGCGTAGGAGAACGTTGCCGATATCGAAGAGGAAATTCATGATTTTTTGAGGCCCCAGACTTTGTTTTCTGGGGGGTCGAGGAGATTGATGACGAAGTCGGCCGCATCAAGAGCACCAGCAGGCCGAGAGTGTGCGAGAAGTCGTTCTTTCGTTTGTCGCCAGAGGGCGCCATCATTTTCGAGGAAATTTTTCAGGCAGGTGGCAATGTCTTCGGGAGTCGGGGTGAAGTGGCCCGCTTGGTATTTTTCAAGAAGGCGAATATTGCCTTCCTCTTGTCCGGGGACTCGGTGATGGACGAGCATGGGACAGCGGGCGGCAAGTGATTCATGCACCGTCGCTCCGCCTGCTTTGCCAATGACGATGTGATGTGAGCAGAGAAGTTCAGGGACTTTTTTGGTCCATCCTTTGAGGTGGACGCGGCCTGGGTAGGCTTTGCTGATTTCGCGGGCCTTACGATAGAGCGGGCGGAAACTCCGCCCGAGAACAAGGGTGATTTCGGTCCCGGGGACATTGAGGACCGCGCGCATGATTTTACGAATCTGTGGCATGCGTCGGGTGGGAAAAAAGAGCACCCGGAAGGGGCGAATCTCATCGGTCGAGTAGAGCGAATTGAGCAGAGGAAAGCGAGGCGAGACGGGGAAGCCGGTGACTTGGATTTTGGAACGTGCAATCCCTTGTTTTTCGAGCAAGCCAGCGGTGTCATTATCAGTGACGATGAAGTGATCGCTCGGCGCTTGACTCCAGGCGGCGTTGATTTCCATGGAATCGGTAATCACGGTGACGACTGGTGCTCGAGAATGCTGCTGGAAAAGGCGTTTGAGCTGGTACGGGTAGAGTGGGTAGGTGCAAATGATCAGGTGAGGTTTGACCCTTTGAAGCATCTTCCCCAGGGCATCCTCCGTGGGTTGGATGAGGGCGAAGGGCTTGGAGAAGTCCTGCCGATCTGTCGATTGATAAATGGCCTGCCAGATTCGGGGGGTGTGGGTGATGATGAAACGATAGCCCTTTTTAAGTATTTCGTTGATCCGTGGGTTTCCGAGTTCGCAAGGATCGCAGATTCGGACGTGAGCCTTGTCCTGTAATGCTTTACCCAGATTTCGAGCGGCTGAATTGTGCCCTTCACCGAAGCCGGCGGTCAAAATGAGGATGCGGGGTTTGGTGTCCAAAGTATCGAGAAGGCTTGATCTGATGAGATCTGGGATTGCGTCTATTCCCAATCGCAGGCATCTTTAAGAAATATGACCAAAGAGCCATCCGATAACGAGAACGAACTTCGTCTTGTGGAAGAAGAGGCCGTTCGCTTGGAAAAGGATGTCATCCGCCTCGAAGCGGGGGAGGTGAAGGATAAAAATTTCTCCCAAGGAGAGCGTCTGCGCCCGAGTCAGCCAGAAATGCAAAAGCTGGTTCAAGAAGATGTCGAAATCATTCATGAAAAGAAGAAGGTCGCGGATTTCGGAATGGAGTGGCTTGAGGAAGAGGGTTCGCTAGATGAGCCCGCCTCTCATCGGCACATGCCCTTGGGGTGGATTGTGGCTCTTGCAGGAGTCGTTCTCTTATTAGCTTCCTGGGGGGCTTGGAGAACGCTCGCGGTGGACACGAAAGATCAGTCATCCGGGAGTGTAGATGCTCTGCCCCAAAGCGTAGAGGATGAGGCTTCCCAATTGAATGCAAGCGAGCGGGCCGATTTGACAAAAAAGGAGCGGGATGAGGCCGAGCTTTCATATGAGCAGTTAGAAGATGTGGTGAGCCGTTATTTCAAGGCAACGAAACCAGAAGACTATCTCGGAATCATCCGTGATGAAGAGCGAGTGATGCCTCTCATTCGGGAGTATCACCAAACACGTCCTTTTGTTCCTAGGGAGTATCGTGGAATCGATGAGTTCCATATCATTGCGGTAGAAAACCATCCGATGCTCGGAATACGCGTGAATTTCGCGGATGGAGAAGATTGTGCGGCGTTGGTAGAAGACGCTCCGAATCAGGTGCTGATGGATTGGGAGTCAGAGAGAGCGCATCAACCAGTGGATCTGCCGAAATTCATCGCAAGTCGATCGACTGAGGCGGTAGATCTGCGCGTCTATGCTAGTCCTGATCATTATTATGCCTACGATTTTGCCGATGAGAGTCAGTTCTTATCCATTAAGCTGACATTTCGTGATAGCGAGGAGTATCTCAATGGCTTTATCCGTAGAGGAACAGAGGCGGAAAAAGAAATTCGTGCTTCTTTGAGGAAGGTGAAGAATACCATCTGCCCTTTACTTTTGCGGGTGCAGTATCCCGAAGGAGGAAAAGGCCCACGCTCCGTAGAGGTCTTGGAATTAATTTCTCAGAATTGGGTGTATGTTCAGAACAAAGTAGATAAAAAGAGAGAATCACCATGAAACCTGGAGGAGAAGAGGGCGGAGAAGGCTTATTTTTTGGAGGAGTCGCATTATTGGGCTTGGGGATTTATTTGTTCTTTGACTCAGTGCATGTTGCCACCGCTCCTTTTGGTTGGATCTCTTCCCGCTTTGGCGGAGGGGGGACGACTTCGATGGGCTTGATTTTCATCCCATTCATGATCGCGGTGGGCATCCTCTTCTTCGATGCGAAAAAGCGCTGGGCTTGGTGGCTTGCGGGTCTTGGGCTGGCCATCATTGCCGTTGAGATCATGAGTCGTGTTCGTTTTGTCCTGGATATGAAAACGACCCATATGTTGATGCTGCTGGCGATGATCGCGGCAGGTGCGGGTTTACTTGCGCGGAGTTATTTGATTCACTCGCGATCAGATCAGGGAGAGGAACGCTCGGACGAAACTTCCTAGGACGGATTACGACATGACATTTCGACTGATGATTGGAAAACAGGTATGTGGGGCTTTAGCGAGTCTTCTGATATGGGGCGGGACTCTCACGGGTCATGCTGCGGAACTCCCTAAGGTTTTGGCGCAGTATTTTAAAATCGATGCCGCCATTAAGGGAGAGGTCGTCGTCGTGATCCCGCCGGAGGAAATCAATATCTATATTGATAAGGTGAAGCAGGCTTCGCAAAAAGATCCGGAGTGGTTCGCCGAATATTCAGCCAAGGCAAGCCCTGGAGTGCCTTTGCCTTTTCATGAAAAGCTTGGGTTGACGGATGAAGAGTATAAAAAATACCGCCAACTCTGGACAAATCGAAAATTCGAAGTGACTCAGAATATTGGGATTCGTCTCGAGCAAGTGGATGACGAATTTATGATTCGAGTCACCGGAAAGGGAGCTAAG
Source organism: uncultured Verrucomicrobiales bacterium (assembly GCA_937930235.1). Lineage (GTDB taxonomy): Bacteria > Verrucomicrobiota > Verrucomicrobiia > Verrucomicrobiales > Akkermansiaceae > SW10. The sequence continues at coordinate 5,081 of CALGLJ010000041.1, read as the reverse complement.
ATCTCACTCCTTCGCTTTCAGGTGAAAGAGGGACACTTTCGTTCTCCGAATGGAGTCATGAAACGGATTAAAGATATCGATGCTGACGCCGAGAGTATCTTGGGGGCCTGGACCGGACAGGAGTGGAAATTTCAGGAAGAAACGGGCTTAGGGATTACAAAAGAGAATTTCGCTCTCGGGAAAACGGGAGATAAAAAATTTGGGATGATGGTCTATCGCCTGCAGGATGTGAGTTCGACCGGGCGAACGCTCTATGATAATAGCGTGGTAATTCGGTTCGCTCTCCCTGCGAAAGGGAAGTAGTCTTCCCAGATGAGGGATCAGCTCCAGCAGGGGAAGTTCAGGCGCTGGTTGCGTCGCCTTCTCCTTGTGATCTTACTCGCTCCTCTTTTGCTATGGGGTCTTTTGAGCCTCCTTTTTACCACCTCTTGGGGGACAGGGATGATCTCCTCACGAGTGGAAAAAAAACTTGGGCTAGCTTGTGAGATTGATCGCCTCGGGTGGGTGCCTTGGTCGGGATTCTTTGTGAAGGATCTGGTTCTGTCCGCTCCGGAAGATTTCTCCCCGGCCTGTGAAGTCGTGCGGTTGGATTCTATCAAGATCACTCCTCGGTGGCAGGATATCTTGCGCAAGAGATTAGGAGTCAAGGAGCTCACCGTGGATGGAATCGAGGTGGAGATGCCGGTGGAGCTCCTGAGACATTTATCGAAAAAAAGTCAGACCCCGCCGCTTGTTCTAGCAGATCAAGCGGCCCCAGAACCAGCCAAGCACAGTCTTGCCGAATCTCCCCAATCACATCCCCCCGCGAGTCCAGCGGATGTGCCGAATCAGGAAAAACGACCTCCCTCGTCATTGCCACCGTCACCGCCTTCTTCCGTAAAGACTCCGGTCGCGGTGCATTCACAGATTTCCATCGAAAATGCTTCCGTGAGGATCTATTCCATTGAGCATCCTCGTTTGGAGTTCAGCACCTTTGATGTCTCGGCGGATTTCCCTCTCGGAGGAGAAGTGGCTTCGGGACAATGTGAGATCGGCTCGGTGACCGCTGGAGGGGGAGAGCTATTTCGTGATCTCACTTTTCCGCTCAACTGGAATGGAAATACTCTCGCTTTGACTCCGCAAGAACTTGAAACGAGAGGATTCAAATTTTCTCTCTCCGCCGCGTTTCGCCCGGTGCATGGACTGCCATTTGGAGTTTTAGTCAATGTCCCGGAACAGCCTGTTTCTCTCTCCGAGGTCTTACAAACTGACCTTCCAGTGAGCATTGGGACCTTCGCGGCTCGCAATCAATTGAATGCATACCTCCTGTATCCACACTTACTCTCTGGGAGCAGTCTTTCCACATACCGGGACCTTCTGGTGCAGAGCTCGGATGCAGAAACGCCAATCGTTTTTGATTGGGGGCAGGCTCAGTTTCAGTTGACTCCTGCAGGCTTGATTTCTCGTGATTTCCGATGGGTCGGAGAAGATGAGGCCATTTTGGGGAATGGTTACCTCACCAAGGCTGGAACCGGCGTCGTGATAACGCGCATTGTGACCAGTGAGCAACGGGTAGAGATGTATGAACGACGAGCGCGGGAATTTCGGAATGACTTTTCTCTTCGGATGCGCCCTCTGATCACTCCTGATCGTTGGTATTCTGATGTCCGTTTTGATCTTGCAAAAACTGGTCTCACCCTTTCCCTCGAGGAAGAAGAACCTTCTCCTAAAATTTTTCCATGAGAGTGATTGCTGGCAAAGCGAAAGGGCGGGTCTTAAAAGTGCCGCGAGAGGTCTCCCGACCGACGACGGACCGGGTCCGGGAATCTATTTTTGGAATCTTGGGCGAACTCGTCTTAGACGCAGAGGTTTTAGACCTTTATGCAGGTTCAGGAGCGCTCGGCATTGAAGCCCTGAGTCGAGGTGCGCGGAGCTGCGTCTTTGTAGAGCAAAATCGAGGCGCCGTGAGAACCATTCAGGACAATTTAAAAAAGACCAAACTTGAAGAAGCACAGGTCGTCACCCGCGATGTGACCGCGCATCTCAGAGGGTCCAAAGATCGTTACGATTTAATTTTTGCAGACCCCCCATATGCAGATGGATTGAGAGATGGAGCGGCTGATCTCGTGACCCTGTCCGGCTGGAGAGATTGGCTAAAAGATGAAGGGCTCTTGATTTTTGAAAGAGAAGCGGTGGGTGAAGTCCCGCCGATGGAAGGGCTCGAGATACTACAACAGCGGGACTATGGCCGGAGTCGCATCGTGATTTATCGTCAGAATTCCTAAAGACCCTCCCCCCGTGATTCTGTTTTTCTATCGTCTCCTCTATCCATTGATCTGCATTTTTGCGGCCCCTTTCTGGATCGTGAAAATGATTCGGAGAGGCGGATGGGGATCTGGCTTGCTAGAGAGAATCGGTCGCTATGATCGCCCGGCGGATGAAGAAAAAAAAGGAGCGGTTTACCTCCATGCTGTCAGTGTGGGAGAGACCCTCTTGGCTTTGAAGCTGATCGCACACTGGAAGCGGACCCGCCCGGATGACCACTTCGTGCTGGTCCCGACAACGGCCACGGGAATGGCGGTTGCAAAAGAAAAAGCCCCAGAAGACCTGCGCGTGATCTACGCCCCATTAGACCTTGGGTTCTTGTTGCGGCGTGTCATGAAGCGTTTTGCTCCCCGAGTCGTCATCTTAATCGAATCTGAGCTTTGGCCCGGTCTTCTGACCGAATGCGAGAAGCGAGATATCCCCGTCGGCATCGTGAATGCGCGTCTTTCTCCTCGTTCCGAAAAACGTCTTAGAAAAGTCAGGAACATCATGGCGCCATTTCTCCGAACACTCGATCATGTCGGTGTTCCTGAAGCCGGTGATGTCGAACGTTGGGCCGCTCTTGGAGTGCGCAGAGAGGCTTTGACCGTGACCGGAAATTTGAAATTTGACCCCGAGGGCGCCATCCAGCCGCAACGTCGGCCAGAATTCACGGAAATGCTCGCCGCATTTGGGACGGAGCGTCACATCGGAATGGCCATTTCGACCTTTCGCGGAGAAGAAGAGTTTCTCGCAAAAGCGTTTCTCACTGCGGGGCTCCTTCCCGTCATTGTGCCACGTCATGCGGAACGTCGTGAAGAAGTGAAGGCCGTGCTCGAAAAAGAACTCGCCCGCCCGGTGATTTTGCGGAGCCAGATTTCTAATTTTGCCCCGGTGCAAGATGCGGACCTTGCGCAGGCTATTTTCGTCATCGACAGCACCGGAGAGCTTCGGGATTGGACCGCACATGCGGATATCGTAGTGATCGGGAAAAGCTTCTTCTCAAAAGGAGGCCAAAACCCTGCGGAAGCGATCCAAGCGGGCGTCCCCGTCATTGCCGGGCCCCATATGGCAAATTTTGAACCCCTGGTTTCTGAGCTGAAAGAGGTGAAGGGGATCACCACCGTCGAAGCTCAAGACGAGCTAGTCGATGCCCTCTCGCGACTATTGCATGACCCGCAAGCTCAAGTTGCCGCTGCCCAAAATGCGCTTGGCAAGCATCAAGGAGCCGTTTGCGCTACAATCACCATGTTTGACCGGGCAAAGTCCTGAGTTTTAAATCTCCCTCACCTACCCGTTTTGAATACTGCCGTTTTACTCCGCTCCCTTGGAACCATGGTGCTTCTGCTGGGCATTGCCATGGGCCTCTGTGTGGGCCTCTCCCTCATCATCCCTACCGAAGGCCGTCCTGATGTTGACCTCGAACTCGGTGGCTGGCTTATTTCTCTATCAATCGCCTTGGGCTTAGGGGCGAGTCTTTGGAGCATTGGCTGGATCACTCGGAAAAAGAAAGTCACTGGCCCGGTCATGCACCAACGGGAAGCGATCACCTTGGTGGGGGTTGGCTGGATTACGTGTAGTATCGTAGCATCGCTGCCCTACTGTCTGTGCGCTCCGTACGTGACCTTTCCATTTGCCTTCTTCGAAGGAGTTTCCGGTTTAAGCACCACTGGAGCCACCATTTTTCCAGACGTAGAAAAGCTCCCTCCGAGTATTCTCCTCTGGCGTTCCCTCACCCAGTGGGTCGGCGGCATGGGGATTTTGGCAATGTTTGTCGTCATCCTCTCTGGCTCTCTCACGAGTAGTAAAACACTCATCGGCACCGAGTCCTCTATGTCAAATTCCGATCTGAGCAGTCTACGCCAGACCATGCGGAGACTCTGGCTACTCTATCTCATCTTTACCGTGATTTGTGGCATGGGCCTCAAATTTTTTGGACTATCAACATTCCAAGCCGTGAATCACGCCCTCACTTGTGTGGCTACCGGAGGCTTCGGGACCGAGAATACCAGTGCCGCCAATTTTTCTGTAGCCACCAAATGTTGGATGATCCTCTTTATGCTGATCGGAGCGGTGACTTTCCCATTCTATCTTTCTTTGAAGAAAATGAAACTCGCAGAGCTTCGAGTGCGCTTTGAAGAAGTTTGGTGGTTTTTGGGATTTGTCATCATCGTTTCCCTCACCCTCATTCTGGAACATTTTTTCGGTCACTTGAGTGATGAAATCATCAACATTGTCTTTAACGTCGTCTCCTTCGTCACCTCGACAGGGTACGCGGGGAGTGACTACGGTGAATGGACGCGTCTTGGGACCGCCATCCTGATTCTCCTGATGATTGTCGGGGGGTGTTCGGGATCAACTTCGGGAGGCCTAAAAGTGAGTCGTGCCATTCTTTGGTGGCGCTTTGTGCACCGTGGACTACAGCAGACCTTCCGGCCTAAGCTTGTCGTCCCCATTAAGCTCAATGATCGTCCCGTTCCTGATAGCGCATTTGGGCAGCTCTTTCTCGTCCTGACTTTTTTTGGATTTTTCACCCTATTTGGAACCATCATCCTACAGCTTCTTGAGCCGAGTCACAGTCTCATGGGGAGTCTCTCCGCAGTCATAACCTGTGTATGCAATATGGGACCGAGCTTCGCCGAGTCCGGAACTGCACACGGTTTTGCGGAAACCACCGTTGCCAGTAAGTTCCTCTTCATCTTTTTGATGATCCTCGGCCGTCTGGAATATGTAGCACTTCTCGTGCTTTTCAGTAGGCAGCTTTGGAAGAAATATTAAGCTCCTCGCTCACATCTTCT
>CALGLJ010000040.1 GCA_937930235.1 uncultured Verrucomicrobiales bacterium | reverse complement strand
TAAAATGACGATTTTTTAAGCTTTCAGTGACCAAAATGACTTTTGGTGAGCCTTGAGGTGATGAGCTTCTGAGATCTGTTTCAAAACGATCCAATAAGAAAATTATGACTCAGCTTTTCGGGTAGTTTTGGATACCCATGCCCAAGAGCTATCCGCTTCTCACAAAACCCCGTCACCTTTTTCAGGAAAAAGACACCCGAACCAGTGCCTACCGGAAACGACGAAAAGCCGCTTAAGCTCGCGCCATTCATGTGAGGCATAGAAGAGAAAAAATGGCTTTTCCTGATTCTGCTCAATCCAAGCGACCGATTTCTTAACCCACTGATCAGCTAAATCTTCGTCACGAAATCGAGCCTGATGACCGCCCGTGTAAAAGCCCACCCGGGAAATCCCATTGTGAATCGTACTCTTATGTCCGTGGGTCCAATTCATCCTCAAGGTCGCACGATGTGAAACACCCGTAGGATGATCTGGAGAGGGCTTTTTCTTTCCCACCCAAAGCGGATCTTTGGGATCCAAGTTCAACACCCGGTCATTTTCTACATAGACTTGGGGAACGCGATCGTTCGTCGTCGGAAGGAGAAAATTGTAATGAAACCCAATCTCTCTTGGACCGGGAGCTAGGATTCCATTCCAATCTGGACCTTTCCCTTTTACCCCAAGTCCAAGATGCCACTTACCAACAACCGCCGTCTGATATCCAGCTTTTTGCAGGAGATCTGGCAGGGTAAACGTGTCCTGATCAATCACGAGGTGCCCGTTAGGAGGTGCGATCCCGGTGCCCGGCTTGCGAAATGCGTATGTCCCGGTGAGAAAAGAATACCGAGTAGGAGTACAGGTCGAAGCCGAGCAATATCCGTCAAGAAAGCGCTGCCCCTCAGCCGCCAGTCGATCAATATTCGGAGTCTGAAAGGTCCTTGCACCATAGCAAGAAAGGTCCCCGTATCCGAGATCATCAGCCATAATCACAATGATATTTGGTTTCTCAGAGGCCGAAAGCCCTAGAGCGTGAACCCAGAACAATGGAATAAATAAATTTAAAAGATTCATCGTTTGCCGCCATAAGATAGCTGATCGATAGCCTCCAACAAACTCATCTTCATTTCAACCACCCATTATTTTAGCTACTCAAACCGTCCTCTATCAAGCTCCTGATAGGAGGGGTTACGGCGAGTCGGGGGGGCGTTCTGCCCGGAGTAAGGGAGGCCTTTTAAAAAATATTTATTGTCCTGAATCCTGATCACATTGTATGCCCGCCCCGTCCATATTCTCGGACCGGGAGTAACAAATCGCTCACTCGATTAGAAACTAGAGACACACTGACCCATGGCTTATACACCCAGTAAAGATTACAAACGGAGAGAAAGAGAGCAGAAGAAGCTCGATAAACTCATGGCTCGTAAGGCTGCTAAAGAAGAAAAGAAAGCCCAGGAACAAGAGGCTGCAAGAATCGCGGAGGAAGCAGCTGTTGAAAAAGCCCGCTGGGACGCTTTGACCAAAGAGGAACAGGATTTCGAAAAAGAACTCGAAGCCGAGAGACTGGCCAAAGAAGAGGAGTAGACTCTTTCTCAGCTTTGGTCTCCCCCGTGATGAGACTTGAAGCGGCTGGGATCAGCTGAGATCTACAAAGCGGTATTGGAATAATCATTGATGATGACCATTGGTGTCTCGTCTGACATTCACTTTTTCTGTTTTTAAGGAACCTGCTTTCGAGCAGAAAATGGCTTCAGATTTTTTCAGAAATGAGGTTTTCGGAGGAGATCTTTGACTCTATTGTATTTAGCTATGGATACTTACGACCGCCGCCAAGTCATGAAGCTTTCGCTTCCAGGGTTTCTTGGAATCGCGCTCTCGCTTCCCTCCCTCATCGCATCGGCAACCCGCGCCAATGCCTGCCTGGGACGCATTCCTTCTGAAGCAACAATCAATTGGGATGCCTTTCTCTCCTTGATCGAAAAAGAAGCCGCGCAACAGCATCTTGATCATTGGAACGAGGAAACTTACCTCAAACAAGCTTCTGCTATCGCCAGCCGTCTGAACTTAAATGATCCCCACCTCCTGGCAGTTTTTAATCGATATAAGGAAGGTCCAGGAATTGGGAATGGCCGGATTGATTTCGGAAAACTCGAACGCCAAAAGAATTTTGAAATCAGCTTCCTCCAATTTGAAAAAGGAGAGGTCATCCCGCACCATGATCACCCATCGATGACGGGGCTCCTTCTCTGCGCCGCGGGGAAGATCAAAACCGAAAACTACAGCCTCATCGGTAAAAGAGAACAAAAGGACTCCTACCTCCTCAAACACAGTAATACCACCGTCCTCGAAAAAGGAAAGATCGCCACTCTCACCTCGAAGGAGCGAAATATCCACCGAGTTTCAGCAAATGAGCTCGCGCAGATCATCGACATCTTCGCTCCTCCTTACAACAAACAACGGGCTGCAGACAGCTCCTACTTCACCGTCGATGAAGAAATCTTTCAGGGGCAAGCAGGCATCTACGAGGCCACGGTCAAATCTCCGTAGGCTCTTACTTCCCATTTAGCGACAGAACTGCTCAAAGCCCTCACTCGGAGCGCTTTTTCTTTTGTCCTGCGCTTCACCTCATACACTCTCACTCATGCCAGCCGGGGGAAAACGAAAAAAGGTCGACCATATCACCGTCCAGGAATTTCTGGAACGGCATGGCGATGATCTTGAACTTTCGGTTCAGCATCCAGTCGTCGGCCTCGATCGCCTGATCGAAGAACCGTCCGTGAATCGACCCGGGCTCGCTCTCGCCGGATTTACAACGTATTTCGCATACAAGAGAATTCAAGTATTCGGAAATTCTGAAATCTCCTATTTGAAAAAGCTCTCTCCCGCGACCCAACTCGAACGCTTCCAGCAACTTTGTAAGCAAGATTTCCCCTGCATCGTCATCGCTCGCAATCACCAACTACCAGAAAAACTCCAAGAAGTTGCCCAGCAGAAAAATATCGCGGTGATCAACACCCCCCTCCAGACAATGCGTTTCGTCAATCAAGCCACGATCCGCCTAGAAAAAAACTTCGCCCCCCGCACGAATCTACACGGCTGCATGGTTGATTATCGTGGAATTGGAGTCCTCATCATGGGAGAAAGTGGCTCTGGAAAGAGCGAAACCGCCATTGGACTACTCGAAAAAGGAGCCGCTCTCGTAGCTGATGATAATATTAACTTAGTTCAAATCGGCGGAGAATTAATCGGAAGCGCGAAAGATTTCGCACGTGGATACCTCGAAATGCGAGGAATCGGCATTATTAATGTCGCGAATCTCTACGGCCTCTCCTCCATTCGGCCGAAAAAACGGCTCGATCTCGTGGTGAATCTCAAACCGGCCAGTGATTTAAATAAAGTCGACCGCATTGGCATCAGCCAAAAAAAATTCAAAATTCTCGATCTGGAAATCCCCTTGGTGGAAATCCCCGTCGCTCCAGGCCGTGACACCGCCCGACTCATCGGAGTCGCCGCCCTCGATCTACAGCTCCGTAAGCTCGGATATGACATGGCTGATGAATTCAACCAGCGGCTCAGAGAAAAAATGAGCAACGAAAATCCAGCTTAACCTGCCCATTTTCACATCGCACGACTATAAAGAAATGTCTTTTCGCGCCCTGAATCACCCTTCAGACTCCCTGCGACCAATCACACGCCACTTCATCCATGCCACAAAAAGACTTCACTATCACGAATAAGCTCGGAATTCACGCCCGTCCTGCCGCCCAATTTGTAAAAATTGCGAATACCTTTCCGTGCGAAATTTTAGTGGAGAAAGATGATGATGAAGTGGACGGCAAAAGTATTTTAGGTCTCATGATGCTAGCAGCTGGTCACGGCTCCGTCATTTCTGTCACCGCAGAAGGCGAACAAGCAGATGAAGCCCTCGCTGCTCTTGAAGAATTGATTACACGAAACTTTGAAGAAGTTTCTACCGCGAGCTAATCAAAGGATAATAAAACAGCCCCCTTGATTCATCGCAACATCTGAGGGAATTGATCACGGAACCGAGTCCGTCACAAAGTTACGTTACTCATGTCTGGAACACCACCTGTCGAAGAGATTTACCACGGGATCGCAGTGTCCCGAGGGATCGCGATCGGCCCGACCCATGTCATTGCCCGTGGCTTTACCGCACCTGATGTTTACGAAATCTCGGAACATGCCGTCACCTCAGAGCAAGAACGGTATCTCAAAGCTCTCGCAACGACCCAAAAACAGCTCGGAGAGCTCCAAAAACGGATGGAAGCCATCTCGGGGCGTGAAGAAGGACTCGTCTTCGAGGCGCACAGCATGATCCTCGACGACCCTGGAGTCACCCAGGAAGTGCTTCGAGCAATTTCCGAGCGAAGGCAAAATGCCGAATTTTCCTTCTATGCCGTCATGCAGACCTATCTGGAATCGATGCGGCGAGTGTCTGATGCTTACCTGAAGGAGCGCACCATCGACATCGAAGATATCTGCCAGCGAGTCCTGCGGAATTTCTCCTCTGACGATCTCCCCGAAAACGCCCTCGATCAGGCACACCTTCTGGTGACGTATGACCTGACGCCCTCCGATACCGCGTCCATGGACCGTTCTAAGATTCTCGGATTCGTCACGGAATCAGGAAGTTTCAACTCTCATACTGCCATTCTCGCGCGAGCACTCGGCATCCCAGCCATCGTCGGAATTGGGAATGCCGTCTTAGAAACAAGAGCCCTCGCCCCCGCCATCATTGATGGCTATTCCGGCACCTTCATCGTCTACCCCAGCGAGGAAACGACCGCGCACTACCGCGCCTTAAATAAAGAGCGTCAAGCCGCTCGCAAAGAACTCGAAACACTCCGAGATCAGGAAAGTAATACCCGTGATGGTCATCACATCACCCTTTCTGCCAATATCGAGTTTACCCATGAACTGGATGCCGTCCGGGAACACTGCGCGGAAGGGGTCGGACTATTTCGCACCGAATTCTTCCTCCTCGAATCCAGTGAACATCCTGACGAAGAAGCACAAACCAAAGTTTACACCGAATTAGCAGAAGGAATCTCTCCAAATCAAGGAATCATCCGCACCCTCGATGCCGGAGGAGATAAACTCTCAGCCGAACCCCTCCCCGAACCTGAGCCCAATCCCTTCCTCGGATGGCGCGGCATTCGGATCTCCCTGGATCGCCAAGAACTCTTCAAAAAACAACTACGGGCCATCCTTCGTGCCAGCGCAAAAGGGAAACTCGGCATGATGTTCCCCTTCATCTCCGGCATGACTGAGCTCAAAAGCTGCCGCAAGCTGGTCCAAACCTGTATGGAAGAGCTCGACAAAGAGGGACTCCCCTATGATCAAAATCTCGAAATTGGCGCGATGATCGAAATCCCCTCTGCGGTCCTCGTCGCCGATGAACTCGCCAAAGAAGTGGATTTCTTCTCCATTGGCACCAATGACCTCATTCAATACACCGTTGCGGTAGATCGCATCAACCACCGCGTCGCCAAACTCTATCGCAGCTCTCATCCATCCGTGATTCGGCTCATCAAAATGACCACCGATGCCGCGAAACGTGCTGGAATCTGGACTGGGATTTGTGGAGAAATGGCCGCCGACCTTCACCTGACTCCCCTGCTCATTGGCCTCGGGGTCGATGAATTATCGGTTGGCCCCCGTGAACTTGCTCCAGTTCGTAAAGCCCTTCTCTCTCTCGACTTTTCTGAATGCCAAGCACTCGCCGAGAAAGCCCTCACTCTCTCCACCGCCGCAGAGATCCTTGAGCTATCTCGCAACGCCGCATATGCCGCATACGCGGACCTTCTGGGTGAGAATTCTATCTAAAAACTAGAGTTTTGGAGAGTAATGGAACGGCTTTGTTGAGATTGAGATCAAAGACTTCTATGAACTTTAGCAAAGATAATGTCTTCGACGGGCCAACGTTTTTAGATGAGTTTTGTATGACTGATCATACTTTCTGCCATTAATCAGATGCTGCAACTTTTTCAGCTTCTTTTGGTAGCTGATTGATCATCGTCGTAAGCTTCGCTAGCTGCCCTTCAATCGCTGCGAGTCGGGTTTTGAGATCCGCATTTTCCGACTGGAGAGTGGTAATCTGTTTGCCACTAGAGCTGATGAGGTGAGCGATCTGTCTATCCTTTTCCTGACGAAGTTCCATTAAGGCATTAACGGCGAGAGATTCAAACCCAGTGATGGAAAGAATTTTGTAGCTCTCCAGGGTCTCTCCATCAGCACCAGCGAAACCGCTTTGATTACTCGATTCTTGGACCCAGTTTGGAAAAATATGCTCTACCTCTTGAGCAATGAATCCGGTCTGTCTGCCTGAGACGCCTTGCTTCTCCGGTTCGAGGTAATCAAAAGTGACGGGACGTAGTTTGGAGAGTTTCTCAAGGCTACCAGAAAGAGGAGTGATATTTTTTTTGAGATTACGATCCGATGAATTCCCCCAGGAGCCACCGCCCGGTTTGAAAGCACTGCCTTCACCGATCCATAGGCCCGGGGAACTTCCTCCACGTTGGATATACATGAGGTCGTTGCCATCCGCCTGCTCGATATAAATAGGAAATGAAAAAGACTTTTCGGCATCGGCATCAGCTTCCCTGACATGCTGGGTCGCATTCGTGAAAGGGAAACGATTTACGCCGACACGACCACTCCCCTCGGTTGGAGCTCCCATCACGATACTTTTATTCCCATTCATGTTCAGAAACAGCGTGTCTGTTGATTCGATCTCGTTACTATCAATAAACATACTATGTCCACTATTTGTGAGAGTTAAGGCGCCACTGGTCGCGTTAGTATCTGGGCCGTTGATGTCAAGTTTTCCATTAATCAGTGAGCTTCCTCTAGTAGTAAATCCTCCTACACCACCTCTGACACTGAAAGTTGGCACGGCGGTGTCTGAGTCAAAATCATCTTCATCATAGAAAGAAGTCACAAAATTACTTCCATTCGCTGGTGAGAAAATCGCCGTGGTGTTCTGATTCAGAAAGAACCCGCTTCCTTCAGAAAATCCAGTTTCGATCAGTAACCCAGAATTTCCTCCATTAAACTGAAAGGCGTCGTCACCACTACTTCCGATGGTTCGACGAGTTTGCACGCTGGCTTTGTATCTCGTACCATCCTGGAGGATGGCGGTGCGTTCAGCGGAAAGAGCCCGGGGTGCTGGTAGGATCTGTTGACGTGGCAAGGGGCCATTGTCCGAGACCACTTCCACCTGCATGAAGCGGGTGCCGGTTCCGACTAATGCGCTGGAAATATCGCGATCGCTAGAATCAGCGGGGCCGAGCTTTACTCCAAAACGCCCATCAACGAGCGCAGCATTAATGGTCACTGGTCCCCAAAGGGCGCTCCCTCCAGTAGGCGAGCTGAAAATTGAAAAGGTGATTTGTTTGCTGGCATCTCTCAGAGGTGCTCCTTGATTGTCCGTCAAGCGGCCTTGATAAGCCATTTGCTCTTGAGCCGAAAGTGACAGGCTGAGCGCGGCAAGTGCGGTCGAGAGGTAAGAATAGAATTTCATGAGAATGTAAATAAGTTGAGGGTTAGAAAGAGTGGAGGATTACTGAATAGGTGGGCGGTCTTTAAAGGTATGAATAATGATAATCTCGATATCGCGAATCTCATTGAGGTCGATCTGGCCAGGATCAATCCGTAAAGCGCATCGAGTCGCGGCGACGGAACGCTCTCGGAGAGAGCGATCAGAAAAGCCGTTGCTGTTATTTTTGAGGAACTCTTGCAGATTGAGGTCATCATTCCACGAGCGTCCTGAATAGGCCGCTTTGAGAGGGGCATCTTGGGTATCAAAAATCTGGAAACTTCCCGTGAAGTCAGGGTCCACAAAACGGCGAAATGGCGCCACCACAAATTCTCCTAAGAAATCTCGTGACTGATCAAACTCACCCGATGGTGAACGATCTGCTTTCACGGCGAGGCGAGACCGGAAAAAGGTATTTCCGCCATAGACGAAGCACGCTTGAATCCCGTTAGAATTCGGAGGTTGAGGCGCGACGGGTCCATCATTCCCTACGATATTGACGATGATGGTCTCAATCTTGTTAAGGTAGCTTCCGGTACGCACGAGGGGTGGCTGCCCATTGCCCTGCTGGATGTAACTCGCTCCGACGAAGAGGTCTCCCAGGCCTTCGAGCTTTGTGGTATCGAAGGGGATGATGAGCTGGCCTGATCTCCCAGTCTGTGGGTTCTCGGGAGTCGTCTGTGACTGACGCAAGATGCTACGAAAGAGCTCTTGCTTCTCAACAACTCGGCGTAATGAAGGATCATATCGGAGACCTTCATCAGAGTTTTGGGAATTTTGCACATCCTGAGTGGCAGGATTGGGGGTCAGGAGGTGATCGCGCATGGAAATGACCGTGGTGCTGCGTTCTGGATTATCTCCGACATTGGCCACTCGGACTAAGTCAAAGTTATTCATCTGATTTCGTACTTCTGAGAGTTCTTCGGCATTACGAGCGCGAAAGATAGAGGAAATGTCGAAAGCGACGGTACCTTCAGAAATAGCAAATCGTTCTTGCCACTTATACTCTAAAGCCCGAGCGGTGAAGTATGTCCAGCGCTGTGCATTGCGAAACTTACGCTCTGCTTTCAGAATGGCACGCTCGGAGCGTTGATAGAAAACAGGATCTGCAAAATAGGCGTTCCCAAGAGATTCTCGATCACCAGCGAGATTGTTCTGGAGACGCTCGACTTCGTTGAGAAGGGCGACTTTTTCAGCAACTACCTGAGCAATGGCCGTAAAATTGTCTTGGATCTCCAATGAGTTCGCAAGGGCTTCCCGATAGAGTCCGGCGGCTTCGATACGGGCCTGCTGCACGGTAAGCGGCTGCTCAGCAAGAGCGAGTTTTGTTTCAAAAGCGATCCCTGCTTCGTCAATTTCCTGCTCCCGCATCGAGGTCCGAGTGGCTGCCGCAGTCTGCACGCCTGTATTGACGGCTGATGCAACAATGATCGACTTCACCGTCGCTCCACCACTTAAGAGAGTGGAGGCTCCATCAACTCCAGCTGCGGCATGCACCCCATCAGTAATCGACTGACTAGCTGCTGCTGCTCCGGCCCATGTGTGAATTTCGGTCCAAGCATCAGAAGTTTCATCTAGATAGGTTGCTTCGGCTCCCGTGATGGTATCATCGATCTGATCTGCTAAAGAAACAGCTTCATCCGCAAGAGCCACTTCATCCAAAAGCTGCATCGTAATACGGCCTAAGGTTTCATTGCGGGCATTCAGAGAATCAAGATTATCTTCTACTGCTCTAAGCTCTGAACCGGGCAGTGATAAAAAACCATCCCAGACGGGGTCATTTCCTTCTGGAAAGGCTTCAAAGCCAGTAATTTCAGCAAAACGATCTGCAAAGTCGTCTTCGAGGCCGTTGAGCTCCATCTGCACGCGATCAACCGAGGCGCGAAAGTTATCATATTCCAAGCGTGCCACGGCAAATTCCTGCGTGGCTTGACTGAGTGGTCCATCGGTCGCATTAGCATTAGAGCCGATCAAATTTTGATAAAGAAAATCGTATGTATCGAAAACGCCGTTGGTCCCTGGGACGAGAAGTAGGAAATTCGGATCGAGCCCTAAGAGATTGGCCTCGCCATTGACGAAGCCACGAAGATTCACAGATTCAGCTAGTGAGTTTCTGACCAGAGCCTCTTCAGCACGAATGCCGGTGTTATCGAAAGCGACATCATCGAAATCAAATTCTTTAAACATGTGGTCTAAGAGGCACACGGTGGAAGCTGTTTCCTGCGCGAGAGTCAGCTGCTCTCGTGCGAGAGCGATATCAGCCTCGATGAGTTCACCTTCGATGACCTTTGAGTCTGCCTGGCGCATTCCATAGAGGCGTGCCAGCTCGGAGCGGAATTGAATATTTTGTCCGAGGATATTGAGGATATTTCGGTAGTCTTTGAAACCGGAAAAGACACTCGGTTCTGGTCCTTCTTCTGATGGTTCAACGACCTGGTTCACATTGCCACTGGCAGAGGCATATTCCGTTGGGGTTTGATTACGGGTGGGCACCGTGTCTTGAAAGATAAAATACCCGTAGGGCGCTCCCCCTGCATCAGCGCGGAAGTCGGTTGGAAAAACCCCAGTCAGAGTCATCGAGAAGAGGTCAGCATACAGATCGAGCACTTCCTGGGTGATATCGACCAGTTTGACATATTCCCTGATCTCTTCATCAATGACGAATTCGTCCGTGGTCTCAAGGCCAAGCCTCACTCGGGCTACTCCTGTCCGAATCGGGCGGGTCCTTTGCATATCAGCAACCGCAATATCGTAATAAGCATCCAGAAGCGCTTCTCGTAATCTGCGATTAAGAGGATCATAAGCTAGGGCTTCCTTGAGAATTTCGATTTGAGCGAGTGCCTTATTGCGATCTTCAGGTGTGAACCAGCTGGAAGAGTCACCATCTGATTCGAATAAGTTGAGGATCTGAGGGGGACTCCCATCGCCCGGATCTGATTCGCCGAAGAGAAGCCAGCGGTAACGGAAAGCCGCACCACTGTTTAAGATCTCCTGGCGAGTCAAGTTGACGCCAGATTCTGTCTCGTTATTACCCGGGACCCCAAAGCCTGGAGGATAAAGTTGACTATAGACCGCAGGATAAGTCGAACCATTCGGCAAGGTGATCCCATTGAAGAGGACATCATTCTCATAACCGTCATAAGGTGTCAGATACGGGAGTGATTGATCACCGAAGGAATAGGATTCAAGCTGAATGGACCGATCCGGAGCCTGCGCCGGAAGGATCTCGCCATTGTTTAAGGTCGCTGGAAACGAGGCAATGTCAGGAGATCCCGAGCGATGATAGTTCGTCGTATCAGGACGTAAAATGGTATCAGGGATCGCGGCGCTTACGGCCGAGAGAGTGACGGCAAGGGCCGACCCGACCGCAAGAGTTTGAAAACGAAAAGAGCGCATAAATTTGGGAAAGATAAAAATTTAACGGGATTCAGGGTAGGCCGTAGAGACGGTTGGCGGTTCGGGAGACTGGCGCGAGAGAGCAAAGGTTCCAGTAACTACAGCATCGAGATAGGTGATGGCGGGATTCGTTGCATGAGTGATCGTCTCCGTGAAAGTCCCTGCAATGAGTGGTGGATCTTTTAACAATGTGGCATTGTTGGAATCTTCAACC
This sequence comes from uncultured Verrucomicrobiales bacterium, assembly GCA_937930235.1. Lineage (GTDB taxonomy): Bacteria > Verrucomicrobiota > Verrucomicrobiia > Verrucomicrobiales > Akkermansiaceae > SW10. The sequence continues at coordinate 5,361 of CALGLJ010000040.1, read as the reverse complement.
AGCTCATAAGCCGCAGTGAGCGAGATGACCCGCTGGAAAGCTGGGTTCCCTCCCGCTGGGATTAAAAGTTTTTCGCCTACGACCGGAAGAGGAGGACTCGAAACAGAAAACGTTCCGTTTGTGAATGAGGGAGAAGTCACAGGCCATGTTGATTTGGACAAGCCATCAAAGTTCTTAATTGGAATGACACCTGCTGTTTGTGAAGTACTGCTGATGTCTGCAACTTCACCTTCACGATCGGAATAGGTGCTAGGCAGACCATCATCCTGACCTGAAACAAAGTCGACCTTCGTGACATTGCCAATTTTACCGACTTTGAGACGGAAGTTTCGCTGAGTATTCCGGTCAACCAGAATCCCATTCCAAAAAGCATCTTCTTCTGAAATGCAAAGAACGTGGGCCGCTCGACCTGAAACTCGGTAAGCACTTCCGGAAGCGCTTTTCGAGAGGTCGATAATCAAAATGCGCTCGCCATCGATGAGGAAATCATCCGTGAGCGTGATTGAAATTTCAGCTTTTCCACCACTGGCAGTAGTCATTCCAGAGAGCGGACTGAAGTCATTGCCCGCGACAGCAGTGCTGCGCTCGGAGTTGACCGTATATGAAACCGGCCCCGAATAACTCCCAGTGTCTATCGAGATCAAATGACTCCCACGTTCCTCAAAGGTATGAGACATCGACTCCGAAAACTCCACAATGGGGAGATCTGAAGATCGAGGCTTTGAATTGGGGTCATTAATACCTGTCCCCAAGGCAAACTCGAGGCCGTCGTCGAAACCATCGCCATCAGTATCACGAAGTTCGGGATTTGCGCCAGTGAGAGTTTGCTCGAAGGCTGTCGGCAAGCCATCACCATCAGGATCACTCTCAGTTCCCAGAAAACGCCCAATGATACGGAAGAACTCCTTATCTGCAGAACTTTTTGGGAGAGTGACCCTCTGTGTCGTCGCGTTCACGGTCGTGAAAGTTGCTGAGGGGAAATCACTCCATGAATTGGCAGTGAGATTCGTCGATTTTTGTAGCGTGAAAGCATCCGCGATCCCATCGAGATCTTGAAAGTCTATTGTAATGGTGTCTTCGATGATTTGAAAACTCGTAATCATTGGGGCAGCCTCAGCTCTCGGAAGAGAAAAACACACTCCCAAGAAGAGCACGCCAACCCATCGTAACGGGGAGACATATTCACCAATGATAACAGGAAGGTGAAGGGGTGGAATAAATATCACGCTGACGTAATACCTTGTGAATCAGTTTAGCCCAGAAAAAAAGAGGTTGGACACGAAAATTCATTTTTTCGCTGCGCAAAATAGATCCATATCTTAATCTGGACTTGTGATGAGCCAGATCCTCATCCCCCTTGATCAAGGTAAGAGCCGCCATGCTCCAGAGGGTAAATCATCCGGTAACTCGATCCCTCCGATCGCCTCTCGGTGTAATGCGATCACCTTGATCCCAAAGCGAGCAAACATTCGCTTCACTTGATGATGCTTCCCCTCATAGATTGTGAGTCGGCATTGATCAGCTGAGAGAAGCTCAACTTCCGCAGGAGCAGTAACCACTTGCTCTTTGGCAAACCACATTCCCTCTTCGAAAGCAGCAATGACATCACCATGAATCGGCCCATCCACGGTGACGAGATAGCGCTTACCAATCTTCCGCTCCGGCTCAGTCAGAGACTCTGAAAAACTGGAATCATTCGTCAGTACCACCAAGCCAGTGGTAAAGCGGTCCAGGCGTCCGGCAAGATGGAGCTCCCCAGCCCAAGGCTCATGGACTAAATCAATCACCGTCTGATGCTCGGCGTCCGTGGTTGCGCTCACGACCCCGGCAGGCTTGTGGAGCATTAAAGAACGGCGGACATTTGCCTGCACGATCTCACCCCCAAGCTCCACTCGATCGAACTTCCCAACCTCCACGGTCCCCTCCGTGACCAACTCCCCATTCAGCAACACCTCCCCCGCCTCGACGCGCTCTCGAACGCGGCGCTTCCCCCAACCTCCCCATTTCCCAATCATTCGATCAATTCTCACTGGTGCAACGAGTAGCGGAAGTTGCTCATTCTGCCATCGAAAAGCCATCAAAACCCCGAGCAAAATATTGGACCAAACACTCTTCTACGTTTCTCCCCTTGAAATCCCACGCGCACTGAATACCTTCCCTTCCGAAGCCACCTCGGCCATCTCACACTCGTCATGAGCTCCTCTTCCTGCTCCCTCTGCGCATTTGTAAAATCATCCATCGGTCGCAAAATCATTGTGGCCCTCACTGGTCTTGCCCTCGTCCTCTTTCTTGCCGGCCATCTCAGTGGAAACCTCCTCATCTTCGCTGGACGCGATGCCTTTAACGACTACGCCGAATTTCTCCACAGCTTCCTCCATGGAGCCGGAGTCTGGATTGCCCGCATCGGCCTTCTCACCTGCTTCGTAGCGCATGTATGGTTCACCATTCTCCTAACCAAGGAGAATCGAGCAGCTAGCCCCAAGTATGAGCACGAAACAACGGTGCAGGCCGGAAAATCCTCCCTTTTCATGATCTGGAGTGGCCTGACCATTCTTGCATTTGTCGTCTTCCACCTCCTTCACTTCACCGTCAAGGCGGGGAGTGATTTCGATGAGCTGATCCAGACCCTCCCTGATGGCAGCACTCGGCACGATGCCTGGCAGATGGTCATCAATGGATTTAGCAATTTCTTCGTCGTGTTCTTCTACCTCATCGCCATGACCTGCCTCTGCTCTCACTTGAGTCATGGGGTTGCTTCCATTTTCCAAACCCTAGGTCTCCGGTCTAAAAAAACCGCCAAAGCCATTGATCTCTTAGCAAAGGTTTACGCAATTGTCATCTACGCAGGTTTCATCTCCATCCCACTCGCCATCCTCCTCTTCGGCTTCGGCTGCGAAGCCTGCAAATGAACGAATGAACGAATGCAGAATGAACAAATGAAATGGAAGGAGATGACCTTAAAGATCGCACAAAGCAGTTTGCATTGCGGATCATCCGTCTGGTCAAAGCGATGGATCAAGACCTCGCCTCCCGCACCATCGCAGCCCAAATCATCCGCTCCGGCACTTCCGTTTCAGCAAACTACCGCGCCGCTTGCATCGCCAAATCTCGCAAAGACTTCATCAATAAACTCCGCATCACCGCATAAGAATCAGACAAAACAGCTCACTGGATCGACCTCCTCATTGAAAGCAATCTCCTCCCTTCTCAAAAACTTCTCCCCCTCAAAAAAGAAGCCGAAGAACTCACCAAAATCTTCCTCTCCTCTATCAAAACCGCTCGCGACAACTCTTAGTCATTTGCCCATTCTGCATTTGTTCATTCGTCCATTTTCTCCGCCATGCCATTAGATTCAAAAGTTCCCACCGGTCCTCTCGCTGACAAATGGACGTCCCATAAGATGGACTCCAAGCTGATTAACCCTGCCAATAAGCGAAAATTCAAAATCATCGTCGTAGGCTCGGGCCTCGCAGGAGGCTCCGCCGCCGCCACCCTCTCCGAACTAGGATACCAAGTGGACTGCTTCTGCTATCAGGACAGCCCACGCCGAGCACACTCCATCGCCGCTCAAGGCGGGATCAATGCGGCTAAAAATTACCAAAACGACGGTGATTCCATCTTTCGCCTCTTTTACGACACCGTCAAAGGAGGTGATTTCCGCTCTCGGGAAGCGAACGTGCATCGCCTCGCAGAAGTTTCCACCCAGATCATCGATCAATGCGTAGCTCAGGGTGTGCCCTTCGCGCGTGAATACGGCGGACTGCTCGATAATCGCTCCTTTGGAGGTGCGCAGGTCAAACGCACCTTCTATGCCCGCGGTCAGACCGGCCAGCAGCTCCTGATCGGCTGCTACCAAGCACTCTCGAAGGAAGTCGCCAAAGGAGGCGTTAAAATGCACTCCCGCACCGAGATGCTCGACCTCGTTGTCGTCGACGGCCACGCCAAAGGCATCGTCGTTCGAAACCTTGTCACCGGAGAAATCACCTCCCACGCAGCCGACGCCGTCATCCTTGCAACCGGAGGATATGGCAACGTCTTCTACCTCTCCACCAACGCCATGGGCTGTAATGTCATGGGAGCCTTCCGAGCACACAAACGTGGTGCTTACATGGCCAATCCATGCTACACGCAAATTCACCCCACCTGCATTCCTGTCAGCGGCGATTACCAATCCAAGCTCACCTTAATGTCCGAGTCCCTCCGAAATGATGGGCGCATCTGGGTTCCCAAATCAAAGGATGATGCCGCTGCCATTCGGGAGGGCAAAAAGAAAGCCACCGACATCCCGGAAGACCAGCGTGATTACTACCTGGAACGCAAATACCCCTCTTTCGGAAACCTCTGCCCGCGTGACATCGCCTCCCGCGCAGCCAAAGAATGCTGCGATGAAGGCCGTGGAGTCGCCTCCACCGGACTCGGTGTTTTTCTTGATTTTGAAGACGCCATCAAACGGGATGGCGAAGATGCCATCCGCGCTCGCTACGGCAACCTCTTCCAGATGTATGAAAAGATCTCCGGCGATGATCCTTACCAAGAGCCGATGAAAATTTACCCCGCCGTTCACTACACCATGGGTGGCCTCTGGGTAGATTATAATCTCATGTCAAACCTCCCCGGACTCCACGTCCTCGGGGAAGCCAACTTCTCCGATCACGGAGCCAACCGCCTCGGGGCCTCCGCCTTGATGCAGGGACTCGCCGATGGATACTTCGTCATCCCCTCCACCATCGCCGTTTACCTCTCCACCCAACAGCCTGGATCAGTCACCACAGACCACCCCGAGTTCAAACGGGTCGAAAAAGCTGTGCAAGACCGCCTGAAATCCTTGATGGAAATCAAAGGGACCAAATCCGTTGACTCCTTCCATCGTGAACTCGGTCTCCTGATCTGGGACAAATGCGGAATGGCTCGTGACAAAGCTGGACTGGAATACGCCCTCGAACAAATCCCCAAAATCCGAGACGAATTCTGGTCCAATGTCCGCATCCCCGGCACCATGGATGGACTCAATACTGAACTCGAAAAAGCAGGCCGAGTCGCCGACTTCATCGAATTTGCTGAAGTCCTCTGTCACGACGCCCTCAATCGCGAAGAATCCTGCGGCGGCCACTTCCGCAGTGAACATCAATTCTTTGATTCCGACGAAGAAGTCAAAGATGGCCGCACCCAACCAGGGGAAGCCAAACGTCATGATGACCAATTCCAATACGTAGCCGCCTGGGAACACGCAGGCCACGCCCAAGCCCCCATCCTTCACAAAGAAGAACTCGTCTACGAAGAAGTCCAACCTTCCATCCGATCTTATAAATAAACCATGCCCACCGTCGATATTGCCCGCGTCATTACCGATGCCACACTGTC
>CALGLJ010000039.1 GCA_937930235.1 uncultured Verrucomicrobiales bacterium | reverse complement strand
TGGCGGACCGGGAGGGATTCGAACCCTCGATACCCGTAAAGGTATACTCCCTTAGCAGGGGAGCGCTTTCGACCACTCAGCCACCGATCCTTTAGTGTCTTGGTCGTCGCGCGGGGTATATACCGCTGGAGCTGAGTTCGTCAATGGGAGTTTCTCTGAGAAAACAATCTTTTCGTTACGAGAGCTTGCCAAATGTCCTATTGATCAAAAAAAATGTGAATTTGATTCAATAAAATAAAATAGTTTGCGTCCAAGGATACGAGGCAGGTCGCTGACGGCGGCTTTCCTTTAAAAATTAAAAAATATCCCCTAACCTAATGATTGCTACGGCACCAAACGCGATAATGCAGCTTTATTTACAAGAGATTGGAAAGACGAATCTTTTAACTCCCCAAGAAGAACTAGAACTCGCAGAACGTGCGATGGATGGTGATCAGGTGGCACGAGATCATCTAGTGCAGGCCAATCTTCGCCTGGTGGTGAAAATTGCAAAGGAGTATGCCGATTATGGAGTGCCTCTGGCAGATTTGATTTCTGAGGGAAACATTGGGCTGGTGAAGGCCGTTTCTCGTTATAATCCGGCTAAGGGAGGTAAGTTGAGCACTTATGCCGCTTGGTGGATTAAACAGGGGATTACCCGCGCTTTATCCTATCAGGGAAAAGTGGTGCGCTTACCGGTGCATGTGACGGAAAAGGTCAGCCGCGTCCGGAGAATTAAGGCGATGATGGCAAATGAATTAGGCCGTGATCCTTCTGATGATGAACTTTCGGAGACTCTTGGGATTTCTAAAAACAAGCTTGTATTACTCAAGCAGGTCACGCTGCGAGAGGCGTCTCTCGATGCTCCGGTCGCAGGAGATGATACCAGCCGTCTCGGTGATTTGTTAGGAGATGACGAAGCGATGAATCCATTCGAGCAACTTTCGCATAAAGGATTGCGTTCGGAGCTGACTTATTTGCTGGATCTGTTAGATGAACGAGAGCGAAAAATTATCACTGCTCGTTTCGGATTGAATGATCAAACGCCTCTGACTTTGGAGGAAATTGGGATTGATTTCGGCATTACCCGCGAGCGTATTCGCCAGATTCAGAAAGCAGCTCTTGAGAAGATGCGTCATGCACTTCATAAAAAAGATGCTCCCAAATTGCCTGTCGCTCCAGCACGGTGCGGGTGATTTCTATGAATATCCGTATTTTCGCTGCTGGTAAACCTGCGCTCCAATATGCCAAGTCTGGGATTGAGGAGTATTTAAAGAGACTGAAACGGTCTGCCAAAGTCGAGCTAACCTATGTGAAGGCTGGTTCGTCTGAAAAGGTATCAACGGATTTATTATCAAGGACGGAGGGATCTTTTCGGATTGCGCTTGATGAGCGAGGTGATCAATGGACGACTGCGGATTTTGTGCGCCGGGTGAATGCTTGGGAAGTGGAACCGGGGCTCAAGTCGGTTTCCTTCCTGATTGGGGCCTCCGACGGTCATACCGAAGAGTTGCGGAAGAGGGCCGACGAGACTTGGGCGCTTTCATCGCTGACTTTGCAGCATGAGCTGGCGCTCGTGGTTCTGTTAGAGCAAGTCTATCGTGCTTATTCGATCAAAAGAGGGGAGCCTTATCATCGATAAGAGACACCGGAGGCATTGATCAGGAGTATTGATCAGGGGTGAGGGGAAGGCTTACTTTTTCCGAAAGACGGCGAGGTGTTTGTCGACTGATTTCCCAGGAGCATCGCTGAGGGCGCGAGAATCTGAATTGACGAGAGAGCCGACTTGAATGGCGCCGAGGTTTTTGAGAGCTTTAGTGGCCAGTGCGTGTTCGCGATCAAAATAGGATGTGATGACGAGGAGGCCATCGTCTTCTAGGCGTTCGAGTGCTTGATCAAAAATGCGGTTCCAAACGGGGGCGTCATTCCAGTAGTTTTGATGTCGTAGGAAGGCAATGTCGGGGGTGTCGATTTGGGCAAGGTCGTGTAAGCGGTCGCCACGATGTGTGAGGAAGTCTGCGGTGGTGTGTTCGCCGACATTGTCTTTCCAGCGGGAGTTTGCCTGGCCGATTTCTGCCGCACGGATATCGACTCCTTGGAGGTGGGCAGATTTTGATTTTTCGGCAAGGAGTTTAGCGAGAACGCCGGTTTCATCGCCTCGTCCGCAGGCGAGGTTCAGGAGGTTAAGATGGTCAGTTTCTTCTAAATGGGGATCCAGAAGGGTGCGCAGATTTGTTTCCAAAGTTGCGAGGTCTTTTTGGAGGAGGTCGGTGAATGGGGTATGGGCCACGCAAGGACGGTAATTTACATTGAGAAATTTGAAATTAGATTCTTTGTATGAATTTGCCAATTCGTGCTCGTAGAAATCGAAAATCAGAAGGTGTCCGCAGGCTCGTTTGTGAGACTTCGCTCAATCCGGGAGATTTTGTATTGCCTCTCTTCCTCCATGATGAAGATGAAGATGAAGCGATCGAATCGATGCCTGGATGTGTTCGCTGGTCCTTAGCAGGTCTTGTGAAAGAGGCGGGAGAAGCAATGGCTTTGGGCATTCCGGCGGTGGTGCTGTTTCCGGCGATCGATGATTCTTTAAAAACAAAAACCGCGGAGGAGTGTTACCATGCGGAAGGGTTAGTTCCGCGTGCGATTCGGGCTCTTAAGGATGCTCATCCAGAGCTGGTCGTGATGACAGATGTGGCTCTCGATCCCTACAATGAAGATGGCCACGATGGTCTGGTGGTGGATGGAGAAATTCTCAATGATGAGACCGTTGCGGTCCTTTGTCAGCAGGCGGTGACGCAGGCGGAGGCCGGAGCTGATATTGTGGCTCCGAGTGATATGATGGATGGTCGGGTGGCGGCCCTGCGGGAGGCTCTCGATGAGGCCGGTTATGAGAAGGTTTCCATTTGCAGTTATACCGCGAAATATGCTTCTGCTTTTTATGGCCCTTTCCGAGGAGCGCTCGGGTCGGCTCCCAAGGCGGGAGATAAGAAAACGTATCAGATTGACCCTGGGAATCGCCGCGAGGCCCTGCGGGAACTCGTTTTAGATGAAGAAGAAGGCGCAGACATGGTGATGGTGAAGCCTGCTGGCGCGTATCTTGATGTGATCTCAGATGTGCGGGAGGCCACCGTTCTTCCAGTCGCAGCCTATCAGGTGAGCGGGGAGTATCTTATGATTAAGAGTGCCTCTCGTGACGGTTGGCTCGATGAAGAGCGAGTGATGATGGAGAGTTTGACTGCGATCAAACGAGCAGGAGCGGACATCATTTTGACTTACTTTGCGAAGCAGGCGAGCGAGCTTCTTCGAAATTCCTCCGAAAAAGGTTGAGTTATTCCCATTTTCCGCCTATTCCCGCGCCACCGAAGGACGGTTCTGGCACAATTCCGTGCTGGTCCGATCCCGATTATCAAGACTATGAACGATTACGGAATTAATCTCGATGACTTTAAGATCAACGAGAAAGACACTGGAAGCGCTGATTATCAGGTCGCACTTCTAACACAGCGCATTAAGCACCTCACTGACCATATGGGCGAGCATAAGAAAGATTTTGCTTCCCGCCGAGGGCTTCTCACGATGGTGGCTCGACGCCGTAAGCTTCTTGATTATTTGAAGAGTAAATCCGAAGAGCGTTATCAGAAAACGATTAAAGCGCTCGGATTGCGTAAGTAAGATTTTGCGGACGGCCACGGTGAACTTTCACTGTGGCCGTTTTGCTTTGAAAGCGGTCATTTATGATGGCTTTCGCCACGATGAAGAATCCCACCCAATTTAAGAACGGGACACACTCATCGTTCACTAAATCATCGCTCGGGAGGGTCCCGCTGCGATACACAATTAAAAGATAATGAATATACAAAACGTTACGTGCAATGTTGGCACGAACCCTATGGTCATCGAGACCGGTAAACTGGCTAAATTAGCCGATGGAGCAGTCACCGTGCAGTGCGGAGAAACGATCATCATGGTTTCTGCTGTTTCTCAAACTAAGATCCGTGAGGGTCAAACTTGGTTCCCTCTCTCCGTGGAATACAAGGAACGCGCTTCTGCGGCGGGAACTTTCCCCGGTGGTTATTTTAAGCGCGAAGGTCGTCCGACCGAAAAAGAGATTCTGACTTGTCGGATGACAGATCGCCCCTTGCGCCCTCTTTTCCCTAAAGGTTACCTCTATGATACCCAGATCATCGCCCTCCTCCTGAGTGCTGATCAAGAAAATGACGCTGATATCCTTGCGATGAATGGTGCTTCTGCCGCTCTCGCCATTTCCGACATTCCTTTCGCTGGTCCGATTGGGGCCGTCCGAGTCGGACGGATCGACGGAGAATTCGTCATCAACCCGACATTCGAACAGCGGGAAGATTCTGACCTCGATTTGATCTATGTCGGTAATAAGACAGACGTGATCATGATCGAAGGCGCAGCCGATGAGATTCCTGATGTGGAATTTAAAAAGTCACTGCACTTTGCTCAAGCTGCCGTGGCGCAGATCGTCGAAGCACAAGAGGAACTCGTTCGCCTAGCTGGTAAACCTAAACGTGAATATAAGGTTACGGTAGCGAAGGAAGATCTTCTTGAGATTGGATATGCCGTTGCTGGTGATCGGATTGAGGATGCCATTTACGCCGCATCCAAGGTGGAGCGTGGGAAGAAAGTTGGTGCGCTGCGTGACGAAGTAGAAGCTGCCATCTTAGAGAAATTCCCTGAGACTACGGAATTCGAAATCGAGCAGGTGTTTGAATACATTCAGAAAAAAGCATTCCGCGTGAGCATCATGGAAAAAGGGGTCCGCGCTGATGGCCGCCAGCTTCGTGAGCTTCGTCCTCTTTACGGAGAAATTGGCACCCTGCCACGTGTGCACGGTTCTGCGATTTTCTCTCGTGGTGAGACTCAGGCTCTCGGGATTTGCACGCTCGCTCCCGCTGATGAAAAACTCTACGTCGATAACTACGCAGGTGGAGAAGATTCAAAGAACTTCTTCCTGCACTACAATTTCCCTCCATTTTCTGTGGGTGAGACTGGTCGCTTCGGCGGAATGAATCGCCGTGAAATCGGTCACGGAGCCCTGGCTGAGCGCTCGATTGCTCCGATGCTTCCCGATGTTGAAGATTTCCCGTACTCCATGCGTATTTCATCTGAGGTGATGGAGTCCAATGGTTCGACTTCCATGGCCACGGTTTGTGCCGGGACGATGGCTCTTCTTGATGCAGGGGTTCCCATGATTCGCCCTGTTGCAGGGATCTCTGCCGGTCTGGTGACCGAAGAAGATGCGAATGGAAATCGCACGAAGCACGTTGTGATTTTAGACATCATCGGATCGGAAGATTTTTATGGTGATATGGACTTTAAGCTCTGTGGAACAAGTGAAGGAGTGACTGGCTATCAGCTCGATCTCAAACTTCCGGGGATTCCTCTTTCCATCCTTGAAGAAGGGATTGACCTTGCGCTGGAAGGGCGTGGCGATGTCCTCGCGAAGATGGCCGAATCCATCACTGGACCTGGAGAGCTATCTGAGCATGCTCCAAGGATTGAAACCGTGAAGATCCCGGCTGACCGCATCGGAGAACTCATCGGACCTGGTGGTAAAAACATTAAAGCAATTCAGGCTGAGTCTGGTGCTGATGTGAACATTGAAGACGATGGCACAGTCCATATCTACGCGGCGAAGATGGAAGGTCTCAACGCGGCCAAGAACATGATCGACATGATGTTTGCCGAAGTGGAAGTGGGTAAAACTTACACCGGTAAAGTCATGAATGTCACAACCTTCGGAGCCTTTATGGAAGTGCTTCCAGGGAAGGATGGACTCGTTCATGTGTCGGAACTCGCAGAAGGTCGCACGAATAATGTGGAAGATGTCTGTAAAAAAGGTGACATCATCACGGCAAAATGCATTGGAGTCGATGATAAAGGCCGGGTGAAAATGAGCCGTCGTGCCGCTCTCCGCGAAGCTGGTGGAGGTGATCAACCTTCATCTGACTCAGGCTCTGCCTCTCCAGATCGTGACGCTGTTCCTCCGAGTGAGGAAGAGGTCGTTACCTTTGGTTAATCGATTGGTGAAAAAATCTCAAAGCGTCTTCGGGGATCCGGAGGCGCTTTTTTTACTTTCAAACAATGCTCTGATTCCGCGAGACCGGAGCACTAGTGGGGTGATGACTCGTTTTCTGAAGAAGGTGAATGCAGTAATTTTTTTAGCTGCCTGAATGCGTCGTGGCATTTTTCGATCCACTCTTCGGCTTTGGCTTGGCTGATTTGCGAGGGAGCATATTTTTGTTCTGCAAGTTTTTCTAGAAGCTCAATGAGATCCGTGCGGAGAGGTTCTGAAATTTTTTCCAGAGAGTTTGAGCGCAGCTTAATTTCTTCATCGGTTTCGAATAGAACCGGTTCTCGGTAGATTCGGTGAAGACATCCCCGGAGGGTGAGAGAGCATTCTGCGGCCACTTCGCCGAGGGGGCGTTCTTGATTGATCTGGCTGAGCACCTTTTGTGCAAAAGAAATATGATCTTCCGGTGGTGAAGGGACGAGTTTTGGTTTGCGGAAATGCCGTATGAGGAAGAATGAGATCAACGCGATGACGAGGAAAATCCCTAGTCCGATGGAGGCGTAAAGCCACCAAGGAGGCCCCGGGAGAAAGCTTTCGGAAGCGGGTAAATCGTGTGGAAGAGAGTATTCTTGAGGTGCTTCTTCGGGTGGCATGGCGGAAAAAATCGAGAATCAGTGGCGGCGATGAGCGCGACGTTGGAAGAGGGCATGAAGGTCTGCGAGATAGTCTTTTTCCGTAGAAACTTGCAGGTGATCAATCCCATGCTTTTTAAAATAAGAACGCATCCCTTCTCGGTAACGTTTCGAGAGTTTTTCGTATCCCATTCGGACGTTTGAGTTCGAGGTATTGACGAGAATTTCATCTCCGCTTTCAGGATCTCGAAGATAGACTTTTCCGACCTTGGGGAGTTTTTTTTCAATAGGGTCGATGAGCGAGAGGGCAATGAGATCATTCTTGGCGGCCAAGGTTGCCATGGGTTTTTCGAAGCCCCAGTCGATGAAATCAGAAATCAGAAAGACAAGACCTTTGCGTTTAAGCGTCTTTGATAAAAAGCGGGATGCTTCGGCGAGTGAGGTGCCGGGGTCCTCAGGCTGTGCCATCAGGACTTCGCGGACCGCACGTAGCACCTGCTTTCCTCCTTGGCTTGGAGGGAGATAGAGAACGGGCTTTTTTGCAAAGAGTAAGAGGCCGACTTTATCCCCATTATATCGTGCGCTAAACCCGAGGAGAGCCGTGAGTTCGGCAGCACGTTCACGCTTCGAGAAGTAACTCGATCCGAAGTCGGTGGAGCCAGAGATATCGACCGCGATGATGACGGTCATTTCTCGTTCTTCGCGAAATTTTCTGATATACGGTTGCTGCATCCGGGCCGAGACGTTCCAGTCGATGAAGCGTGGTTCATCGCCAGGTTGGTATTCGCGGAATTCATCAAAATCGAGTCCCTGGCCCCGGAAGGATGAGTGGTAATCACCGGAGAAGTTTTCCTTTGCTAAACGCCGGGCGCGGATCTCAAGTTTCCGCACTCGCTGCATGATCTCCTCAATGTGTTCTTCTTCGGTCATCTGACGGGGGCGAGTGTTTGTGTTTTCACGACAAATTTCGAGGGATTTTTATCGGAGTTTTGCCTCGAATTCGGGCAATTTTTTCAGGGCATCAGGGGTATTGATAGCTTTGAGGCAGGAGATGACTTTGTGAACGGCTCGCTTCCGATCTTCGGGTGTTTTAGCGTAGAGGCTTTCCACGATGAGGTAGTGACGGAGAGCGGAGGCAGGTTGTTTGGCTGCCATTTCGATATCTCCAGCGTGAAGGCGGAGGTCGATGTCGAGTTCACCTGCTGGTCGAAGCTCAAGAGCGGCTGATGCGGCATCACGTGCGGGATCGAAGCGGCGGAGCTTTGTCAGAGCGCGTGATTTCCAGTAATGCGCTTCGGCTTTTCGATAAGCATGAGTTTCTTTTTTGAGGAGGTTCTCGGAGGCTTTGAGTGCTTCTGGGAAGTGCTCAGTTTGATATGCCGTTTCGGTGAGGAGACGGTGCATGATGAGCTTGCTGTCCGGTTGGATGCCGCTTTTCAGGAGGGGCCACGCGCGTTGATATTCTTTTTTTCTCGCTAAGGTCGCTCCAAGCCAGAGTTGGATGGTGGAGGGGATCTTTGCTTTCCGGTCGTGTTTTTTTAAGAGCAGTATTTCTTTTTCGAGGGTGGCGAGATCCTCGCGATGGTATGCGCAGCGAATGAGCATCGGCCCTGCTTGGGAGTGATATTCTTTGGGATTGAGATCGCGGGCAGAGTTGAGCAGGGGGACGGCGGTGTCATAATTTTTGAGACGGTAGTCATTCCATCCGAGCCAGAATTTAGCAGCCGCTTTCATTGTTTGAGAAAGCTCTGGGAGTGCGAGGATTTCGCGCTGAGTTTGCGCGAATTTCTCGTAATCTTTCTGCGCTTTATATGTGATGGCAAGGCGTTGGAGAACGAGGCTTTTGATTTTTGAATCCTGAGTGCCAAGAAGGAGTTGGTAATCGCGGAGTGCTTCGGAATCGCGTTTGAGTTGAGTGAGGAGCTCTGCTCGTTGGAGGCGAAGTTTGGGGGCTTGTTGACTCTCAGGATGTCTTTCTAAAAATGTCGCGATGGCGATGAGGGCACCTTCATGATCTTTGATTTGAAGGAGCGAGCGGGCAAGGTGGTAGCGAACTCCGAGTTGATTCTCGGGTTCGATGAGATCGAAATTCAGTCCACGATAGCGCGCGATGGCACGGCGATATTGTTTCTTCCGGTAGTAACTTTCGGCCAAGAGAAGGCGTGTGGAGTGGATCTTGGGATCTTGAGCATGACTCTTTTCGTACTTGCGAAGAAAGGTTTCGGCTTTGTTGGTGAAGTTTTGTTTTTTGTTTTCGAATGCTTTTGTGAGCACTCGATATGAGGCCTCGAATCCGCTCGCGGAATTCGGGGAGAGGCGATCAATTTCTTCATACACCTTGAGCGCTTTTTTTTGCTCCTTGAGCGCGTCATATGATTTGGCGGCGAGAATGTGTCGTTGGAGAGCTGGCTTTTGCTCGAGCTTGAATGCTCCTTGCTCATAATATTGGACGACTTTTTTCCACTCCTGATCTTGGTAGGCGAAATTCATGAGCGTGAGTTGAGTCTGTCCACGCCATTCTTGGAGTCCGGGGTGTTTGAAGGCTGCGGCAAACCAAAGCTTGGCTTGTTTCTTGTCATTGACTTTCTGAGCGATCAAGGCGGCTTGCAGGGTGGCATCTGCTGAGATTTCTTGATTCTTAGACGAGGCGAGTTCCGTATAGAGGGGGAAGGCTCTGCGCGCTTGAGCATTTTTTTGGTAAATTCGGGCGAGAGAAAGGCGGGCGCTTTCTGCATATTGAATGTCAGGTTCTCGGAGGACTGCTCGCAGTGCCGTGATCATTTGGTCTTCCTGGCCGAGCTCGTTGTAACAGAGAAAGATGCGGTAAAGTGCTTCGTGACGGACTTGTTTTTCCTTCGCTTCCCGAGCGAGGAGGCGGAACCACTTCGCGGCAGATTTCCATTCTTTTGATTCGTAATCTTGGGAGGCGAGTTGGAGGGCGGCTCCGGTGAGGTATTTGCCGCTTTTCCCATCTAGGGCAATTGTTTCAAAGCATTTGCGGGCCGCTTTGGTTTCGCCGATCTTTTGGTATGAGAGTGCGAGGAAATACCAGGCGTCGAGACGTTTGGGATGATTGGGGTGTCCTCGAAGGAATTGGTCAAATTTTTTCGCGGCCAAGCGGTAGTTGGCCGGATCCGAAGGCCCTTCGTTATAGTAGAGGGTGGCGAGATCAAATAAATCGCGTGCAGGATCGGCGATGAGGGGCTTCTTCTCTGGAACGGAGGGTGGACGTGGCGCTTCCTGGGCCAGGCTCAGAAATGAGAGGAAGAAGAGAATGGAAAAGCAGCGGATCATCAGCTTGATGGAATCAGTTTAGCCGAGAAGCGAGGAGAGCGGGGATATTTTTTTTATAAAGAAGCCCAGACTTGAATCAGGCGAGTCCTTTTCTAAATTGTGGCGATGGAAACGGGGCAGTCTCACATCATTACCCAAAAGGGGCTGAGAAAGCATAATTTTTTTTGTGGATGTCGTAGTCTCTTGTTTCTTGGAGGCGCTTTGGCGGTCGTGCTGATTTTGATGGTCTTGGGCTGGTGTGTTTGGGGGATTATGACGGGGGAATTAGCCTTCGGCACCTTGTCATGGAAAGGGGTTCTTTTTATGTCGATCTTCGCGATTTTAGTTTTGCGATGGGGGTATCGGAAGATGGATTTGGAGAAGCAGTCTCTCTGGGAACGTTTTCAGACGCATGAAGCGGTGGACCCAGGCGTCAGGATTTCTCGCAAAATGGCGGAAAATGGTTTGGTTTTTGGAAGTGGGCTTCGCGTCTATGCGATGTTGGCGCCACGTTGGTTTTTCCGTGGAATTTCCGAATGGTCTGCGAAGATCCCAGCCAATCAGGAAAAGGCGGAATCATTAGAAGAGGTCCGCCGCCATCTCGCTGCGCGCGAGACTTGGGAGCCGATTCACGAGTTTCAACATCATGAAAAAGCTCTCCAGGAATTAGCCCACTTAGAGATGGTCTCGATCCGGGAGTATGTGGATGTATGGTATGTCCGCATCTCTTTGGCTGGTCAGAGAGAGCATGATCTTGTTGGAGATGTGGAGGAAATTTAGAATTTGTGTGCTTCCGAATCCGCATGGTTCTCAAATTTTTGCAAGAGCCAAGACTCCGGTCTGTCGAAGAACGCAGGTCGTAGACGGAGCTATTGGCAGAAGTTGTCAAAATAGAATGAATCAATCGCGCTGCGAATGTGATGAACCTTCTGATTTGGGGCGTGACAAATGGCAGTGAATAAGAAAGATTTCGGACGTGAACCACAGGCTGGCCCTTCTTGATTTCCGACTCGCACTTTAGTGCAGAGTCTCTTTTTCCTTTGGCCAATTTCTCGATTCCTAGTTTTTTAGGCGAGCTGTGTTCAGAGGATCAGGAATAATGTCGCCTAACCACTCAAAACGATGAAAACTGATTCCATTTCAAAATACCGACCCTTCCCGGTCGTCGATTTGCCCGACCGGACTTGGCCGGACCGTATCATTGATTCCGCACCAATCTGGGCGTCGGTTGATCTTCGCGATGGGAATCAGGCTCTCCCAATCCCGATGAGTGTGGAGGAGAAGCTCGAAATGTTTGATCTGCTGGTGCAAGTCGGCTTTAAGGAAATTGAAATCGGATTCCCTTCAGCGAGTGATACGGAATTTGCCTTTATGCGCCGCCTGATTGAGGAAGACCGCATTCCAGAAGATGTGACGGTTCAGGTCTTGGTTCAGACGCGTCGTCATCTCATTGAACGTACATTTGAGGCGATTCAGGGTGCGTCACGTGTGATTGTGCATATTTATAATTCGACGAGCACGCTCCAGCGTCGTGTCACTTTTGGCGATGCCTCTCGTGAGGACATTCGCGATATTGCGGTCGAGGGAGCGAAGGTGGTGAAAGAGCTGGTCCCTTCCGTTCCGGAAACAGAAATCGTTTTACAGTATTCTCCGGAATCGTTTTCCGATACCGAGCTCGATTTTGCTCTCGAGTGTTGTGAAGCGGTGATGGAGATCTGGGAACCGACACCGGAGAAAAAAATGATTCTGAATCTTCCTGCGACCGTCGAGTGGAGCACTCCGAATGTCCATGCGGATCAGATCGAATGGATGTGTCGTCATATTTCGCAACGCGATGCGGTGATTATTTCCCTGCACACTCATAATGATCGTGGAACGGGTGTGGCTGCCACGGAGCTGGGACTGATGGCTGGGGCGGATCGTGTCGAGGGGACGCTTTTTGGGAATGGAGAGCGGACAGGGAATCTCGATATCATCATTGTAGCGCTGAATATGAATAGCCACGGCATTGAGAGTGGGCTTGATTTTTCCAATCTTTCTCACCTGCGGGAAGTGTATGAACGCACGACGCGGATGACTGTGCCGGATCGTCAACCTTATGCGGGAGAGCTTGTCTTTACGGCCTTCTCCGGGAGTCATCAAGATGCGATTAAGAAAGGTCTCGACCGTCGTAAGAGAGAAGAAGCAGAGCTATGGGGAGTGCCTTACTTGACGATTGATCCACATGATATCGGGCGGAGTTATGAGGCGATTGTGCGGATTAATTCACAAAGCGGAAAAGGAGGAGTGGCCTACATTCTTGATCAGGAACATGGTTTCGACCTTCCCAAAACGATGCATCCGCAGGTAGGGAAACGAATTTATGATCTCGCTGATGAACGAGGGAAAGAGCTTTCAGCGGAAGAGGTGGGAGCCGTTTTTTTGGAAGAATTTGTCAACGTCTCAAGAGGGATGAAGTTCAGTGATTATGAACTCGATCATGATACTGCCAATCGAGGCGAAGTGGCCTGTGAAGCGGAGATTGAAGTGGGGAGGGCATCGATGACGGTCAAGGGAGTAGGAAATGGGCCGATTAACGCTTTTGTAAACGCCTTGGAAACTTCCGGGTTTAAGGACTTTACCTTGACCGACTATCGCTCCCATGCCGTCCGGGGGGGATCGAGTTCAGATGCCGCGGCTTATGTGCAGCTTCGTCATGATGATGGACGGATTCTCTGGGGCGTAGGGGTTGATCCGAGTATTGAAATGGCTGGAGTCAAAGCTCTCGTCAGTGCTTGGAATCTTCTGCGATAGATTTTTTTAGAAAAGTCCTAGTGCCTTGAGCTGTTTGGTCGCGGTGCCGGAGAAGTCACGATTTGCGGCGGGTGATGCTGGTGAGGGGTGGAGGATTTTTCCGATCTGGTGCGAATCATCCGCCACGCTCGCGAGCTGTTTTTCGGCAAAGGCACCTACGCCGATCAGGTGTTTAGGTTCGAGAATTTCGATGACCTGACGCAGATGTTTTAGGCAGGCGTCTTGCACTGGGGCCATACAGTCTTTTGGGAGTTTATCTGGGGTGATATTGGCTCCGGTATCTTTCATCCATACGAGAGGGCAGAAGTTTGCGACGAAGTGGGTCTCGAAGAAGTTCTCGGCCGTTCCGAAGAGCTCTGCGAATAGTCCCCAGAGTCTCCGGCCCGAGACCTCGGAACGTTCACATTCGAATCCGGTCACCGGGCGTTTCTGGTGCTCAGGATCAGGCTTGTTTACCGGGCCTGAGATTTTGATCCAGTCACGGACGTGTGGGATTTCTCCGAAGGGGATTCCCGTTTGAGCCATGCCATAAGGGCCGGGGTTCATTCCGAGAAAAAGGACGTCTTTTTTCCCACTTCCACATCGAGTCAGGTAGTCGCAGTGACGATCCCAGGCGTATTCGAGTGGATTGTAAGTGGTGTGAACCGGAGCGGGGAAGGTGAGGCCGCGAAGTTCCTTCCGGAGGGTGTCGGCTGCGAGAATGAGTGGATGAGTCATAGTCAAGAAACGAGAAGTTGAGACCATTCGCCAACTAGTTCGTCTGCTTCTTGTTCTTTGCAGTCGACGAGGATGACCTGATTGTTACTGATTTGATAGATGGCATCTTGGCGAAATTCTTTTCCGAGGGCAATGGCTTCATCACGGCTACAGGTGATGCCGAAGCCGTCTTCAGAATGATCTTGGCAGAATCCTGTCACTGGGAATCTTGATAACTGGCAGTCTTTGAGGCGAGCTTCGAGTGAGGCGTTGGCTTTTTGATTGTCCTCATCGCCGGCACGTTGGCCCAGAGGGTTCCAGGCGGTGATAATGAAAAAGCTCTGAGGGATTCCTCTTGTGAGAGGAGGGGTTTTGAAGCGCGTGGTGTGATATTCTTCCTTCATCGACTTGTGGTAAGAAGCCGGAGTTAATCGCAAAGTTTCGCAGAGGCAAAGGCAGGATTATCTGAGGAGGACATTTCCGACACATCGCTATTCGTTATTCGCTGTTTACGATAGCCTCTGCGTTGAGATCAGTAATTTAAAAAATGGGATAGACCATTTATGATTCTGGGAAATGACAATTTGGATGAAGAAACTCGCGCGTGAGTCTGAGGATTTCATCGGGGTCAAGAGTGGGGCCAATGAAGAGACCGGAACTGGGGACCTGATCGATGAAGCGCACAGGGATGGAACGAGGTGAAACCTTCATCCCCACACGTTCATATAAGTGGCGTCGATGAGAATCAGAATCGAGGGTCACGAGGGCTTTGGCGCGTATGACTGATGCGGGGAGTTGCTCCAGCCAAGTGGTGACATTTTCCACTTTCACCGCATCAGGAAAGACAATGTTGCATCCGGTAAACTCGTGCGCAAGTTGGTGACGGTCGTGGAGATGAGGTTTCGGTAGTGGGCGAGTTTGGTTGTCGAGGGCCGGGAAGGAATTGGTTGCTGCGATCTGTTTTGAGGCGCTGGGAAGGGCATGACGGCGATTATTCCGTATGGCAAGGCTGAGAGTCTCGGCCAGCATGGAAGATGTGGTCGGACTCGCTTGAGAGTTGATTGCTTTTACAGTCTTCGTCAGGGCGAACTCCTCTTCCGCAGTGAGACTGGAAAGGTGGGAAAGGTGATAATGACTCGCGGTTTCCAATTGGAGTTTTTCTAACTCATGAAAATGTTGCCGTTTCCCAAAGTGCCGAGCATCAATGACACAGACTTGCCAGCGTGGATGAAGAAGAAATTTGGATTTTAATAAAGTGAAACTCTCTTGCAAGGGAAGAGGATCAGCAGTGCCGTTGAGCTCGATCAAGAGAAGATCGTGTTGGCTTTTCGAGGTTTTCAGGATGGTGTCACAGAGTTCATCGAGTCCCTCGCAGCAGACGCAAGAACCAGTGAGAGCTGCCACGGAAGCAGCATGATCGCGGAGCGTTTCACGATCTAAGCGAGCGTTTTCGCGATCATTGAGAATGACATCTGCGAGGTGCCCACGACTGGTGAGATCATCGAGAATGGAGCGAAGTAAGGTGGTTTTACCGGCACCTAGAAAACCAGTGAGCATGAGCATCGGGCGCATGCTGATGAGTGGGGGAAGGCTTTCGACGAAAGGTTTAGCGGAAGCACTCATGAGTTTGGCGAGAGTATTTTTTCGGGCGGATGAGTTGATCTGGGTGATGGCGGAAGCACTGCAGCCAGGATAAGGCTGATTCAGGTCGCAGCCATGTTTTCGCCTTGGGCACTTTACGATATCTCTCGTAGTTCGCTTCCCGGTAGCTGTGACCGAAGCGAGCGAGGACTGCGTGTTCGTATGCGATCATCCAGTCGAGAAAGGGACGGGATGCGAGGTGGAGTTCG
>CALGLJ010000038.1 GCA_937930235.1 uncultured Verrucomicrobiales bacterium | reverse complement strand
AAGAGGGACTCAAGTTGCGGGAGAATCGGATTCGAGCGATGAGCCGAGGGGTGGTGTTAGGGAGTGAAGAATTTGTGCGGGAGGTATCCGAGCGCTACTGCGAGGAGATGGGTCGGATGCGAGTGAAGCCGGGGAAGAAGTTGTTGAGCGGAAGGGGTCGGATGTTCGTGATGCGAGAATGATTCTAAAATTTTTATGGCAAGGCATAAATTAATTCTTGATAGTGTGACTGATTTTTATGTCAAAATTTAGGAGAAAGACCACGTGAAATGAATGAAGCAATTGAATATCTCAAAGATTACGCATCGGCTCAAAATAGAGAACAAACTCGTCTGCAGACAGATTACTACAAGTATCTCGAGGAAGAGGGAGATACTGGTGGCGAATCGCTTGAAGATCACTTGAACAAGTATGGAAAGGCTTTCGATGAGTCCACGGCTGCGACAGACGAAATGATTCAAGCCTTAGAAAAAAAGACAGACGCGAAACTACCAGTCGATCTGATTGAATTTTACAAGAAAATCGGCGGCTTCACTGGGGGTGGTAGGCTGCATTTAGATTCGGTCAGATATATCATCCCTGACTGTCAGGGAATCCTTTCTCTGCTAGAATCGACGGAATATGATCGTTTAGAAAGTCTTGGGCTTCCGGATGGAATTCGGCACACTTGGGGAAATAGTCGTCCTGAACTCGGTCGTGGAAATGGCGGTTTACCAGAAGATCAATTTGATGAGATCTCAAAAGAATACAAATGGTTTGGCTCGATGCATGACGGTAGTTATGAATCTGGATTGCATTTTACGTTTGATCAAAAAAGCAGTTACCACCTCTTTTATTGGCATCAAGACTGGCCAGCAGACCTCAAGCCAGACATCACATTTCAAGGCCCAGTAGCCGAGTTACTCAAAACCTGTATTGAAGGATATTTAGCCACTCGAGAAATCGATGATGATGAAGCGGAAGACGAAGAACCATCATTCGACTTCGAACTAGAAAATCTGGTCACTTGGCTCAAGAATACTCTCTCGAAAAAGTCTAGCTGATGAGTCGGAAAACTAAGAAAGGATTAAGTGGATAAGAAGGTGAGGCCGATTCTAATTTTCATGGTGAACACAATTTGCGTTATTGCGATAATGCTCGCCCAAATTCTTTCGGCAGAGCCTGCTAGAAAAGAAAATTTGGCAAAGCTTAATCGATTCGTCGTATCTGTTTCTGGTGCCGTAAAGAACTCCAATGTTATTCGTTCGGATAAGGCGTTCACATTGAAATCTGCTTTGCAAATCTGTGGTGGACTTAGTGAAAATGCTTCCCCGAAAAAAATCGATGTATTCCGCTTTGGTCCGACCGGCGAATTTGAAGTGAAACGTCTTCAAGTCCCTCGTGATTTAAATTTCAAATTTCAGCATAGGGACATGGTTGTAATTCGACACAATATCTACTGGTCTAGTAGAAAAGAAGAGGCCGAGCGCGTAAAAAGAATCTTGGCCGAAGAAAAGTAATTCTCGCGTCAAACCTTGTCGGTGATATCGAAAGCACCCAAGCCAAAGGGGAAATATCGCTCCGTCACTCCTCTTGCAGTCAGTCTTCGACGGCTCTTTTGTCTTCGTTGATTTTTTGGTTCCTTAGCGAATGATTCCGCGATCAGATTGTTCAATAAAGGTGAGGAGCTTCTGCACGCATTCCTGTTGGCAGAGGTCTTCAGGAAGGAGGGCGATGGCTTCGGTAAGGTTGACGTCTTTTTTTAAGAAGAGTTTCTTATAAATTTTTTTGAGGCTTCGGATGGCGTCGGGTGGGAAGTCGCGTCTTTGTAAGCCGATTTGATTGATTCCTCGAACGGCGGCGGGGTTGCCATCTACGATAGTGAAAGGTGGAACATCTTGGACGATTTTGCTAATGCCACCGACGATGGCATGATCGCCGATTCGGCAAAATTGATGAACTCCAGCGAGGCCGGAAACGATGGCGTAGTCTCCGAGTTCGACGTGTCCGCCAAGGGTGCCGTTGTTCGAGAGGATGTTATGATTCCCAACCTGACAGTCGTGCGCTACGTGAGAGTATGCTAAGAAGAGGTTGTGATCTCCAATGCGAGTAGGAATTTCGGCAACGGTTCCACGATGAATGGTGACATTTTCTCGAAAGACATTGCGGTGTCCGATTTCTAAATAGGTCGGTTCTCCCGCATATTTGAGGTCTTGTGATTTAGTGCCAATGGCGGCAAAGGGGAAGAATTCGTTCTCTTCGCCAATTTGACTTTTTCCGTGGATGACGACGTGAGAGTGGAGCTTACAGCGATCTCCAAGAGTGACATCGGATTCGATCACGCAGTAGGGGCCAATTTCGCAATCATCACCTATGGTGGCGTTGTTAGAAATAATGGCGGTGGGGTGAATCATGTCGCGAGGACGCACCTTGAGCAAAAAGTGAAGAAAACAGAAATAAAAAAGCGAGAAGCTTCGAGGGTTGATTGGCAAATCATTTCAATAGCGTGCGCTTTTCGGGATGGATCACCACTTATTCGGAAGAGGGGGTGAAGTCCTGAGAGGAGGAGCTTTTTTTCAGGTGAACGACATGTCCTGTTTTTTTGAGGGAAATCAGATCTTGAAGAATGGCGATTGCTTCGCGTTCGATGTAGTCGAGGTCATTGGGCCATTCAGGTCTGTTCTCGAGTTGATTGGGATGATCTTTGGCACGGCGGATGAAGCGATTTTTTTCTGCTTCGGGATCAAAGACGGGGAGAGATTTTGTTTTCAGGTCAGCGAGTGAGAGGCGGAGCGTGGTGAATCGTTTTTGGTCTGCTTTTTCAATGGTGGCAAAGCGCTGGCGCATTTCGGCATGACGCATTTTACGGCGGGTTTCTCGTTCGAGGAGTTCGGCGCGGCGTGTTTCGCGGTTGAGGGAAAGTTGATTTTCTTCTTTGAGTTTTTGAATGCGAATGAGGTCTTCCTGGATGTAAGTGAAGTCTTGAGAGGCGGCGATTCGGGTGGCGCTTTGGCTTTGGAGTGCGGGGAGAAAGAGGTGTTGATTTTTGGTGGGGCGGAAGCCTTTTGCTTTGCGAATGGTGTCGTAGGGAAGGGCGTGTCTTTCAAATTGTTCTCCAATTTCGGAATGATCTCGGACGGAAGGGAGAATGATGTCGGGGATGACTCCCCGGAGTTGGACGGAGCCGCCAGAAGGACGGTAGTATTTTTGGATGGTGTATTTTAGCTGGCCTGCTCGTTCCCGATCCGCGAGAAAGGGCATAAAGTTAGAGATTTTTTGAGGGGTTTGGACGGTGCCTTTTCCATAAGTGAATGACGAGCCGACGACAACGGCACGCTGGTAGTCCTGCATGGCGGCAGCAAAGATTTCGGTGGCCGAGGCGCTCAAGCGGTTCGTGAGAAGGATGACTGGTTTGGTGAATATCGGCTTACGATAATTCTTTTCTCCTAATGAAATGATTTGTCCGTTGTTCGATTTGACTTGGACGACTGGTCCTCGACCAATGAATAAGCCAACCATGCGGCTCACTTCGGAGAGCGATCCTCCGCCATTGTTACGCATATCGATGATTAATCCATCGACGGCTTCCTTGTTCATGCGTCGGAGGGTTTTCTCAACATTTACGGATACGTTACGAGATCGATTTTCAGGATCGTAGTAAAATTCAGGGACCTTGAGGTAGCCGAGTTTGGAATTTTCATCATGAAAGGTGAAAATTTTTGAGGATACGAGGTCCGCTTGCATTTTGACGAGTCCTCGTTGGATGGAGATTTCTTTAGGCTGTTCTCCTTGAATCCGGAGGCCGACTTCGGTGTTGGCTTTGCCTTTGATGTGTTCAATGACGCGGTCGAGTGGAAGGAAGGTGGTATCGATCCACTGTCCAGTACCGAGGGGGTCTACGGCGATGATGCGATCATCGGGCATCAGATCACCATCTCGATCAGCGGGACCACCGATGACGATGCCGGTGATACGAGTGCTGCCATCTGACTCCGAGGTGAGGT
Source organism: uncultured Verrucomicrobiales bacterium (assembly GCA_937930235.1). Lineage (GTDB taxonomy): Bacteria > Verrucomicrobiota > Verrucomicrobiia > Verrucomicrobiales > Akkermansiaceae > SW10. The sequence goes on along the minus strand of CALGLJ010000038.1, from coordinate 19,903 downwards.
GAGCGCCGATACCGACCAGTTGGTTGGACATGTCGGCAAAAAATTGATCCGTTTCACGAGCAGAAAGGTATTCGGTATGTGGATCGTGAGCTCTGGCGACGGAGCTAAAGAGGGCATTGGCGATCGCTTCTTCATCCGCTTTTTCTGCGGTTTGGAGGATGCGTTCGTATTGATTTGAAAGTTTTTCTTGGGGGGTGGGCTGTCCTTTGAATGGATCTTCTTGCTTAAGTTCGGCGGCCCGATTTTTAGAATCTTCCCGTTCGATGATTTCTGCGAGAAGAGCGCGCTCTACCTCAAGGCGCCATTGAGCTTGGGCTTCTGCATCGCTGATGGGCCATGGGATGTCCTTGCGATCACGAGGAACGGTGCGTTCTCCATCAAAGGTCCATTGATTTTCTTTGAGTAGTTTTTGGGCGGCGAGGACACGTTCACGCACTCTGGTTTGATAGAGGGTGTAGATGTCTTGTGCCATTTCCATTGCTTGGCCGTTGAGGAGAGCGATGTGGAGCTTTCGGCGGTATTTGCGTGAGAGGTCAGAGATGTCTCCTGCGGTGAAGTAGAGGTGCTCGGGGTCGAGATCGTTTAGATAATCGTCAAAGATGCGAGATCCCAATTTGTCATTAAATGGGAGGCGAGCGTAGTGGCCATTTTGGAGAAGTCGTGCCATTTCTCTCCCCACGAGATCAAAGTCTGCAGCTGGTGCAGGAAGAGCCGTGCTAATGGCAAGAGCAAGAAGGGACGGTAACAACTTCATTCGTTTTATACTACGTGAGTAGCGGGCTGGGCTTGTCTTCTTTTTTAAAAATGATTCGGCTTTGCGTGAAAATGCCTCTTCGTCTTCTTGTTAGAGAGTGCCGTGGACTGGTGATGGACTCAATTGATTCTCGGGATTTATCATATGTCTTAAGTTGTGAGATTGGCGCTTCCCTTATGTGGTTTAATCTGATTATAAAGATCATTTTAATCCTCTTGATTCTTTGTAAGTCACTGATTTTGAATTTTTTGTTGCTTTATTGCGAGGGGTCTGAATTATGCTGTTCTGCCTTTAATTAATATTTATTTAACTTTATTGAAATTTTTCCCGAGATGGTGAAATGAAAATAGTTAAAAATAAATTGAAGAGCAAGTGAGTGTCGCTCTCTCATATGAGAACCGAATTTGATTTTTTATAAAAATCGACGGCTCTATGACTGATAGCTCTTCTCGCCCTAGTTGTTGGGGGCGGGAGGGGTTATCTTTGTTATAGGGCATCTCCGAAAACCTCATTTCTGAAAAAATCTGAAGCCATTTTCTGATCGAAAGCAGGTTTCCGGAGGCGGCCTCTCGCTTTGTGCGGGGTGATAGCTGAGAATCAGGAAGTCCGCTGGTTTCTCTATGATTTGCCTGCGTTGACGGGGCCGCGAGATTCGAGTCTCAATTGGAGGTCAGAAAGAGCGTTCATGAAAAAGATGTAGGCATCGTAGGGAGTGTCGTAGGGGCGCAAGTCATGGGGTGTTTTTCCTGCTGTTTCTTCTTTGGTGCTCATGAAGTGAAAATGGTCACTGGTGTGCATTTTAGCCCATTGGTGAAGGAGTTCGGGGTCGTTACGCTCTTTGATGGCGTCTTCCATCAGGAGAATTTTTTGACGAGCTTCCCGTTGCATTTCGTTTCCTCGCCAAGGTGAAAGGTCTTTTTCTTCACCGGCCCAAGAGGTAGGCGTGTGGCAATCGTAGATGCCTTTAGAATGGTGGCGAGTGAGTTCGTTCACTTGAGAGAATTGTCCTTTTCGTTTTTTCCAGGCGGTGGGGAATTGTTCCCAAAATTCGAAAATCCCTGAAGCTGCTGGAATGCGTTCCCCGATGGATTCGTAGTCCATGAAGAGGTTAAGAATTTGTCCACCACTGTCGGCGCACCATGAGGCGTATTTGTCTGGCGTGAGAGGGTATCCTTCCCATGATTTATGAGGAAAGCGGTGTGAGAGGTCGTCTGAAAGTGATGAGTGCCGAGGCAGGACTTTCATCGATTTCACGGTGGGGGAGCGATAAAGATGGTTGGGAGAGCGCCCTCCTAGGATGTGTGGAACTCCTTCTGCGAGCATGATTTTGTAACCCATTTGGCCGACGAATTTGGCAAGCTCGTTGTAGTAGACCATTTCACTGTGGCGGTAGGATGTGGGGGTGACTCCAAAGTGTTCCTGGATTTTAGCTTCATGGAGTTTGACCTGTCGGGCGAATTCGACCGGGCTCAGTTGGAAATCCATCGAGTGATGGTAGGTTTCTCCAAGAAGTTCGACTCCGCCAGTGGCGTGTAGTTTTTGAAAACTCTGAAGGACATCTGGCCGGTGGTGTTCGAGTTGCTCGATGAGGACTCCGCTCAAGCTCATGGAGAAGCAGAAGTCTCCCTCGCTTTCTTCGATCAGTTTTGTGAAGAGTTGATTTGCTGGGAGATAGCAGTTTTCGCTGACTTGATTGAGAATGTCCTGATTGAGTTGATCGTCTTCGTAAAAGGGGTCGTTGCCGATGTGAAAGAAGCTGTAAGGTTTGAGCCGATTTGGCTGATGCGCTTCAAAGAAAAGGCAAATTTTTGGGATTTTTTGAGAAGGCATGGCTCGATCAAAGGGAAAGATGTTTATGATAGAGGGAGATCACTTTTTGCGCGGCAACTTCCCAGGTGCAATTTTTTTGATCTTCTAATGAAATTCGGATGGCTTCTTCACGGGCTTCGGGGTTGGTGAGGAGTTCGTGAATGTGCTCTGCCATGAGGTCGATATCCCAGTAGTCGGCTTTGCGCGCGCGGGTGAGGACTTCTGAGACTCCGGATTGTTTTGAGATGACGGCCGGGATGCCGAACTGAGCGGCTTCGATGGCTGAAAGGCCGAAGGGTTCACTGACGGATGGCATGCAATAGACATCGGTCATGGAGAGGAGTTTGTTGACTTTTTCTTTGTTGAGAAAGCCTGTGAAGTGCAGGCGGTCGCCCACATTGCGATACGCACCGTATTCGATGAGTTTGCGCATCTGCTCTCCGGTGCCGGCCATGACAAAGAAGACGTGAGGGTTTTTCTCCAGTACCTTGGCGGCGATTTCGAGGAAGAATTCCGGTCCTTTCTGTCCGGTGAGACGGCCAAGAAAAAGGACGAGTCCTTTTTTAAATGGGCTCTCGGAACGATAGGTCGTGACTGGGTCCGCTCCATTGTGGACGAAGTGAACCTTTGCGGGATCAATGCCGTAATGCCCGGTGCAGATGGTCCCGGTGTATTGGCTTACGGGAATGACAAGGTCGGCCATTTCCATGGCTTCTTTTTCGATATCGTAGATCCAGCCATAGCTGTCCGGCCCTCCCCGATCATAGTTTAATGAGTGGACGTGGAGGACGAGGGGCTTTCCGGTCCGGCGTTTGATTTCCATCCCCGCGATGAAGGTCATCCAATCGTGTGCGTGAATGAGGTCAAAGTCGCGTTCTTCGGCGATAGATGCGGCCACTTGACCGTAGGACCAGACCTTATCGCCTACGTCGTCTCCGTAGAGAGAGTCTTCGCGAAACATGGTGAGTTTTTCCGCCAGTCCTTGTGCTTCGAGCTTCTGCGTGAGCTTCCCATGTTTTGGTAAGTGTGAAATTTTTTCCTGAACCCAGGCCCGGTATTCGGAGTAGTTGGTGTGCTCTTGTGGTTTGGCTGAACCGTAGGGTTGGAGTCCTCCTACGAGTGAGCCTTCGACCCAATTCACTTCTCCAAATGTTGCGAGATTCTTCTCAAGTCTCAGGCGATCAAAGGACTGGCTTTCGAGGTGATTCAGTCCGATCAGTTCGAGCCGATCAACGAAGTATTCTGGATCAATTTTGGGAATGATGAAGCTGAGTTCAAGCTTCTGAGACATGGCGCGGCTGAGGCCCAAGCAGGCAATTCCGAGACCTCCATTGATTAAAGGTGGGAACTCCCATCCGAGCATTAATACTTTCATCAGTCTACGAGGTCCTTTTGCGAAGTGAAGGTAGCATGGGCCATGCCAGCAAGGAAGTATATCATCTTAATGATTCAATGGACGGATGTTTCGTACTCATGCGGTGCGATCGCTAGGAATTGGAGAGGCTGCTGGTTTCTCCTATTATTAACGATGACAAAGCACTAGACTCTGGCATCACGAATGCTACGTCACCGATAGCGCACTATGGACAACACTTCTAAAGAGAAAGAGCAAGGTTTCGAGAAAGAAAATTACATGGAAACGGGGCGCGCCTCCGAGTCCCATGAGCTTTTCCCGATGAATATCGTGGAGCATACCATTTCTGGTTCAGAGGTAGTCGTCGCTTGTGAGAATTCGGTCCGGTTAAGGCTGCAAGCGCTGAGTGCAGAAATTCTTCATTTTCGCTTCGCTCCCGATGGGCATTTAGGGGATGACTTTTCATACGCCGCTTTGCCGGAGCATTTCAAAAATCGCCCAGATTTTGATTGGACGGAAGATGAAAAGGCTCTGCAAATCAAGACTCCGGCCCTGACGGTGCATCTGGATCGTAAGACACTGCTGGCGCGCATTATGGACGCTGAGGGGCACGTGCTGAGCGAGGGGGAGAAGGGTTTTCACTGGGAGCCGAATCGCACTTATGGGGGGAACATTGTGAAGTATTCCCGTCGGATTCAGCCGAGTGAGCGTTTTTATGGGCTAGGGGATAAATCTTGTATGCCGGATCTGAGGGGAGAGCGAATGCAGATGTGGGGTTCAGACACGTATGCTTATGGAGCTGATACAGATCCTCTTTATAAGAATATTCCATTCTTTATCGGCTATCATCATGGGCAGGCGTATGGGATTTTCTTTGATAATACGCATCGCAGCTTTTTTGATTTTGGGAAAGAGCGGAGCGAAGTGAGTTCTTTTTGGGCTCAGGGTGGGCAGATGAATTTTTACTTCATTGCGGGGCCACGTATCGCAGATGTGGTCAAGCGATTTGCGCAGCTTACCGGGACTCCTGAACTCCCGCCATTATGGGCTCTGGGGTATCATCAATGCAAATGGTCGTATCGGACCGAGGAAGAATATCGGAATTTGGCGCATCACTTTGTGAAGCACCGCATTCCATGTGATGCTCTCTATCTGGATATCGATTACATGGATGGCTATCGCTGTTTTACTTGGAATCGGGAAGCATTTCCAGATCCCCCTCAAATGATTCATGAGATTCATGAACAGGGATTTAAGACCGTGGCGATGATTGACCCCGGGATCAAGGTGGACCCAGGTTACTCGGTGTATGATGAGGGGATTGCGGGAGATCATTTTTGCCGCCAGATGGATGGAGACATTTACACCGGTCAGGTGTGGCCGGGTGCAGTGCATTTTCCTGATTACACGAAGCCGAGTGTGCGAGAGTGGTGGGAGACTCTTTATCAAGACATGGTCCAAAAGGACGGAGTGCACGGATTTTGGAATGATATGAATGAGCCGGCGGATTTTAATGATTCGAAGACCTTTCCTCGTCATATTCGTCATGATTTTGACGGCCATCCCTGCTCTCATCGTAAGGCACACAATGTGTATGGCACCCAGATGGTGCGTGCGACGCGGGATGGGATTGCCAGATACAATCATGGGAAAAGGCCTTTCGTCATCACGCGTTCTGCTTACGCTGGAGCTTGGCGTTATTCTTCTGCTTGGACGGGTGATAATATTTCTAATTGGCAGCACTTGCGCCTGGCAAATATTCAATGTCAGCGCCTGAATTTATCAGGCTATACTTTTGTGGGTTCCGATATTGGTGGTTTTTTGGAAAAGACAAATGGAGAGCTGTATACCCGTTGGATTCAGTTGGGGATTTTTCACCCATTTTGTCGGACGCATTCTTCCGGTGAGCATGGGGATCAAGAGCCGTGGTCATTTGGAGAACCATACACTTCCATTGTTCGGAAGTTTATCGAACTGCGCTATCGCCTTCTGCCATATATTTACACCACGTTTAGGCAGCATGTGGAAACAGGAGCTCCTTTCTTGCGTTCTCTCATTTATTTAGATGATTCTGATCAGGAGTCATTCCATCGCGCGGAGGAATTTGGGGTGGGAGATCATCTTTTGACATGCCCCGTATCCGAGGCGGGAGCAGAAGGGCGCTGGATGTATCTGCCGAAAGGGACTTGGTATAATTTTTGGACTGATGAATGTCTCAAAGGTGGGGAAGAGCTGTTCTGTGAAGCTGCACTTGATCGGACGCCCCTCTTTGTCAAAGCGGGAGCGCTCCTTCCGCTGGACCCTGTCCGGCAAATGTCTTGGGAACAAAACAATGACCCTCAAGAGTGGCACCTTTACCTCCCGGATGCTCAGCTTGGAGAAGTGACTTCTCAACTTTATCAAGATTCAGGTGATCACTACAGCTATCAGGATGGAGACTATTTCTTAGCCAATTTCATGGTAAAACGTGAAGGCGAAAAAGTCACCCTCACGATGGTAACTGAAGGGGAGCATCAGCCACCCCGAGCACGGTTGCATCTTCACGGAATCTTAGAAGATCCGTCTGGGATGTCCATAGATGGTCAGCCTGTGACCGCTTCCAGGACGGTTGATTTACCAGCTCACTTTAAGGAGCTTGTCATCGATCTTTAATTTGATGGTGCGGTTGACATGAGGCGGTAGAAACCTCGCGGCTCTGGCTTGCTCAAGATCACCTCTCCGGTGAATCCTGGAGGAAGAATAGCAGATCCCATGATGACTTGGCTCTCCGTAACGGTCCCCCAAGACATCAGGTTGGTTGTAAATTGAATTTCAACCGCTTCTCGGAGTCCATTGTCATTTGAAATGAGCTGAACGCCAGCAGGGGTGTTGGAGAAGACTTGAGGAGGCACGTCTGCCGCGCTGTAGCCCAGGGCATAGACGAGGCGATTTGGGAGGATAGAGCTGAGTGAAAAACTATTTTCAGGCAGGTCAGAGACTCCATTTTCAGTGGCCCATATGAAGTAGGGATCAGGCGACGCGGGCGCGGGGATGATTCCGCGAGCGGTGAGTTCCCCGGATATTTCAATCGTTGCGTTCACCCCGATCAAAATTGGTTGGATTTGAGTGATCGAGATGGGCACGGTGACCGTGGCTTCGAAGTCATCTCCGGATGGAGTGAGAATGACGGTTCCCATTCCTTCGAGAGTCGAGCTGAAAGGAGTCTCGGTGAGATTTTGCGCGAGAGAGGAAGCGACACCGGTTCCGGTGATTGAACCACGATTCAGAGTGAAGAGGTGCTGATCCGCCTCGAAGAATCCCGTGGTAGGATCCAGCTCGCCAGGCGGGGTGATTGTTTCGGCACTTGCTCGGAGGCCCCGTATTTCTACCCCGCCGGTAAGGATCCCTGCGCTCAGGGTGAAATCGGCATCTGTTCCGGCCAAATCTGCACCGATGATGGTGAATTCATCGCTCGTGCTGGTGGTGGGATCGAGATTGAACCTCGTCTCTAACGAACCCGTCATGAGGCTGGTCTGAGTATCAGAAACTCCAAGCGCGGTAATTGTAATGGTGAGGATATTCGCTCCCTGATCTGGGATGAGAGAGAGCTGAACGGAGTCTGGAGTCTGAGCCTTGAGAGTGAAGGGGAAGATACCGAGAAGAGGAAAGAATAGGTTCTTCATCACATTGTTCATGCTACCCGTTTAATTCATGAGTAGCTTAGCGACAAGGCGGTAAATCGGATGCTCGCTTTTTTCTAACAGGGAAGTCGCGAACTGAGGGACCCAGGGAGTGATGTTATCTGAGATGAATTGCACCGCATCGTCTCCCGAGATCGTCGTCTGAATGAGAAGAAGAGTCGCGACATGATCTGGGGCGAGAGTTTGGAAAGATTCGGGGAGTTCCAGAAATCCGTTATCTAACATGAACTGGATTTTTCCCGCAATTTCCAGCGCGTCTTTTTCAAAGTAAGCGGCGGCTCTGGCTGGGACGGCAGGATTGAGGACAAAGAGCCGGCAAAATTCGACGGCAGCATCTTCGAAGGCCTGGGGAGTCCACTCTTGGTCTAAAATGTCTGCGCAGCTTGGTTCGATCTGTTTCAGGATTTCCGAAGTGCCTGGTTGCTGGAGAGTCGCGAGGACTTCAGGAGTGATTTCTTTTGCCAGCAGAGTTGCGGCGAGTTGCTGAACGGCAGATTCCGGAGTCATGGGGCAGCGTATAGTCTGAAAGGGGTTCGCAAACAACTGTTACAAATCTTGGTTTTCCGAGGGAGTCAGAGGAGGCATTTCACGAACGGACGTGATTAAAAAATTCGATCACTTCGTTTTTGCGATGTTGCCACTCCTCGATTCGTAGGGGGTAAAGTGCCACTCCAGAGCGTTGCAGGACGAGCGCTTTTGAGAGAGAAATGGCGTTTCCTTCTTCCCCTACTGTTCCAATAAGATCGAGAGCAATGATCTTGGTGTCGCGCTTTAGAAGAAGGTCGACAGGAATTCCGGCGAGTGATTTTTGAGGTAAAGGTTGCCACCCAAGGGCGCTGAGTGTCGAAGAAAGATCTTTGAGAGAGGTCTTTCGAAAAGAGGTGTTTTCAGGGGAGGGGAAAGTCTGCTGAAGATAATGTTTAATAAGAGAGTTTTGCGGGAGTTTATGAGGGGTAAATGAGTGAAGGACGTTCATGCGTTCCCGTCCGCGTGTGATGGCAACGTTGAAAACATCTTCCCGCTCTGCAAAACGTCTTGCACCCTCGGAGGTGTTATCGTCCAGAGCAAGTGAGAGGATGATGTGATCTCGTTCATCTCCTTGAAATGAATAGCTGGTACCTGCGATTAGACGATGTTGGGTAATAAGTTCGTTGAGTTTTTCAGGAGATACCTGATTTTGAAGGGTATTGAGAAAGGCATCGACTTGCGCGCGGAAGGGAGAAATGAATCCTATTGAAGTGTTTGTCTCTAACGATTGGCAAATTTCGATAGCTTGTTGAATTTCCTGGAGATTTACTCCGTTTTGATCCCGGATCCCCTTCACTTTGGTGAAGGTGAGTGCTTGTGGCCTTGAGGTGAGGGTTTCCGTTTCTCGCATTAGATGAAGTGTATTTCCGTAGAAGTGTTCGTTGCTGAATCGAATCAAATCAGGGAGAGAGCGGAAGTGCTCGTCTAAGAAGGAAAAAGAGGGGGTGCCAACAGTTTGATCAATGGCGCGATCAATGAGTGAGACCTTACGGTAGTGAAATCTTTCAACATCAAGGGGGGTGAGTTTATGCTTTTTTGCCAGTTGTTCGTGTTTTTCGTTGGAGATGAAGGTGAGGTGTCGGAGTTGTTTTGGATCTCCTGAGATCAGTGCGCGTTTCGCCCGGAAGAGAAGCGGAAGGGTAGAGGAAAGATCGCATTGCGTGGCTTCATCAATGATTGCGAGATCAAAGAGAGCGCTTTTGAAAGGAAGGACACGGTGAAGGTCATCTGTCGTCGTGATCCAGACGGGGAAGATTTGGAAGAGAGCAGAGGGGTCGAGTGATTGAAGTTCCTTTTCCTGGTCTGCCGCATAGTTCCGCTTGAGAGCTTTGCGGTAAATTTTCAGTGCCTCAATTGTTTTTGGGTTTTGTAAGGCGCGGTGAAGGTTCGCGGTGTGAAGGTTTTGGTTATAAGAGCGTGCTTTTTTGAGCCGAGTGTTATGCAGCTCATAGAATGAGGTGCAGGCTTCTGCGAGGAGAGGTTTAAATTTGAGCTGCTTTACTTGAACCCACTTTCGTAATTTAGCCCACCAAGCTGTTGGAGGAGATTGAAAGAGTTTTCCGGTAACGAGGCAGTTTTTGATTTCACTCTGAATCTGAATCTCGATGCGGTGGATTTGTTCAGCGATTTCTGATAATCCGGAGTCAACAAAATGGGATGTCGCTTCAGTTTTCTTGGAGAGCAAGCGATCTACTTTTTGTCTGAGCGAGCGTAGATGTTTCTTACGTCCGGCGCGAACGATCATTTGAGAGCGTGGGATCAATTCAGTCAGTTTATGATAGAAGACATCGGCAGCTTCATTGGACCGGCATGTGATGAGAACAGATTGTCCCCGGAGAATCTGTTCCGCAGCTGCAGCTGCGAGGGAAAATGTTTTTCCGGTTCCGGGAGGTCCTTGGCAAACGCTCAGTGGAGAGTCATAAATGGCATGGATCATATCCAGTTGAGTCGACGAAAGCAGGGTCGGAATAGACTCTGGTTTTGCCTGAGCAGTTCGGGTTTTATCTTTTGGAAATTCCTTGCCGAGGAGTTTGAGCAGAGGTGGTGAAAAGTGGCTCTCTCTCATGGTAGAAAGCTGTTCCAGCTCTTGTAAAAGCCCCGTTGCATTTCCAGTTCGTTCAGCCAGAATAATTGCGGACGCTGGGAGGATTTGTAGATTGTTTTTCTGGATTTCCGCACGGATGCTGCTGGAGTTGCGCAACTTGGGAAATTGGTTGAGTGCGGAGATTTGGAGTTCAGGGACCGATTTTTTAAGAACTTTGGCCAAAAGAATAGGTGAGACTGGTCCAAGAATCCCTTCTGGGATTAGCTCGAGAAGTTCGTCGATGGTGGAGGCTGAGAGATTGAAAAGCGAAGTGACTGCTGGATTGAGACGTAGCTCTGGAAGCTCAACGTTCAGGTCATTCCCTTGAATGGAAATCGGGTAAAGGAGAAGGGGGCAGCAGATTTCCTTACCCTGATAGATTCCGGTGATGGGAAGGGTGGTGTAAAGGAGTTCAGTGCCGTGTCCCCGTAGAAGGGTGTTTTTGATGAAAGGTTCCTTGATCGAAGGGGGAAGATCGAGAGAGGTGAATTGGTGTTCGGTCACAGTTTCCGTGCCTTGGATCAATCTTCGGCGCAGAATCTTGGTGGCATAGAGATTGATAATCCCGGCACGACTTCGTTCTTCGCGAAGGCAGTCGTGAAAGAAGCGAATGAGATTTTGAAAAGAAGTCATGGGAAGCAGTCTATGAGAATCAACGACTTCCTGTCTTTTACTTTCATTCTGGATTTTTAAAAACCGAGGGTCACGGAGGAGTGACCCCAAGCTTTGATCAAAAATGATAAAATCTAACGAGCGCTAAACTTTCTCGATTTTACAGACATTATCGTACCAGTTCTGGCCTCCAATGAGGGGGGCGGGGTTGATCGGGAGGGCGTCGTTGATGTGGACTCCGCCGCCGATGCCGCCATTTTTCTTGGACCACCACACTCCGCCTTTTAAATCTTGATCTACGAGAGATGGAGTTTTAGCAGCTTTTGGTAACGATTCTTTGGTGTCAGATTTTCCAACGATGCCGTGCTCAAAGTGGCCGACGTGGTGGGAACACATGACGACTTTAGGGTGCATGCCTTTGAGGAAGCGGACGTGGTTCTGAAAGCTTCCCATGATTCCTTCTTCTTTGGCGCGATAGGTATGACCGTGCGGACGGAAGACGGAGAGTTCAACACTGTCGCCTTCTTTGACTCCGAGCGCCTTTCCGGTATCGGGGTGCATGAAGACGGGGTTGGTGTGAATGATTTCCGCATTGTATTTCCAGTGGCCGGAGCGGCCCTGAGTGTGGACATTCCACTTGAAGGTGGAGAAGATGTAATGGTCATCTGCGAGGTTCACGTGCTCGGGGACGTCATGGAAGACTGGAGCTGAGCTGGCGTTGCCATCAGTGAGTGGGAGGCCGACGGCTTTAGCCGCTTCTTCGAAGATGGGGTCGAAGACATTGATTTTACGGTTTGGAGTAGGGAAGCCTCGGACGGGTTTACCATCTTTGACGATTCCGATGACTTTACCGCCTTTTTGGACGAGTTCTCCTTCGCCTTTCGGGACCGAGGCGTCTTTGAGCTCTGCCTCGGTGAGCGGGCGTTCGTAGAGTTCGTAGTCTTTTTCTCGGGTGGCATCTTGCCAGATTCCTCGACGTTTAAATTCTTCCCATTCCATGGGGAGGTTTTTGTACCAATCTTTGTAGAATGATTCGTCGTCTTTGTAGGTGAAGTGTTTCTCCATTCCGCCTCCGATTTTGTGGGCGAGTTCCCGGAACATTTGAGGCATGGTCTTGGATTCGCCTTGCGGTTTGACGAGGGGCTGACGGACTCCGGTGTAGGGGATGAGGCCGTAGTTGTTGGTAGAATGATAGTCCCAGCGTTCGAGGCTGGTTGCTTCGGGAAGGATCATGTCGGCCAGGGCGCTCTGTTCACCGTAGCCGATATCGATGGCGACATGGAAGGGGATGAGCTTTTCATCCTGCAATACTTCTCGGACGACGTTGGCCTCGGGGTAGCCAAAGGAGGCTCCGAGGGTGAAGGACATGTAGACGCTGACCTTTTGGCGGCCTTCTTGGATATAGGGATAGACAAGTTGGCCGACGCGCATGGAATACCAGTGCCAGGAAAGGGGGTATTCTGAGGGAGTGGCGAGTTCGCCGAAGTATTTTTTCCTCCACTTGTCGGGGAAGTTGTTCACGCGGTCCTGAATCTCTTTGGGGAGTTTCTTAAAGGCGGTTTCGTTGAAGCCTTCGCCAAGGCCCCATGGTTTTGGGGAGGAGGCTTTGGGCTCGGGGAGTTTGAGCTTGGGGAGGCCTTCTTGGCCGTAGTGGCCGGACCATCCGCGAAGGGAAGAAAGGCAGTATCCGCCGGGCTTGCCGACGTTGCCCACGAGGACATCGAGGGTGCGAATGAGGCGGTCTGCCTGCATGCCATTATAGTGTTTGGCGCTTCCACGATTCGACATGGTGCAGCAAGCAGGGGCGGCTTTGGCAAACTCGATGGCGATGCGCTTAATATCGGAGGCTTTGACCCCTGATTTTTGTTCTGCCCATTCGGGGGTGTAATCTTTGACTTGTTTCCGGAGGTCTTCGAGTGAGTAGTTCGACCAGCGGTTCCAGAATTTTTCGTCTTGGAGGTTTTCCTTAAGAATGGTGTGGATCATGGCTCCAGCGACTGCCCCGTCAGTTCCCGGCATGAGGGTGTGGAACTCATCCGATTTTGAGGCGGTATTCGAGGGGCGGACTTCAAAGGTGACGAGTTTGGCGCCTTTTTCGACGCGGGCTCTTTGCAGGCGATGCACCATGAAGAGGCCTCCTTGATAGGCTTCGTAGGGGTTACCGCCGAAGTTGACACAGTATTTAGTATTTTCGAGGTCTTGGGTTTCCCATTCGAAGTCCCGTCCGTAGAAGGACATGAGAGGGGCGCGTCGGTTAGAGGAGCAGATGGAGCGTCGATTGAGCCGATGGGGAGTGCCAAAGGCATTCGTAAAGTGCTTGGTGACGCCTTTGGTCTTGTCACGCCCGTAGTGGAAGACGAATTCCTCGGGAGTGCCATTTTCACGTAGAGGTCTGAGTTTTGCCGCGAGTTCATCGTAGGCTTCATCCCAGGTGATGCGTTTCCATTTTCCTTCGCCTCGTTTTCCGACCCGGCGTAATGGATAGAGAATGCGCTCCGGGTAGTAGGTGTAGGAGATCATGCCCTGAGCCTTGGAGCAAATGTTGCCCTGAGAATTCGGGTCGAGGGGGTTGCCCTCGATCTTGCGAACGATGCCATCCTGCTCCCATCCGATGACGCCGCAGTGGTTGGTGCAGGCGAAGCAGATGGTGGGGGTGGCTTTGGCTTTGGTGTAGTCAAGGCGGCCGAGTTTTCCCCAGTTGATTTCACTGGTTTTGGCGGAGACGTTGAGTGGGGTGAAGGCTCCTGCGAGAAGGGTAGAGCCGAGTTTGAGAAGATGGCGACGGGTGAGATCGGACATGATAAGAAAATGTTTTTAGAGCGGTCAGAGAACGAGGTAATCAGGAAGGAGAGGAGTGAATTGTTCGGGTGATTTACTTTCCTAGATTGTTTTGTTCGTAAGTGATGTCTTGGTCCTTGGGATCGAGTTGGACGCCGGTATTGACCTTGGATTCCATCCATTTCTCATGCTTCACATAGAGGACACTGGGGTTTGTTTTGGCTTCTGGTTTCCAGGGCTTGGCTTTTCGTTTGGCGGCCAGTTTGGAAATTTTTGATTCCGGGTCATCAAGATCTCCGAAGACGAGAGCATCGGTGGGGCAGTTATCAACACAGGCAGGCTCTAGGCCGACATCGGTGCGGTGCTGGCAGAAATCACATTTTTCGGCGACTTCCTTTTCTACGTTGATGGAGATGGCGCCATACGGGCAGGCTTCGACGCATTCTTTTTCGAGGTCACAGCGTGATTCATCGATGTAAATCCGACCATCATCTTGCTTGCGAATGGCTTTAGAAGGGCATGCCTTTAAGCAGGGAGCATCAACACAGTGCATGCAGATGAGGGGGGTGAAGCTGATTTGCTTATTGTCCGGCTGTTCGAGATAGCGGACGCGCATGCGGAAGTTCCCAAGGGGAACTTCATTTTCGGTTTTACAGGAAACGGAGCAAGAGTGGCAGCCAATGCAGCGGTCGAGCTCGATGAGCATTCCTGCCCGTTTATAAGATTTTTTGAACTTGGGACCAATTTTTTCCCAGGGCATGAGTTCAGTTTCAGACATAATATGTGGTAGACAATGGAGAAGATTTTTTTCGTGCAAGAGCTGAGAGGAACTAATTACCGAATCAGTGAGATTTTTGGACAGAAGGCAAAATTTAAAGGACAAGTATCAAGAGTGATGGGAGGAGTTCGTCGCCACCCAATTCCCATTTTATATTAAATCACCTTGGAGTGCCCTAGGGGGAGAGCCACAGTTTCGACGCCATTGATCTGCGAATTGGGGGAGGGGGGGTGATGAATGTCATGGCTTTGGATCGATATGATCCATTGCATGCAATAGGTTGTCATTCCATAAATTGATCTTTTAAATTATGGGTTTGAAAGTCGATTAAGCTTACTGAAAATTTATTCCATTTTTTTTTGGTAAAAAAATGATCTCAAAACAGTGCTAAATTTTTTGACAATTAAATTTGATGAGACTAATTACCCGTGGCGCGAAAATTCGGTTTCCCAAACTAAACTGAATCGTGTCATTTTCCAAATCCTCAAAAATTACCCCCCCTATACACAATAAAATTATGAAATTACATTTGTTCTCAATTCTCTTCGTAATGTTCGGCTTCACTGCAAACGTGCAGGCTGCGGCATGTGAAGGAAATTGTCCTCCTCCAGTAGAAGCATTCGATGGCTCAGCCAGTCAGACATGCCCCTTCGATAGCTGGGATCTCCCTACTCTCTTAGAGTACGCGACTTGTTACTACCCAGCCTATGCGGCGAATGCTCGTAATGACATCAGCAATGGGGTTCAGCTTTTCGACGTGCGTCGCTTCCTGCGTGACTGCATGTGTAATGATTGGCGCAACGGTGGTTGGGTTCAAAATCAAACAATTTTGAATCGAAATCGTTAATCACTATTGTGATATTTTTTTAAGCCACTCAGAGATGAGTGGCTTATCATATAATAGCCGCTGGGTTGTATAACTAGCGGCATTTTTTTTCGGTAGCAATGCATGGTAAATTACAACCTAGGGAAACGTTCTTTCTGATTCTCTTTGCGATAGTCACAGCTTATGCCGTAGCCGCATTTGGTTCTGCACAAGGAGGTTACGGATCTCCCTCAAGCCAATACCGAGAGAAAGCGCGAATTTTGATCGGCCTATCCGCGATGGTGGGAATCGCCTTTCTTCCCGGGAGAAGATGGATGCCTCGGGTGAATCTGTATTTGCTGGTTCCTCTTTTGATTTTGCTCTGTTGGTCGCTCTTTATGACCTTCAATGCGAAATATGATGTGCGGATGGGGGAGTGGGTTCTGCATGTGAACCATGATCGCTTTTGGGAAGCTGCACCGGGGTCTTTTGCTTATCGGACATCGTTGGGTTATAGCTACGAGTTATTGGCACTCATCTGCTTTGTCTTCATGATCGGGCGGAGCATCGAGGGACAGTCGTGGAAATGGATCATCGGATGTTTTGCCATATTAGGTGCTTGCGTCGCGCTGGTTGGGATGGGTCACCGGATAATGGGAATTGATTCCGTGTGGGCGGTGGAGAGCCTCAATAAACCAAAGACATTTTTTGCCCCCTTCGTGTATGGTGCGAATGCGGGGAGCTTTATGAATTTGACGATGCTAATTGCAGTTGCATTAGCAATCGCGGCGTGGCGCAAAAGAAAGCCGAATTGGGCTTCTTTCTGGGCGATTTGCGCTGGCCTTTGTGTGTTGGGGGTCATCTTTACTGCTTCTAAGGCGGGTATCATCCTGTTTTTAGCGCAGATGATCATCTTCATCCTTTGGACTCGGAAGCAGCTCGTCACCTTATTGAAGGAGGTATGGGAAGTCATGTCTGCGATGTCTTTGGAAAAGAAGGCTACGGTAGGAGCTGTTCTTTTCATCTTTGTCTTTTTTGCGATCTCTGGCGCGAATTTTCTGATTACCCGAGTCGATACCTTTTTGGGAGCGATCGAAAAGGATGGGCGTTCTTATACGATCGAGGGGCGTCTTGAGTTGATGGAAATGATGTGGAAATTGGTGACGATTCCAGATGAAGCGTCATGGCACGGATTTGGTCCGGGTTCTTTTGGGCAGTTGATGATTTTTTACTTGGAAAAAGACTCCGTGGTCGGTCGGTCAGATTTTGGCCACTGTGATCCTCTTCAGACTTTGGTGGAGTGGGGATATTTAGGAACGGCCTGCTGGTTCTTCATCGGGGGAGGAGCTGTGGTGCGCGGGATCTTTCTATTATGGAAAGGAGATCACGCCGTGAGTGATCAGATCATGATCAAGGCCTTATGTGTTGCTTTGGTGATGGTTGGCTTGCATAGCTGCTTTGATTTCCCGCTTTCGATCTTTTCTATTCACCTCGTCGCGATGGGATTCTGCGCGATGTTGTGGTGTTTTCCTAAAAGCTCTCGCTCCAATTTCCGTGACGCGGACGAAGGTCTCACAGGTGGGAGGTAAGCCTGACGGAATAACGGGGCCTTTAACGATCGATGAAATAGTGACCTTCATCGCTTCGAAAGGGGGGTATTTCGATCATAAAAACTCTGATTCGAGGTTGGAAAATAGGAGCTAAACATAGATGCTCGTGCGGTGAGTGTTGCGGAGCATAAGATTTTGGGCGATGTGCTCCTGCTCATCATTGTCGCTTTCTTTGGGATCGCTTTACCGTTTTATTCGTGGATTCGTGCGAGATTGCCGGAAAGCGGATGGAACTATGGCGGTAATGTGTCCACCTCAGGTTTACAGCTCTATGATCTCCTGGGGCTTGGTGGGCTTCTCTACGTCGTGATTCATATCTGGAAGGAGAACGGATCCTACCTTGGAAAAACGATGCCCGCAGTGACAGTCTCGAGCACTCTCTCGGGGGCTCTGTTATTTCTTTCGTTGGCTGTGATCATTCCGGCTTTGCTGTTTTGGCGGGTCAGATTAAGAGAATTTTTCGGATTGTCTTGGGCTCGCCCGAGTCAGGCGTTTTGGATTGTGCCCCTTTTCCTCGTGCTCGTCGGAGGTGGGGTTTATTTATTGCAATACATTGGTTGGCAGAGCTGGGTTGAGAGTCTGGGAGGGGAGGCGCAATCTTCCATTAAGATGTTGGCTCAAACCACCGATCGAAAGATGATTGTGGCGCTGATCGTGGTCTCAGTGATTTCTGCTCCGGTGGCTGAGGAATTCATTTTTCGAGGTTATGTCTATCCGGTTGTGAAACGTTTCACCGAGCGAGGTTTTGCGACTCTCTTTTCGGCTGCTTTTTTTGCTGTGGTGCATATGAATCTCATGGTGCTACCGATTCTCTTTCTCTTTGGGATCATGATGGTACTGGTTTATGAGCATACGGGTTCTATTTGGGCTCCGATTCTTTGCCATATGGTTTTTAATGGCTTAATGATCACCGATCTGTTGGTTTTACGTTTTTCTGAACATGGAGGTCTTTCGTTGATCTGATGAAAACGGTGCAAGAGTTAGGTGAAGATGCCTTGATTCAAAGAATCTGCAAAAATCTCGGGCAAGAGGTTCATGTCTTAACAGGGCCGGGAGATGATTGTGCCGTAGTTGAGACTGGGACGGAAAAGAGCCAAGTGCTCAGCCTTCTTAAAACAGATGCGGTCGTGGAAGGGGTTCATTTTCTAGCAGAAACTTCTGCGCAGAAGGTCGGCTGGAAAGCGACGGGTCGAGTGCTGAGTGATTTCGCCTCAATGGGGGGAGAGGGTAAGGAATTGCTCGTGACTCTGGCGATTCCCGGAAAAACGCCGGTGAATTGGGTGGACGAGCTCTATCAGGGGATGAGCCGTTGTGCATCTACCTTTGGCGTTTCCATTGTGGGAGGAGAGACTACGGCGGTGCCCGAGGGGAGCGCTAAAGTGATCTCAGTGGCAGGGAGAGGAGAGGTTGCTCGCAGTCAGATTGTTCTTCGTTCTGGAGGAGAGCCTGGGGATGCTCTTTTTGTCACCGGGAGACTGGGAGGTTCGCTTGCGGGGTGGCATTTGACCTTTCTTCCTCGAATCAAAGAGGCGCGTTGGTTAGTGGAACATTTCAGTCTCACCGCCATGATGGATCTTTCTGATGGTCTAGCGCGCGACCTCCCCCGATTAGCTGCTGCCAGTGGTTGTGGTTTTGAGCTAGATCGTGCGGCCATTCCCCGGAATCGAGGGTGTTCCATTGCGCAAGCGCTCGGAGATGGGGAAGACTTTGAGCTGCTTTTTGCCGTACCTTCGCAGTCTGCGAAGCAGTTGCAATCGAGTTGGCCAAAAGAATTTCCCCTTCTCACCCGTATTGGGAGCCTCACATCATCTGGAGGAGAATTGCGAGGAGGGTGGGGGCATTTTGAGGCGTGTGAGGTCGATGAAAAATGACCTCGCTCCTTTTCGAGATCATTTTTCATAGGCATCACGGCGCACGGCGATGAAACTTCAGCTTGTGCTTACGGTGAATTATGCTCACTTGTGGAATGAAACTACTTCTGTTGCCTCTCATTTTGCTGACTTCTTCATGCACTCTTGCAGATGATGAAAAGTCTCCCGCATACCGTTCAGAAGCATCACTCCCAAAAGGCTGGCCCAAGCCTGGACCCTATAACGAAGTTTCCGAGAAAACGTACCCACCCTATCGGGCTGCATTTACTGATGGGACAGGATCGACCGGAGCTTTTTGGCGCCTCTTCAAGCACATTAAGAGAAAAGAAATCCCGATGACTGCGCCAGTCGAAATGACGATGGAAAAGTCTGAGAAATCCATGCGCATGGCTTCGATGGCCTTTCTCTATCAATCGACCGAAGTCGGTGAAACAGGAACGGACGGAGAAAAAATCGAAATCCGCGACATTCCCAGTCAGAAAGTGCTGAGCTATACTTGGATGGGGCCACGCAATGAATCTTCTCTCACAATAGCTAAAGCTGCTCTTGAACAACACCTTAATGAGAAAAAGCTCGTTGCCGCGTCTTATCGTCTCCTTGGTTACAATGGGCCGGGAACGCCGAAGAAAAAGCGCACTCACGAACTGCAGGCGATTTTAAAGTAAGGAATATCCCGCTTGTGGCAGATCCGATCTGCTTCGATGTGCCACTCCCATCGTGTGATGTCACCGTACGAAATTTAGGGGGCTACTGGTTTCGCTCTCTTATGGCTTTGTGACCGAAGGCGGCAGGGTTCCCATAAAGATGATCGTGAGGAGGAAAAGTCTCAGGGACCAAGCGATTGTTCGGATCCAATTTGAGCTAACTAGTTGGGAAACTTCTTCTTGAGTAAGATCCGAGTGCTGCGGCACTTGGATGAAGGCTGTTGAGAGGCAGATGACGCCAAAGAGTCCCACCGCGATCCAGACTCTTTTATCATGAGGACTCGTAAGGAGGTGCCATCCACACCCACAAGTTTCGGTGAACATGAGGGGAGCAATAATCCATGTGACGAGCCACATGTACTCAGCGTGGTAATGCTGAAACGCGTTTGGCCCAACTTCTGCGAGAAGGGGATAGATGACGATTTGAACGATCCAAATGATTCCGAACATTGCAGCTGAGGCAATGAGCTGGATCAATTGGAAAAAGGGAGCATGTAGTGGCCTCATGAGAATCCTGCGATAATGAGGTCGTCAGGA
>CALGLJ010000037.1 GCA_937930235.1 uncultured Verrucomicrobiales bacterium | reverse complement strand
CCCCGAGCCATCAAACGAAGGCCCAAGAGCTACCCGCTTCTCACAAAACCCCGTCACCTTTTTCAGGAAAAAGACACCCGAACCAGTGCCTACCGGAAACGACGAAAAGCCGCTTAAGCTCGCGCCATTCATGTCTGGCGTAAATTTGGGCGTAAAATTGTTAAATTCGATGGAGTAGTTGTGACAGGATTTGGATGGCATGGTTTAGTCTGGTGATCTCAGACTACGCTTCTCGTGTCCACCAATTCGGGGGAACTCCATTCCGACGATCCGCTACACCCTTTATTGTTCGGCCTCTTTGGTTTCGTCATTCAATGCTTCCACCTTCAGACTTTCCGCCGCAGCATTCACTACCTCATCGAAATTTGCTCTATTCTCGTAAGTCGGGCTATAGACTTCCAAAAGCTTCTCGTATTCTTTTAGAACTTCATCAGTTTTTCCGTTCTTAAGAGATATAACTGTTTGTTCAAAGAGTTCCTTCGAAGAAAAGCCATAATCTGCATTGTATTGCAGTCGTTGCAACAAACCCACAATAACACCAACCAGCAAAGCAAACACGAAAGCTCCGATTCCACAAACTCGTCGCATCATTGGTTTGTTTTTAGATTCACCGATGATCCAGCCTATCGGAAATAGAACAACGAGGACTAAGATGAATATTGCAAGTGGACTCATTTTCTAGCCGAACGTTGATGTTCGCAAATGATTGTCGACGAGCAAAGCGAGGAGTCAATCATTCGCGCAACGACTTGTTATTTTAGGGGATTTCATTCCGTGGACGCTCGACCTGAAAATCCCCCTCACTTCCCTACCATAAAACCATCACAAATACAGGAATTGAGAACCATCAGACTCAAATTATGTCTATTGTAAATTATTTCTGACGTAAAATTTCACCTGAACTTCTCGACCAAAAACAGGTATCTTTCCTCTCCGATTTCATTCGCTTCAAACCTCCACGCCTATCTCGCGCGTGTTGCCTCATAAAAGCATTCAAGATCCCAAGAGGAGCTCTTTGACTGCCTCACGTTTCAAGCGCAGTTCTCGCCATTCGTTTACGAGGCGGCTTTCTTGAATCACTCCGCAACCACTCGGAAGCATCAATTCTTGGTCTTCCCAAGCCACCATCCGAATCGCGACAAGCGCCTCGAATGCACCATCTCGCAGAAACCCAAAGGGAGCGCCAAAGTGCGCTGGACACTTGAGGCGGCTACGCCAGTCTTCAAGCAGGGCAAGAGTTTCAGGAGTGCGAGGAAGCGGCCCGAGTGCGGGAGTCGGATGAAGATGCTGAATAAGGGCACCGAGTTGTGCTTTTCGATAAAGCTCCACCTCGATGAGTGTTTGAAAATGAACGAGCTTCCCTAGGTCTAAAATTTCACGTCCCCGGCGGCGTACCATTCCCAATTCCGAAAGTTTTGCGATGAGCGTTTGGGCGACAAACTCATGCTCGCGAATCTCTTTCTCATCCACGGCAAAGACCACGCTCTCATCAGAACGCGCCGTTCCCGCCAGAGCCATGGTATGAAGGATTCCTTCCGAGAGAGAGAACAGCACCTCTGGAGTCGCTCCCAAAAAGCCACGACCTTCATCAATCCATCCATAAGGACGAAGCGCTCCCGGAACATTCACCAAGCGATCCAAAATTCCATCAACTCCTCCTTGGAACAGCCCTCGCTCTACCACTACCGGGACCGATTTTTCAATCGTTCCGTGTGCAATGGCTTCTGAGACTTCACGAAAGACGTTTGCAAATAGATCCGGCACCGGCTCTTTCCATGAAACATCAAGCTCCGCCGCACCGCTCACCTCAAGCTGCTCCACCCGATCAGGCACGCGCCAAGGACGAGGATGGCTCAACGCAAAGTCATTTACATAAAAAGCCACTCCAGATGGAGGTGGCTCTGAAAAATCGGTAAACGGACCATACCCGACAATGACTTCACCGTCTTGTGTTCCGTAAATTGCGCGCTGCATCAGTTGCGCTTACTCTACCACCCCGTTCCGAATGATGTCAGCAAAACTCGCCGGTTCAAGACTCGCTCCTCCTACGAGTGCGCCATCAATATCTTTTTGACCTAAAAGCTCTGCCGCATTTTCCGGCTTCACACTGCCTCCATATTGAATTCTAATTTTTTCTGCGACCGCGATGCCATACAGATCAGTAAGAACGGAGCGGACGAATTCATGTGTGTCTTGCGCCTGAGTCGGAGTCGCTACTACGCCTGTTCCGATGGCCCACACGGGTTCATAAGCGATGACGGTCTCGAGCATCTCTTTTTCCGTCACATCCTTCAGTCCAAGCGTTATCTGTTGGCTCAGCACTTTTTCTAAATTTCCTCCTTCACGCTCTTCCAAAGTTTCCCCAATACAAAAAATAGGTTTCAGCTCTGTCCCGTGCGCTTTGAGAATCTTGGCATTGATGGTCTCATCAGACTCACCGTAAATCGCGCGGCGTTCGGAGTGTCCCAGAATGACATAATTCACGAAAATTTCCTTCAGCATGAGAGCGCTGATTTCCCCGGTGTAAGCTCCGTTTTCGTGTTCACTCATATTTTGAGCTGACACTCGCACGGTGGATTGAGCCAGCAGTTCACTCGCCTTCACCAGAGAGACGTAGGGAGCAGCGAGGACAATCTCACATCCTTTGGGTAGGTCTGGAAGTTTTGTGATAAAATTCTTAATAAAATCCTCTGTTTCAGAAGGACCTTTGTTGAGCTTCCAGTTGGCAGCGACGATAGGCTTTCTCATGCAGGGATCTGCTTAAACCGATGCCTCCTGAGTAGCAAGGCTGATCTGGCTTTGGTTTTCTTTAGAAATCTTGGCCGCCCCCGCCTGAACCTGCGGGAACAAATGCCTGCCCTTCTAGGATAAAAAATAAGCCCACCGGTCAAGGTCCGCATCACATGGAACATCAGCAAGGTCAGAGCGATGATGCTAGCGCAGGCTGACGAGATACTCGATCAGATCGGTAAACTCCTTTGCGGTCAGAGCTTGAGCTAATCCGGCAGGCATCATGGAGACCGATTGATGCTCGCGCTTTTTCACCTCCGCAGCTTGAATGGGAGTGACGATTCCAGCGATATTTCGCAAATCGATTTCCCCATCTTGCTCTCTCGTAACGAAGCCCATGTGGACTGAACCATCATTCATCGTCACCAGTTCGGTCTGAAACCCCTGTGCCACCACCGCATTCGGATCAAGAATGGACTCGATCAGATAATCGCGCGTGAACTTCCCGCCCGCCGATCCAAGGTATGGACCTTTTTGAACTGCTTTTTGATCCACGGCATGACAGGCAATACAGCCTTGGCTGATATAGAGAGCCTCTCCTTTTGCGACATCTCCTTTTTCCACCATCGCGATGCGGGTGACTTCTGCCACAGGAAGCTGCGAAATTTTCTTACCCTTACCCGCATGCGCTTCGGCGATCACCTTTTTCGCATTCTTGGCTGCCGCAATCAGAGTATCATTATCACTCTGGATCGCATTTTCGATCTGGGCGTCAAAATCTGTCATTTTGAGATCCGCCAGAGCTAGGTAAAATCCCACCTCTCTAGGATTGGCCTGCGCGCGCTGCAGGGCAAATTTCTTAAAATTATGCTTAGTCAATGGACTGCGCGCCATGGACAATAATACCTGCCATGCCACTCGGCTCATTTGAATATTTGCTTTCTTAGCAATCTGGTGGAATTCCTTACGAAAAATCGAATGAGCCGATTGGTTCACGTAATCTTGAAGCTCTCGATTCACCAGCTCCTGATTCTTTTCATGCTCCAACCAATGACCCAAGATTTCGACTTGAGCTCGGTTCGCTTTGCCGTCCTGAATCCGACTGAGAGCACGAAAGGCTTTCAACCGTTGACTCCAAGGACGGTCATCATCAATCGATGCTGATCTGAGAATTTCTGCCTGCGCTTGATTCGGCTGAGTCGAGTGCAGGGCGAGAATCACGGGATCTTGCACTCCGAGATTGAGCTTAGAAATTTCGATTCGATTGCGATTAAAAATTTCTAACAACTCTCCTTTTTTATCGTCTGAAGATTTCTCATAGAACGTCTCCAACGCGGTTTTAATCACCGGAGTCTCCTTCCATGTCGCTAGATTAAAATACGGTCCACGATCATCGGGGCGGGTCCCCCACCAAGATTTCTTATCCCAAGCTCCCTCCTGATGATACAATCGAGCTAAGATGGTGATCGCGGCCCACTGCAGAGATGCGTCATCCAGTTGCTTGAT
Source organism: uncultured Verrucomicrobiales bacterium (assembly GCA_937930235.1). Lineage (GTDB taxonomy): Bacteria > Verrucomicrobiota > Verrucomicrobiia > Verrucomicrobiales > Akkermansiaceae > SW10. The sequence goes on along the minus strand of CALGLJ010000037.1, from coordinate 37,641 downwards.
CAATCCCTCTACAATGTTCTTGGAATGCAATCGTTTCAGAGCCTGCTGCGCGGCTGGATTTGAGAGATTCTGAAGAAGAATTTCATCTTCTGAAATCGCAATGAGAGCCTGGATGCAGGCATGTCGTAAACGCAAATCCGTCGTCTCAGAAGCAAGTTTTAAGAGCTGATGGCTCGCACCTTCCCTTCCCTGTCTCGCTTGGCCTACTTGGTCGATGTGCCCCATTCGAGCCAGGCCAATGGCAGCTTGAAGCTGGGTTCTTTTTGACACCCCCTGAAGTCCGTCTTTTAAATAATCGAGAAAGAGAGGAAAGAGAGAGGGTGATATTTCCTCCTTCCGATCAGCTAAAGCTCTCAAGACCAGAGCCCTTGAAGATCGCTTCTCAAGCGCTAACCTTAGTACCTTCTCCGCCTTTTCTCCTAGAAGCTGCTTTAGGGTAAAAATCCAAACCGCATTTTGACTGTCCGATTGAATCTTTGCCTTCGCCTCAATGAGTTTCGCCGCCATTTTCTCCCCTCGGCTGAGAATCTCTCGCTGCGTTTCTAGGCGACGCACGGAAGAGTCGTAAAAGAGTTGCTGCACCAAAGCATCATCATCCAGAGATTTTAAATCAGGAAACTTTTCCACTTCCAGCCCCTCTTTCACCAGCTTCTGAATCAGACCCACTTTCACCCCATCCCCCGCATAGGAGAACCTCCCATTACGCCAATCACAGACGTAGAGATTCGACTCCCCATCGACATCGATATCTACCGCTCGAGGAAGCTCCATCCAGACAGATTCCTTGGCTTTGAAACCAGCACCATCCTGAGTCAGCGCATCGTGATAAATGGTTCCGGTTGTCCAATCACAAGTCAGTAACATTTCCGGCAAACCGGGCTCGGCAAGATACAACACTCCAGTCCCACTCCCACCCCCAAGATCCAGCATGGGGCTGATGCACTCGTCCGCGAAATTTTTATACAAGCGCGGGTAACCATGATCAGAGCCATGCGTGAAATGATGGAGGCGAATATTCCACCCCTTGCCATCGTTAGTATTGTCGCGGGTGAAGAGATCCAGAGTCGGACTGATCGCGACGTCGCATGAGTTGCGAATGTTATGCGAGTAGATCTCTAAATCACTTCCATCCGGACGAACCCGCGCGATGCAACCACCTTGATAAGTAATGGTTCGTCCATCAGCCCCCTTCGTCCCTTCCATCCCAAAATCACCCACCGCAATATAGAGCCAACCATCAATTCCCATGCGAAGCCCATTTGTCGTATGATCCGAGCCACGTGGATGATTCAGGCCAAAACCAAGGTTTTCTAACAAAATCTTTTGCTCATCAGCCACGCCATCGCCAGTCGTATCTCGAAAAGCACTCACAAAAGGTGGATGAACCAAATATAAAGTATCTCGTACGAAATGCCCCCCACGCGGGCTATCAATCTTAGGAATAAAATCGACAAACGAGTCTGCCCGATGATCTCCATCTGTGTCCCGACAAGCCACCACTCGGCCAAAGTTCTTCTCTTTCCCAAGGGAGCCATTCTTATCACATGAGACATACACCGTCCCATCTGCCGCCGCCGTCAGCGCGGTGGGATATTCCACCCGATGAGGCTCAGCCCAGGAATAGCTCTTGAATCCACTCGGAACGGCTGGACCGAGCGAGGTCAGAAGAAAAAAGAAAAGAAGGTGTTTCATAAAATAATCCCGCAAGAGCTTACGTAAGCGCATTTTTATTCTTTGGCATAATTTTATTTTTCATCGTTCAGAATGCCTTCAACTCTTTAATTACATCTGCTTGGTCAGGGATATGCCCAGAGAAAGCAACGTTCTTAATACCCAGCTTACCAGACCCAATCCCTAGGATTGTGATCACTAACCTACGAAATCCCTCTGGAAATTCAAGAAGCGGTAAGCCGATCCTATTGTTTCTGAACTTGATCGGCCTCTCTCCATCCTTCGCTAGCGAATAAAGAAGTGCCAAATCAAGAGGATGACAGCGAGGAAGCCGAGGGCATACCCTAAAATCATCAAGATATCTGCGAGCGCTCCTTTCGAATTTGCGACAGGGGCTTTCTGGGTGACCGATTGAGTGATCACCTTTTGTGCGGGAGCGATGGTTTCTTCTGGCTGCGGAGCGGGAGCATTTGCGAGAGCATCTCCTCCTTCACGGGTATTGCGGACAAATGGGTTTGAACTGGCCTGCACGGCGTGAGTTTCAGGATTCACTCCTCCGGCAACCGGGGCTTTCAAGTTCACTCGCATTGTTTCCTTGGGCACTCCCCCACTTCCACCGACCCCTGGAGCTTTCAAGCTCACTCGCATAGTTTCCTTCGGAAGTCCTCCACCTGCAGAAGGTGCTTTGAGGCTCACTCGCATCGTATCCTTAGAAATACCGCTTGCCGCCGTCCCTGCAGAGCGAGCTTCTTGAGGTTTTTCCACGGCGGTAAATGACTGCTTTTTGGCTTCTTTTTTCTGATGAGCCTGCTTTGCGCCACCCTTTTTCCTCTTATTCTTAGGACGCCCTTTAGATTTTGTGGTATCGCCCATATGAACTTGTGCCACCTTGTTCGCGATTTTTTTGGAAGGTTCTTCAGCCGCAGCACTAGAAACTGGTGCCTTCAGACTCACCCGCATGGTATCTTTAGACAGCTTTTGCTGCTCTTTGAGCGAGGGTTCTGCTTCCCCAACTCCTGGAGCCTTTAAACTCACCCGCATGGTGTCTTTTGAGGGTTTCAGGCCTGCCTTCTCAGCAGAGGTATTCAAGAGATTCTCCGCTTCATCAAGAGAGAGCTCAGCTTGAGTTTCAGTCACTTTTTGAGCAGCAGCACTTCCTGATGGCTTACGAGAGCTTTTCGACCGGTGCGCAATGTTACGACGTTTCGCAGCTGCGGCCTTATGGTTCGAGTTTTGACGGCTCGAGTTCGCTTGTTTTTTTCGTTTAGAGCGGGAGGTGTTGCGTTTGCTCATAAAATAATCAATTTAAAAAGGCAGGGAGAACCAAGTGTGATAGACTACTACCATCTGTTAGGGTCACATTGAACAAAAAATATGGGATTTTGACCATCACTCTATGAAAATTTTTGATACTCCGAAAGGCTAGATCAATTCAAATTTGAGAAAACCTTGGCAAAATCAAGAAAAGCGCGGCAATCCGTCCCCTGAGCAAGGAGGGACGATTTCCCCTTTTTCTTTCAAAAAGTCATGATTAACTGCCGGTATGAGATGGCAAAAAATGCGCGAAAGCACCAATGTTGAGCATCGTCGTGGAAGCTCGGGAGGCGGACTGGCTCTGAAGGGAGGGATCGGAACGATCATCATGGCTCTTATTGCGATCTTTGTCTTTAAACAGCCGGTCAATCAGGTCCTGAGTAATATGGTCCAGGAAGGAGGCACCACTCAGTCTGGTGAGGCCCGTCCACAGGACGCTGAAACCGAGAAATTTGTTCGGGCGATGGTGGGGTCCACGGAGGATGTTTGGACCAAGATTTTTGCACAAAATAATCAGCGCTATCCTCCTCCAAAGGTGGTTGATTATGACGGTAGCACGCGGATGCGAACCGGTGGGGTTGCGGACTCTCGCATGGGGCCTTTCTATCTACCCGCAGAGCAAACTGTTTATCTCGATATTGCCTTCTTTGAAGAAATGAAGCGCTCTCTTGGCGGCGGTGGTCAATTTGCTTACGCCTACGTCTTGGCCCATGAAGTTGGCCATCATATCCAGCACCTCACGGGGTTCACAAAAAAGGTTCATGGTCGAAAGGGACGAGTTTCACAACGTGAATACAACCAACTCTCGGTTCGTTTGGAGCTTCAGGCTGACTACCTTGCAGGAGTATGGGCTCACCATGCCGACCGCAAACGGCGCCAAGAAACAGGACAAGGACTTCTTGAGGACGGAGACATTGAAGATGCGATGCGGGCCGCCAAGGCGATTGGGGATGATGCCCTCCAACGTCAGGCTGGAGGACGAGTGGTGGAAGATTCCTTCACGCACGGGACTTCCGAGCAGCGTCTGCGCTGGTTCACGGCCGGCCTTCGTTCCGGAAGAATTGATCAACTTTCGATCTTCTTCGAAATGCCATACGAGAACCTTTGAGAACCTTTAATTGAACGTTTCCCTCTACCGAGTATCTCTTCTTGCAGATGGCTGGACCCAAGACCGTTGCGGAACCGCACAAAGAGTTACGTTTCACTCGTGCTGCCCAAGCCCAAGGCTTCTGGATCGTTAGCGCGATCCTGATTGCTCTCGCTATTTTATTGCTCACAACTTGGGCCAGTGGTCACCCCTCATTTTCTTGGTGGATGGCTCTCCCGCCCATCGTTATCGCAGCACTGGTGATTCGCTTTGCCCTTCACTGCACTCGCCACGCATACATCATTCTCACTCCTCTCGGGGTAGAAATTTTCCCATTGAAGAACCCCGAGAGCAATCTTCACTTAATTTACTGGACTGAACTTGTCGGGGCGGATTTTAACGCCGATCTCAGCATTTTAAAGCTGCACCGCGATGCAGAAAAAACATCCGGAGTGGTCCTCTCACTCAAACCGATTTTAGAAAAGCAGCGCCCTCTTTTAAAGTCCGCCATTGAAGGACGGTTAAAAGAAACCGCACGCTAACATCATCCCATTCCGAGCATCTTAGAAGTATCAATATGCTCGGGAGCCGAAACATGAATCAGATTTTCCAAGCGCTTCTTGGTCGCTAAAAATTCGGCAGTGATAAACTGCTCGGGGCGTCGAGGGCGCTCAACGGGCACTTCGATGATTTCTTGCACGTGCCCAGGATTCGCTCCTAAGACGAGGATACGATCAGACAAATACACCGCTTCTTCCAAATCATGCGTGATGAAAAGAATGGTCACATCGATATGATGCCAAATTTCTAACAAGTAAGCCTGCATCTGAGCTCTTGTCTGAGCGTCCAAGGCTCCAAAAGGCTCATCCATTAAGAGGATACGAGGTCGGTTTGCCAACGCACGTGCGATTGCGACTCGCTGTTTCATTCCTCCGGAGAGTTCATGCGGGTAAGCATTCGCAAATTTTTTGAGGCCCACGAGATCGATCCATTGTAAGGCATCTTTCTCGCATTCTGCCATCGCCTTTCCGCTCACTTGCAGCCCAAACATGACATTCTTCTTCACCGTCAGCCATGGAAAAAGAGTGTATCCCTGAAACACCATTCCGCGATCTGATCCGGGACCAGTAATTTGCTCCCCATCGAGGAGGACATTTCCGGAGGTGGTCGTTTCTAGGCCAGCCAAGATCCGAATGAGAGTGGATTTCCCGCAACCTGACTGCCCGATCACGGTCATGAATTCCCGCTGATACACATCCAAGCTCACATCTTTCAGCGCTTCGATCTCTCCTTTGGGAGATGCGAACACCCGGCCCGCACGATTCACCTCAAGCACTTTGGATCGATTTTTTAAATCCTTGAAATAACTCGCCACTTCTGGCGATTGCTCTTTGTAATCAGGAAGATCAATAATTTGGCTCATGAGGTTGCCTTCTTAGATTTGAATAATTTATGAACCATTGCGAACGCGAAAGAGAGGATGCCCTTCTTCTCACTCGCGGCGTAGGGAAATAAGACCGTCCGAAAACTGGCGAGAATCTGATCCGTAACAAAGCCGGTAATCCCAATTAATAGAATCACGGGGTAAACGTGATCGAAATGAAAACGCCGGCCTTGGGTATCAATAATCTCCGTCAGACCACTCTTGGCCCCAATCAATTCCGCAATCACCAGCCAGGTCCAAGCCCAACCAAGAAGAATGCGAAGATCGTTATAGAGATGGGGTAGGATGCCAGGGACAATGACCTTGGAAATTAATGTCCCTCTGCGCGCCCCGAGGGTCTGAGCTGCATCCAGCAGAGGCTGGTCTACCATTCGCGTGGTATTGGCTACCATGAGGATGAGATGCGGCAGTGTTCCCAAGACGACGAGAGCGATCTTAGGTTGATCGTAAATATCAAAAATCACCACCAGAATGGTGCTGAAAGCAGGTGCGGGCATGTAACGGAAAAAATCCGTGAATGGTTCGATCAAACGTGAAAAGAACGAGAATGTTCCTGCTAATAAAGCGAGTGGGAGACCAATCAAACATGCTACGAAAAAACCAAAAAAGACAATTTTGAGTGACTGCAGATAGCGTGTCGGCACGTTCAGATCTCCCAGCTCAGATTTTCCGGTCAGATCTTCCCATCCCCTGCGGATGATTTGGTGAGGAGCTGGAAACCATGAAGCCCGAGCCACTTGTTTGTTACCTTGCGGAATCAACTTATAAATCGGTTTCGAATACAGTTTCCCTGAATCATAAGTTTCGGAAACAGAGGAAAGAAGAGCCCAGTTTTTTTTGATGATCTCACGATTTTCTTCGCTCAGGCTCCCTTTTTGAAGTTGTTCCTTCCCAGTCGCGATCTCTCCCCAGGTATCGTAAGCCGCACCATAGAGAAGCTGGTAGTAAGGCTTTGTTTCCATCTCTTCTTTGACTGAAATATCGAAAAGGCCATTGCGAGAGAGAACGGGTTCAAATTCACGAAGGAGACGTTTATTATGGGAGCGGGCGGCACGCGGACTCATCCCAAAGTCTGCCTCATCTCCCTGCTGATAAAGCGCTGTCAGCTTCTCATTGTCATCTCGAATCGCCTTTTGGAAACGTGTAAACTCATCTTCCTCCATGGAAAAGCCCTGGGTATAAGTCGCGCCAAATTCCACCTTATCATCAGGTCGAGCCGCGATCGTCAGCTCATAAGCGTGCCCCCAAAAAATCGGGCAGTAGGCAACAAAACTGTAAATTAAAATCGGGAGCAGAAAGGAGCAAATCATTAAAACGCCCGAGCGCTTTTCACTCAGAAGTGTTCCGACGCGAAACCATGGTTGGGGCGGTTGGTGAGATCCCATTGATAATCAAATTATAAAAATAACAAAGGCGACACAGTAACGAACCGTGCCGCCTTGAGAAGAGACTTTTCAATCAATTACTTGAGAGCATCCATCGTAATACTTGGATCAAGGTAATTTTCAATTTGGAGAGATTTTTTATAAACCCCGTACTTCACGTTGAATTCATTAGAAATCTTCGTTGACCCGTAAATCGACTTGAGGCCGTCATTCTTTTTCCAGACTTCTTTCACCTCTGCAGGGCTTAAAATATAAGTCCCATCAAGGAATGGCTCATATTCGTCAGCTTTCACCTTCACTCGGCCAGCGAGAATTTCGAGAGCTTCTTCGATATTGTCCTCATCCTTGAGATAGGCGACAATCTTATACCAGACCTTGGCCACCTTGACCCAGTCTGCGCGATCACGCTTCAGGGTTTTTGGCCCGACAAAGAGGACATCATAGATCAAGCCCGGAGCATCGGCTGAAGTAAAAATCGCTTTCGATCCCGGCACCTCCTTGAGAGCGGCTCCGGAGTTTGGCTGCCATGCGCAAATAGCAGAAACGGCACCACTTTTTAGGACCTGCGGGGTTTTATCCGTCGGAGTATTGATGATCTCGATGTCAGACTCAGACATTCCATTCACCTCAAGAGCTTTAAGAGTAATAAGATGAGGGACGAAGCCTTCCTCAAGGCCAATTTTTTTACCTTTAAGAGCTTTGACATTGGGAATGTCCTTCGTGGCAATGAGCATGTCGTTACCGTTGGAATAATCATTAATAATGATCCCCACCGAAGGCTTTCCAGCATCACCCGTGACCAAGGCATCCCCATTCGTCATGCAGACTCCATCAAGCTTGCCTGCCCCATAAGCGTCCATGGAGGCAACATAGTCCATCCAGACGAATTCGATATCGACTCCAGCCTCTTTGAACCAGCCCTTCTTAATTCCGATTTCCCAAGCGACCCAACCTGGCCAGTCGCTGTAAGCGACTTTGAGTTTTGCCGCAGAGGCCGATCCAGCGAACACAAGGGCTGCGAGGCCCATCATGAGATGTTGTGTTAATTTCATTAGTATTGTTTTTTGTTGAACTGGAGGGGTTACGCGAAATTCATAATTTCCCAACCTTTCTACAAAAAACAGCACGCTTTATGCCAGCATGTTTTCGACACAATTGAGATTTAGCAACCTCATCGCTAAATCTCTGAAAATCAAAGATCAAGGGACACGCTCTTGCCGCGTGATTTTTTTTGAACCTCTTTCACATCAATAACCTCTTCCTGAAGATCGGAAACTTGATCAGGAGAATTCACATTAGACGTCGTTTCTGATTTTTCCTCAGAGGGAGCAGCTTCGCTTGCGACTTTGTTTTGAGATCCCTTGGCCTTTTGCTTCACTTCAACTCTCTCGAGAGCAACCACTTCCTGTGGCACTTCAATTGACCCTACTTTTTTGGTCGGAGCTGATTTCTTTTGAGCCTTTTTCTCAACCTCCTCAGTGGTGGATGCGGACTGAGTTTTATCAAAATTTTTCTTCCACTCACTATACTTGTAGCGCTTGCCGGCAGGGTTCAAAAGCCCTACCGATTCGAGTTCAGCAAGGCATTTCACAAGACAGACCAACCGAAAAGGATCGTCCTGAGCTTCTTCTAATTTTTTCGTAAGCTCATCGGTTTTGACCGCCTCATAGCACTCCCAGTGAAGGGCGGTCATTTGCTGCGCCTTAAACGGTTCGCGAGAAATCGTGTATTTGAAATATTCAATCATGGATTAGAGTTGTTCGTTGTTGCGAAGACCGACGACGAGATGACAGACGTGATTGTGCCACTTAATGGGCAGGATAATCCCCGTGCATTCTTCAGGAAGAGAGAGCTGATTTCCAGCACTCTTAATGACAACGGGAGTCGAAATTAAGAAATTTTCTCCCAAGAAATTGCGCACATTACCAGAAACCGTATTGGCCATTTCACCGGCGGAGTCTGCCAGTAAAATATCCAGCTCTTGTTCATCGGCAGCCTCCAAAGTTTCTCCGAGAGACTTTGCGTAATGATTCTCATAGAGATCTAGAAGCAGATCTCTTGACATCGTAAAATAGACTGCGCCTTGCTGACTTCCCGAAACACCAATCACTCCGGTATAATCCGAGTGATTAAAACTCGTTAATAGATAAGGCGCTTCAATTTCAGGATCAATCTGAGCTGTTTTTGAGAAGAAATTCCAAATGGACCAAACAAAATACCGGACCATATCCTCGTCTATTTTTCTTTCAGCAACCGTATTCATTAATCAATTAATCTATTGGTTATCATCTGAGATTTACCGTCATTTTATCAGTTACAGATTATCAGACGGCGGTGAAAGCGGCATGGGAGGCCGCACCGGAGGGCGGACATAGCCGCTAGGATAATTTTCTGGCGAGGGAGGAATCTCGGAATGCGGCACCTCAGAATTATCCATCGGCACCTCAGAAGGAGTTGGGAGCGGTGCCGCATCAGGCGGCAATGCGGAGGGTGCAGCAAGCTGAACGGAAGGAGCAATTTGAGATGGATCTTGCGCGTGACTCGCAGACGGTTCCGCTGGGATAGTCGGGTTGGGTCTGGGAAAAGATGGACTAGCAGGAGCAGCCGAAGAGGCCGCCCCCGGCCCCGCTCCCCTCGCTCTCGCCGCGGCTTCTCTTTTGCGTCTCCGAGAGCGGGAACGCCGCTCCGAGGGTGGATTCATGACCTCGTCCAAAGCTAGGCGAAGGTCTTCGGCAGAGAATGGCTTACAGATGAACTGGGAAGCTCCTCGTTTGAGAGAGTCAATCGCAGTGTGATGATCTGCCAAGGCCGAGACAACCAATACTTTAGCATTTGGATTGTGTTCAAGGATTTGGCCCAAAGCTGCCAATCCATCCATATGCGGCATGGTAATATCCAATGTCACCACATCGGGATTAAACTGCTTATACATCGTCACCGCCAGAATACCATCTGCGGCAGTTTGAATTTCAGTAAATACGCTCCCGCGGTAGGCTGCTTCAATCAAACGCCGCACCATCGCCGAGTCATCAACAATTAATAGCTTCATGATTTTGCGGACTTAGACTCTTCCTTGTTTTGATCTTTAGCATTTTCGGAAGTCAATTGTTGCGGAATGAGAATGGTGAACTCCAGATATTCATCGGTTTCATAAGTCATCCTGAGTTTACCCGAAAGCTCCTTATTCACAATATTACGGATCAGCCCCATTCCAGCACCTCTGCCAGCATGATCATCTGATACGTCAACGGATGAGAACCCATGATCAAAGATGAGCGCGGAGAGTTGAGCCGTCCCCATTTTTTCAAATTCTTCCTTGGTAATTAATTCTAAATCCAGCGCTCTTTGCCCGATGACTTGAGGATCGATTCCACGCCCATCATCGCGATAGGCGAGCTCGTAACAAGGTTTCCCCAAGGCATTATCGGTAGAATCATCTTTTTCAGACTTAATCTGAATGCTTCCTTCAATCCACTTACTGTATTCTTCGCGTTCTGCCGGCTCTTCAATACCGTGGACGATGGAGTTTCTCACTAATTGAATCAGAAGATCTTTCGTGTGTTCAAACTGCGTCGATGGCAAGTCGTTCAAATCGAGCCCGTTTGCATTAATTGAGACTTCTTTGCCGTGCTCTTGGCCAATCGTATTCGCAAGCTTCGATAATTCTCCAAGGAGAATTCCGGTCCGGCTTGAATCTGCGGCTGCGGTTCGATTTCCTTTTTTCGGTTTAAAGTTCGCAAAGGTATTAGTGCGGAGTTCGTCAAATTCATTGAGAAGTTCCCGCATGTAGGCCAATTCAACGAGAGAGGTCAGGAGTTCATCCCCTTTAAAGCTGCTCTTTGAACGCAAGACTCCTAACTTTTCTTCCACCGTGGAAGCGGTATCCACCACGCTCTTCAAGCCGAGAAGAGAAGCATTACCTTTAATGTTGTGAACCTTGTTAAAGATGCTTGCGACAAGCTTTTTACCACGGCCGCCATCTTCCGCAGAGTCATCGGTGATGCGCGCTGCTTCCAACTCCTCGTTAATATCATTCAATGTCGCTTCCGATTTTTTCAAAAAGAGATTCAACTCTTTTGGATCTGACTCGATGACTTCAAAAATGAGTTCAGTTTGACGCTCACGACTCTCGTTTGCTCGGGCAAGTTCATTTTCAAGACGGACTGTTTCCGTGACGTCATTCACGGTGACAAGCACGGAGGCAATCTGATCATCCTCGGTATAAACACGCTGAAACTTAAAGCCAAGGTTCTTTGTGCTAAAGCCGCCCCCATCCCAATCCAATGTCACCTCCGTCTTTTTCAGCGGATTATACTTTTCTAGCTGAGTCTCGGATGTGGCTGGATCAAATTGCAATTCAAGGTAGCTCTCAAGTGATCTAAGATCACGTTCCGTGATGAGAGGGCGCATCAGATCGATGAGCGATCGCTCTGAGAGATTATCGGTTTCGAAAATTTCATACATCTCATCACTCACCTGGCTTCCGATCTTACAATTTTGATCGATCAAACAAAGCCCCTCACTCACGGCAGAGAAGATACTTTCCGATTCCTCCTGCTGCACGTGGAGCTGATGAGTGGTCTGCTCCATTTGCGTATTATATGTCTGAAGAGACTGGTAGGCGCTTTGAAGATCACCAGCATTCTGAGCGAGTTCATTCTGAGCATTCGCCAGTTGATTGTTGGTGTTTGTAATTTGCTTCAAGTTCTCTTGCAGGGAATCTCCCGCGCTTTTGAGATTACGAATCACTCGCATCGCGATGTAGCCTAACAGAAGAATCGCTCCCAAGACTCCTAATTGCTGCACCCGCTGCAGCGTGGTGGATCGCTTGGCGACGGAGTCTTCAAGAGTTTGTGCTAATTCGCTACTTAGATTTAGGAGGGGCTCATTCACTTCACGAGTCGCATCCGTAGAATTCACAATGATTGCATCATCAATCTTACTCAAACGAGTCGATAATAATTGAGCGGTATCCACCGTGTATTGGTCCCACAGATCCTCGGTTCGAGAAATGATTCCTCGTAGCTTCGTTCCTTCCACCGGGTCTATCGTCACATCCGTCTTCCCATCCAAGCCCTTGGCATCTCCTCCCACGGAGAAGGCTTGCAAAGTATTATGAAAGAGAGCGTGAGTTTTCTTAAGGTCACGGAGGGCTTCCGCCTTATCGATCGGGTTTCTTTCACTATGACCAATTCCAACTCGGTAAAGGAGCTTGGCCTGACGTTCGGAAAGCATTCGCTGACGACCAGCCAAGTTGAGGGAATTTGTTTCTTCGGCGATTTTTTTCGACTCGACTGCCGTGAAAATAGCGAGGCCGATAATGATCGCGACGAGAAGAATCAGCGCAATGAGGAAGTCGAGTGGAACACGGCGATGGACATAGTCTGCGCTGGGAGCAGCGGCAGGATGAGGCGAGGACATCGTCGTCACAGGAGCAGTATTTAAAGGATCCATGATTAATGTGGTGTGGATTAAATGGAATGCAGTTTGTTATTTTTTCTTCGGTAGCTTCGGAAGAAAACTTGCATCGTAGTAACTGTCTACGTCTTGATTTTTATCATAAACGGCATATTTCACATTAAATCGATCCACATAGTTTGAGGACCCATAAATAGAACTGATGCTTGAGCGCTTATGCCAGCATCGCTGAGCTTCCTCAAGAGAGAGAATATAAGTGCCTTCGAGAATTTCCTCATATTCGGAAGGAGTCAGCCCAGCCCTCTTGGAAAGGATTGCCAGCACTTCCTCTTCATTGTCAGGATTCTTCATGAACTCCACGATGCGGTACCACACTTTCACCACCTTTTGCCAATCCCGACGATGCTCTTTAAGGTGATTCCGATCAACATAGAGGCCATCAAAGATAATGCCGGGAACATCTGCAGAGGAAAAAATCTCTGTTGCTCCCTCTACAGATTTCAGCGCATTTCCTGAACTAGGCTGCCAAGCGGAAACCGCCTTTACCAAGCCTTCCCTCAGAGAGATCGGGGTCTTATTAGTAGGAGTATTCACGATAGTGATGGAATCTGCAGGCACCCCTTCTTCTTCCATTCCGGTGAGGAAAAGGAGGTGAGGGACAAAGCCTTCTTCCAAGCCGACCCGTTCTCCTTTTAGGTCGGCAAATTTAGTGATCCCAGGAGCCGCTACCACCATGTCATTCCCGTAAGAAAAATCATTAATGACAATGCAGGTCGACTTTTTAGCCGCAATCCCCTCTCCGAGAGAACCTGCCCCAGTCACAAGAGCATCTCCATTCGTCATACAGACGGCATTTAGCTTTTCTCCGGCGAAAGCTTCCATCGATTCGACGTAGTCCATCCAAACGAATTTCACATCCGCATTCTCTTCCTCGAACCATCCTTTTTTGATTCCGATCTCCCACGCGATCCAGCCCGGCCAGTCGCTATATCCAATTGTCAACGTCTCCGCATAAACTGAGACTTGGGCACCCAAAACGGCAAAAGCCGCCAATATTCGTTTCATAATTATTTATCGTTGTTGCTACGGGGGGGGCCTTTGCGAGATGGAGTCTTGCACATTTTTTCATCAAGGTCCAGATGATCTCGTTTACTTTTGGCTAAAAAAAATCTCTTCCAAAGAATCACTTGTTAGAATCTGATATTCTACCCTGCGGCATTTACTATATGCATCAGAATTCATGCCATTATTTATTTTTCTCATAGGTCATTGGTTTCTAACGGAAATTCGAAAATCATGACCTCCACCTGCATCCTCTCATTCAAAAGACCTCTCTGGCACTTCAAACAAAAAAATCTGAAGCCATTTTCAGATCGAAAGCGCGCTTCCGGACAGGCCCTTAGGGCTTCTTGGGAAATTTTTTGAGCTGATACTTCACCTTTTTCTTGGGTGATTTTTTGTCGACCTCTGGTTGATCGATCTGGGCTCGCCGTTTGAGTTCCGAGATCTGATCCCTCAGATGCGCCGCTTTTTCAAACTCCAGCTTAGCCGAGGCTTTCTGCATCTCCTCCTCCATTTCTTGAATGACCGCGACGGCATTATAGACCATTTCATCTTCTGCTACCATCTGCGTGTTCAACTTCTTCGCTTCTTGAGTGGTTGCCTCTCGGTCTCCGAGGCTCTTTTGCACCGCTCGCTTCACGCTCTTGGGAGTGATTCCATGCTCTTCATTATGCGCAAGCTGGATCTTCCGACGGTGCTCCGTCACCGTGACGAGCTGCTGGATTGAGTCGGTCATGGTGTCCGCAAAAAGCACACACTCTCCGTTAATATGGCGAGCGGCTCGCCCGGCAGTTTGGATTAAGCTGGTTTCGTTGCGAAGAAATCCTTCTTTATCCGCATCCAGGATGCAAACGAGCGATACTTCGGGAAGATCAAGCCCCTCTCGCAGAAGGTTGATTCCGACGAGAATGTCACATTCTCCTGCTCTCAAGGCGCGTAAAATTTCAACACGCTCAATGGCATCAACATCGGAGTGGATGTAACGCACCCGGAGATCAACTCCCTGAAGATATTCGGTGAGATCTTCCGCCGTTCTTTTAGTCAAAGTCGTTACGAGGACCCGCTCCTGTTTTTCAACCCGATCTCGACAAAGCTCGATCGTTTCATCGATCTGATCTTGCAGTGGTCGGATGGTAAGAACGGGATCAATCAATCCCGTAGGACGAATGATCTGCTCCACAATGAGCGGCTGCCCTCCGGTCACATCAAAATCCTCTACGGATTGAGTCGATCCGCTGGGTTCCACCTTCATATTCTTGAGTCGGTGAGCATCATACCCCTCATCATTGCGGGCTTTCACAGCAATGAATCCGCGATTATCTGCGCGGGAATTTAAGATCTCAAAAGGTCCGGGAGTCGCGCTCACATAGAGACGCCGCTGCGTCATGCGCATGTATTCATCAAAGCGTAAGGGTCGATTATCCATCGCACTGGGAAGCCGAAAACCATGTTCAACCAGCACGGACTTACGGCTCTTATCACCTTCAAACATGCCTCGTATTTGAGGTAGTGAGACGTGACTCTCATCGACTAACAGGAGGTAATCCTCTGGGAAAAAATCCAAGAGAGTATAGGGCCTCTCACCGGATTGCCGCTGCGTAATATGGCGGGAATAATTTTCGATGCCCTGGCAAAATCCCATCTCCTCCATCATTTCTAAATCATACTCCGTCCGCATCCGGAGGCGCTGAGCTTCAATCAGTTTCCCTTCTTTTTCAAACCATGCAATCCGCTCGTCTAGTTCTTGTCGAATCGTCACCATGGCTGCCTTCAGCTTATCCTTTGAACTCACAAACTGCTTGGCTGGGAAAAAGACGTAGTGAGTCTCCTCGTTGATGACATGGCCACTCATAACATCAACTGCCGTAATGCGATCGATTTCATCTCCAAAAAACTCGACGCGAATGGCCACCTCATCCAGATAGGCCGGACGCACTTCCACGACATCTCCCCTCACCCGGAAATGCCCTCGCGAAAAGGCCACATCATTGCGTTCAAAGAGAAGGCTTACCAATTTCCCTAAAAATTCGTCCCGGCCCATTTCTTGACCATTTCGAATGCCAAACATCATTTCCTTGTAATCCTCTGGACTACCCAAACCATAAATACAGCTCACACTGGCAACGACGATTACATCATCCCGTGTGATGAGAGATCCCATCGTGCTGAGCCGAAGACGTTCAATCTCTTCGTTAATCGATGAGTCTTTTTCAATATAAGTATCGGATCGTGGGATGTAAGCCTCGGGCTGATAGTAGTCGAAATAAGAAACAAAGTATTCCACCGCATTATCAGGGAAAAAGGCCTTAAACTCAGAATACAGCTGAGCTGCAAGCGTCTTATTGTGACTCATAATCAGAGTCGGCTTCCCCACTCGCTCAATGATATTGGCCATCGAAAATGTCTTTCCGGAGCCGGTCACTCCCAGCAAAGTTTGGTGCCGATTTCCGGCATCAAGAGACCGAAGCAGCTTCTCTATCGCTTGCTCCTGATCTCCTTTGGGACCAAATTCACTTACAAGACGAAAATTCACGACGGCAACTTAATGGTTGATTTAGAGTTGTCCACCTCCGGGAGAATGTGCTACGATGAAATTTGAGTCAAAGTTCCCCCCTGGCTACCAACTACCGCCACTATGAGAACGACGAGCTTACTTTACCTTGCAGCTTCCCTGCCTTGTTTCGCTTCATTTGAAACACTCTTCACTCTGGGAGAGGATAACAGCAACCCAAGTGAATTCAGCAGCGAAAATGGACAAATCGATTCTGGACCTGGCTCTGCAACCATCAAAGATGATCACTTTTACGTCGGAAGCGAAGAGCTCGAAAATTTCGAACGGGCCCTGACAAGCAACGATCCGATCAATGTCCTCTATTTTCCTCTCACTGCAAGCCAAGCCCTGAATACGGGGATTCTGAAAATTCGGGCTGATTTCATCTGGGCTGGTGGTAATGATGGTGATGACTCCCACGTCATTTCGTTCAGCTTAAACGGGGGAACGGTAGCACACACCACTCCGCGCTTTAGCTCCGAACTGGATTACGTCTTTGAAATCCCCCTCACAAATGAAACCATCCTCACAGGAGAGAACGCTTTAAAAATCGAGCGCACTGGTGAATCTCCCAACTCGTTCGTCCAATTTGATTTCCTAGAAGTACAACTGGATGCCACCGCGCTCCAAGATCAAGATAACGATCAACTCCCACTCTTCTGGGAAACGATTTATCAACTCTCTGATCTTGATCCTACCGATGCCGCCGCAGACTTTGATGACGATTCGCTCTCGACACTCGCAGAGTTTCTTGCCGGTACGAATCCTCGGCTTTCAGACACAGATCAGGATGGCCTCATAGATGGAGAAGAAATCAACACTGATCCACTCATGAAGGATTCCGATGAAGACGGCCTCCTCGATGGGGAGGAAACTCTCAGTGATCCAACCCTCTGGGATACTGATGGCGATGGTGCTTCCGATTCGTTTGAAGTTGCCACCGGCTATCACCCGGCAAATAGCAGCAGCACGCCCCCCGCGTGGGCTGGCAGCATCGGCATTAATTTTCGCTCAGAGGGTAACCCTGACGGCAGCATCTGGCCCACCCGTGCCACTAACGGGCTCATTCCGCAAACGAACTGGAATCATACTACTCCACTCAGACGATACGGAGTCGGTAGCAGCAGGCCTCTCTTACAAGGAGGGAAAGATGACATCTTCTCGCCCATGAGTAGTCAACTCGTGGATGCTGCCGGTCAAATCACGAGCTTAAATTTCACCTTCACCTATGATGGCTGTAGCTACACCGAAACCGATCAATCTCTAGCTACTAACCTCCTCAGCAGTTTCCTCAATAATGCGACCGGACGAAACGACGCCGGTCAAAGCATCCAGAAACCTGCCACGATCACCCTCTCTAACATTCCTTATTCTAGCTACGATCTCTACGTCTACGTCTCATCTAATACCACGGACCCGCAGGGACTCGTCACACGCAATGGCGGTGATGAGCGTGAGGTCAGTCCACTCGCCGTTGGAGATCGTGTTTACTTTCGCGAACACCGTAGGGCAGCCAGCGAAAGAGCTCCGCGCGCCAATGTCATCGTTTACGAAAATCTCACCGGCCCCTCGCAAGTCTTAGCAATTTCACGCCTGAATAATCAGTCGGGATTCTCAGGCATCCAGCTCGTCAATCGAACCCCTGACAGTGATGGGGATCAGGTGCCAGACTTCTGGGAATTACGCCATCGCACCAATGCCACCCTCTCAAATGCTACCACGGACCTCGATGGAGACGGATTAAACCTTGCCGAAGAATTCGCACTGGGAAGTGACCCGCAAAACCCTGACTCTGATCATGACGGGCTCAATGATCTCGGAGAACAAGAGGCTGGGACATCTCCAAATTATGGAGATTCTGACGATGATGGCATTTCGGATAGCGATGAGCTTTTGGGAGCACTTCCCAGTGATCCCCTCAGCGCAGATTCAGACAACGATGGACTCAATGATTTCGAAGAGCGAGAGGCACATTCCGATCCCGAAGACAGCAGCGTAGTTCAAGCAAGTGCGGCAAGCTATCCGAATAGCAATCGCTTCTTATGGGAAGACACCGACATTCAACTCGTAATTGATCATTTCTCTTCCCCAGAAACGCGTGGCGGAAGTGATCGGACCCTTCTTGAGTGGCTGACTTTTAACTTAAGCGCAGAAGGATACCGACCTCTTCGTTTCCGCTTACGAGAGCGCGAAGGCCGCCTGATTGCGAGTGCCTCCATCACAAGTACGGATGGCATTGTACAAGAAAATGGACGCAGTATCTATGTCTCCACTCCCCAGGATGAAGATGCTTACCGGGATCTAGGATTTGCCGGGCGAGGTTCTCACGATCTTTCTGATCCTCTCACGTTTCGTCTGGTCGCTGATCGTAATGCAGGCGCTTGGAGCCTTGGCCTCTTCATTATCAACCAACGGACCAATATCAATGTCCTCGATTTCACATTTGAAAACGTCACCCTGAGTGCGGGAATCGCAAATCAAACCGCAGAGTGGGGCACCCGTGATAATCCAGGATTGACTGACTTCAACACCGGATACGGGGTACGAATTTTCCGCACCAAGAAACTTCTGCACACCCTCCCCTCTTTCTCTGCTTATCAAGATAGTGACAATGACGGCATGCCAGACGCCTGGGAAATAACCCACGGTTTCAACCCCAACCTCGTCGATGATGCCGGACAGGATTTCGATCAAGATGGCCTCTCTAATGTCGATGAATTTGACCTCGGCACGCTCCCCAGAAACCCTGATTCTGATAATGATCTCATTTCAGACAAGGTCGAACGGGACCAATTCTCAGACCCTCTTTCCGCCCAAAGTCGTCCGCATCACCTCGCATCCGCCCCATCTCGTAATACGGATCTAAACAACAACAACCTTCCCGATCTCTGGGAAGCCCGGTATCAAATTTCAGGACTGAGTGCGGGAGCAGACTCTGATGGAGATGGCTATACGAATTTAGAAGAATCCATCATGGGAACTGACCCGCTGGATAGCGCCTCTCACTTTAGGATTCGCATGAGCAAGAGCAGCGGAAACGATAATTCCGAAGATCATCTCACCCTTCAATATCCACGCCTCTTCGGAAAAAATCAGACTCTGATGTCCTCGAACGACTTAAGCGGTTTCCGTAATCATCCAGAATCTCCCCAAGCCCTCGGAGACATTTACTCACTCTCAATCACGCCCGGCACCAGTGATAAAAATTTCTATCGTGTGGTCTTATCAGACCTTGATTCTGATGGAGATGGGCTCACTAACTGGGAGGAAATCCTCCTTGGTACCAGTCCGAGCGCAGGCAACTCGATCAGTCGCCCCGTTCCTTATGATCTCGATCAAGACGGAACGCCAGACGGCACCATTCCCGGAGATTACTCCGCCTTTGTCGCCCTGATCGAAGACCGTGCCGATCTGAACAGCGGAGCCACCGCAACTAACATCTCCCCTCGGAGTGCAGCACGTCTCCTCATGCAGGCAAGCTTTGGCCCGACTCTGCAAGAGATTCGCCAGGTGCAACAAATGGGAATTGCGGCATGGATTGATGACCAGATCGAAAACCAACCAGCGACTCGACATCGCACCTACCTTCGTGAGATCACCGCCGATTTTGAAGGACCACGCGTTATGTTGGATACTTATAATAACAGTCCCAACAACCTGACAGTCCACGCCAATAACATCCAAACCTCCTTTGCCCGCGCCGCGATCTCAGGCCCGGATCAACTGCGGCAACGAGTGGCTTTTGCCCTTTCACAAATCCTCGTGGTCTCACGCCAGGATGGACAAATCGGAAATCGTCCTCACAGCATCGCTAAATATTACGATCAATTTGTCGACCAAGCTTTTGGCAATTACGAAGACCTTCTCTATGGAGTCACCATGAGCCCGATTATGGGATCGTATCTTTCGAGTATCGGAAACCAAAAAGCGGACCCCTCAATCAATCGCTTTCCCGATGAAAACTTCGCACGTGAAGTCCAGCAACTCTTCAGTATCGGTCTCTGGGAGCTCAACCTCGACGGCACTCGTAAGAAAGACCAGTCGGGTAATGACATTCCTACATACAACAATGACGATGTCACCGAGTTCGCCCGGGTCTTCACCGGGCTATGGTTCGGCAATCAACGTTGGGGTGGCGGTGGATACCTCGACGCCCACTTTCAGCCGGCGATGGATATGTTCCCTGATTATCACGATTTTGATTCGAAACGCCTGCTGAATGGTTTTGTCATTCCCAAGCGCGAACCCTCGATGGAGAATGGGCTGCAGGATATTCGTGATACCATCCGACATCTAGTGGCCCATCCAAGTTGCGCCCCATTTATTTCTAAAGCTCTCATTCAATTCCTCGTCACCTCGAATCCTTCTCCCGAATACGTGACCCGAGTATCACAGGTTTTTATCGGAGACGGAACTCGTCGTCCCGGTGATTTAAAAGCAGTCATCAAAGCCATTCTCCTCGACCCGGAAGCACGAGATCCCGCCGCCTCCTTAAGATCAGAATACGGTATCTTCCGTGAACCAGTGATCCGCAGTATGCATCTGGCTCGTATTCTAAAGCTCAACCGCTCGGGAGATCTCCTCTGGTGGGATAATGGAAACTACTTCAATACCTCTCTCCAAATGCCTCTCTATTCTCCCTCGGTCTTCAATTTCTTCCGCCCTGACTACTCCCCTCAAGGAGAGCTTTCGGATAGAAATCTCACCGGACCAGCTTTCGAGATACTAAATTCCTACACTTCGATCTCATTCCCCAATCAGCTTTGGGATACCGTGAATCGAGGAATCATACGCTACCGAGGGACGAACTTCACCCCCGAATTGAGTGACTTTTTACCTTTTGTGAATGAGCCCGAAGCCCTTCTCGACCAGATCAATCTGATCACCTGCGCTGGCTCGATGTCGGCCAAAACGCGCGAGATCATCCTCACTGCCCTGAGCAATGCTGATCAGAATGACAAACCGGGCTTGGTCCGTCTCGCGATCTATCTTGCCGCCATGTCTCCCGAAGGAGCGACCCAACGTTAATCCGCAAATTTCTTACACCTTACTAGACTATGAGTTCTCAAAAAACACGACGCGATTTTCTCCAAGGCGCTCCCTGCGCAGCTCTTGGTTCTTCCGCCATCATGTCCACTCTGCTGAATCTCAAAATGGCGAATCAAGCCGTCGCGGCAGGACTTCCCTCCGCCCCTGGCAATGATCGGAAGACCCTCGTGTGCATCTTCCTCCACGGTGGCATCGATTCCTACAACGTCATCGTTCCCAGAGACAATGCCCGCTATAATTCGTATCGAAATGTCCGGACTGATATTTCCCTACCGCAAGACGATCTTCTCCCCATCAACCAGGTTGCAGGAGGAGATGGCGAGCTCTATGGGCTCCACCCCGCCACCAGCGCCTATCAAGAACTCTTCAATGGTCTAGGCGGTGATGCCTCGAAGCGCCGACTCTCCTTTATCGCAAACATTGGCACCCTCGTTCAACCGACAACCAGGGCGGACTTTGAGAACGAAGCGCATGCCCTTCCGCAAAATCTTTTCTCTCACAGTGACCAGACTGAGCAATGGCAAACCTCCCTTCCCCAAGGTGATACCCGGCTCACTGGATGGGCCGGACGCATCGCGGATGTCCTCCACTGCACCCACAATCAGAATGTCACCTCAATGAGCCTCTCGTTTGCGGGTAATAACATCTTCCAAGTCGGTCGTGAGACCTCGCAGTTCGTCATGAATCAAAATGGTGGTCTCACTTTTTCACAATCGAGCAACAATGAAAGCCACCCCACTTTTCAAAAGAATGTCGCCGTAAAATCACTCATGGAGCAAGAATATGCCAACATGATGGAGAAGGCCTTTGCTGAACTCACCAATCAAAGCATTAACGAACAAGAATTCGTTCAGGAACAGTTCGACAGTCTCGATGACAATTTTGTGAATACCGACTTCCCCAGTACGAGCGCTGGGCGTGATCTTAAAAATGCTCTCCGGATGATCCAACTCCGACCTGAACTCGGCCTTCGCCGCCAGACCATTTTTATCAGCTTCGGGGGATGGGATCATCATAGTCAACTTCTCGGTCCCCAGAACGACCGCCTTTCCGAACTCGCCCCTGCTATCAAGGCCTTCCAAGATGGATTGGAAGAGCTTGGTCTTGCTGATTCGGTCATGACCTTCACCGCTTCTGATTTTGCACGAACCCTGCGCTCCAATGGAGGAGGCTCAGATCACGCATGGGGAGGAAATCAAATGGTCTTTGGAGAAGCCGTCGATGGCGGAAAAGTTCTGGGACAATTTCCAGACCTGACATTCAATGATTCGAATCCAAACTACGTCAGCCGGGGAGGACGTATCATCCCCTCCACTTCAGTCGATAGTCTCGTCGCTGAACTCCTTCTCTGGTTTGGCCTCAAAGGAAGTGCTAACTTCGAAACCGTGCTTCCAAATTTAAATAACTTCTACAACGTGGCAAATGTGGACGCCTCCGATCCATCCACCTTTCCGATCGGCTTCCTCAAGCCCAATACATTCTAACTCGTGAAGAGAGTTCTCTTACTTCTCATTCCCCTTGTCTTGATCCTCGCATGGTGGTTTATGAGAAAAGCCCCCCTTCCCGAAGATCTTTCCACATCACCAGATGTTGTTGAATCGCCTCCGCCCCCTCCCACCCTTGGAGACGAAATCTTAGGCAATTATGCGAACCCCAATTCTGATATTCGGCAAGATTTAGAGCTGTTCCAAAACTATCTTCGCAATGTCTTTCTCCTGATCAAAAAACGCGACACACGTTACTATTCTAGCAATGAGGAACTCGCGGAATTTCTCCTTGGCAAAAACCCCCATCGCACTCCCTACTTATCCACTCAGTCCCGGATTCTTAATCAAGAACGCCAACTCATTGATCGCTGGGACACCCCCCTCAAAATTCATCCCCTCTCGGGCAAAGTCCTCGAAATTCGCTCTGCCGGACCTGATACAAGATATTATACTGAAGATGACTTTGTGATAAAATAACTTAAATTTCTCACAATCTTCACATTCACCGCATCATCCCTTCACAAACCGAGATCATCGTAGCATCCTTATGAAGGAAGCCGCACTGCTCTCAGTTGGACCCATTTTAATGGCCGCCCTCACGATCACCGTCTGGAAGATCGATGCCTCTTTTCAAAAAAAATCGGATTCTTCTTTACCTCCGATTGTGATCACTCACCAACCGCCAGCTTTGATCGATGGCCCGGTCTTGGATCATGGAATGATCGCTAGCCTGGAACTTCAGACGCCCCTCTCCGATTGGTCTGAATGAGGAAGTGAGATGGGCTGTGAAAATCAAGAATCCCACATGCTCATTCAGTTTGCACCACCACCATCCCCATCCCATCTTCCTTGATAATCCGGACGGACTCACCTTTCAGGACAAACTTTCCTTCCGCAGTCACATCAAAGAGGTCTCCGTTGAGCTCGATCTTTCCTGCTGGTCTCAAATCAGTGTATGCTCTTGCGGTGAGCCCAATACGCGCCACATCTTCTTCCATTCCATTACCGGCAGGAAGAACCTCCTTGAGCTGCACTCTGCGTAAAAGAGGCATGTCCGGGAGGTAGCGCATCATGAAATAGAGCAAGACTAAAGAGCCGGCAATCCCACCTGCAAAATGCAAACCAGGGCCATCGAGAGCATTGACCAAACCATTTGTGGTCCATTCCCGATTCTGCCACTGCACCTTATCAACCATCGCAAAGATCAGAGAACCCACGACCATCATCAGGCCCGTGATTCCCGCGACTCCAAAGCCAGGGATCACAAAAATCTCGACAAATATCAGCAAGATTCCCACCGCAAAGACTGCTCCTAGCTCATAGCCAGCCATATTCCCGGCGAGGTAATTTCCAAAAAAGAATAACGAGAACACCAAGATCGCAACGATGCCTCCGATGCCAAATCCTGGAGTTTTGAGTTCAAAATATCCCGCTCCCAATCCCACCAAAATCAAGAGCCCAGAGACACTCGCCACCCACCAGGCGAAGCGCTCAAAACCTGTTGGGGTGGCCTCGATCATGAGAGATTGATCCAACCCTTTAGCCTTAAGAAGCTCCTCTACGGAATCGATTTCCGAAACCGCAAAAAGCGTCCCTTCATCCATGGGTTCGATCGCCTCTTTCGAATTCAAAGCTAAGAGCTCCCCCTTCGCCACGACTCGTGAACCAATCTGACGCGCTTCATCCCGAATCATCATCATAGCCTCAATGACTTCATAGCGGTGCCCCTTCTTCTCCGTGATCCAACGGACATGAGCATCGAAGAAGCTCTCAATTTTCGCACGCATCGTATCATCAATCGTCATTCCATTCCCCGCAACGAGCCCTGCCGAGCCGACCAGAGCGCCTGGCGCCATGTAGATTTCATCAGTCGAGATCGCGATGAGAGCCCCAGCACTCATCGCCTTGGGGTCAATGAAGGAGTAGGTCGGGACCTCCAAATTTGCAATTTGGCTCATCAATTCTTTCGTGGGAAAGGCCAGACCACCAGGAGTATCCAAATGAAACACCACTGCTTTAGCTTTTTCATCGGTCACTCGCTCTAAAATACGTTCCCAAAATTTAAAGCTCTGTCCGTTCACCAAATCATCTTCCCCGACTTTAATGAGAACCACTTTTCCCTCGTAGCTTTCTTCGGTGGATTTACCGAGCACCTTGTGATCAGTCTGAGCCACGAGCGCACTTGCTAGCCCGAGAAGGAATAATAAGACAAATTTCATATTCAGAGAATAGCTCAATCTCCCTCGCTAGCAAAGGACACGCTGAAAACTTCTTCACATTTTTCTGCTCTGTGCTCGGACGGTTTTCTTAAATTCTTCAATTTCCTGTTTCAAGTCTCCCGCTGGCGGTTGAGGGTCAAATTTCAAGGTCTGGTATTTTTTCACCAGCGCGGCCGATTCCGTTGGATACACCATGCCTAGCCACTCTCCCACCGGCACCCCAACTGGTCTCACTTGATTTCGCTTCTTCAACCATTTTTCCAAATCTCGTAATAATCGCAGATCCACACACCGCTCCTCCCAGCTTCCTTTAAGCACCTTGGACTTACGAGTGCGGGTTCTCCAGAGACGATTGATAATCCAAAGAAGCAAGAAAGCTCCCGAAAACCACATCACAAATTTCAACACCCCTATCACTTTGGGACGCCCAAACCATAGTACGATGTCTTCTGTAAAAACTTGCCACCAATCTGCTAGACGACGCCTCCAACCGGTCTCCGCAGTATCCATCTCAAGCCAAGCCCCCGGGGTCAGATCGATCTCAACCCAACGCCCTCCCCGACAGCGCCACACCTCTCCTCCAATACCCGTCGTAGAAGGCTCTAGCCGCCAAGTCCCCCCCAGATAAGCCTGACACCAAGCATGAGCATGCTTTCCACGTAAGATCCACTCCCCGGGATTTTTGCCCCGTTCATCTACGGCATACCCCACCACGTAGCGTGAGGGAATACCTGCCCGACGTAAAAGGAGAGTCGCCGCACTCGCAAAATATTCGCAGTGTCCGGCATCCATTGAATGAATAAAGTCCGTCACCGGTGGTTCCTTTTTCTTAGGCTTGAGATCGAGGGTATAATTTTTTTTGCGTAACGCATTTTGGATCTTCGCCCACAATCTGGTCTGTCTTTCCAGATCAGGTCGTAAATTTTCAATCACTGGTAGATCCACTCGTTCGAGAATTTTTTTCGAAGTTACCAAATCGTCCGAGTCTTCGATATCGTGAATCCATTTGGGAAGAATCTCCCCTTCTTGTTTCCAAAAACGCTCCATTCCCGGCACTTCTGATGGTAAAATGACCAGATCAAATTCCGTCGGGTCTTCTTCAAAAACACGTTTTTCTCCCGCGACAAAGTTAAGCTCTATGCTTCCCTGATCAGGATCACTGACTTCGGTCGTCCCCAGTCCATTCACATGCAACTCATCTGCGGCGACTTTCAAAAAGCGGCGACTGGTCGGCGGGATGGGCAACAGCGTGCTATCTTTCACTTGGCCTCTCAAGGTTCCTAGCAATGGTCCCTCAAACGAAAGGTCATCTTCTCGATAAGCATGGTCTTTCCGCTTCTTCTCTTCACTAGAGAACAAACGAACCAATCCACCCCCAGCATCGCGTTCTTCAGAGACTCTCCGTTGAGCTCTTGAGGGCAAACGTTTTGTCCACCGATCGTAAGCAAAGGTATCGTAAGCCGCCATTCGTAAACGCGCCGGACGACTCCCTCCCTTATGTTGATATCGCCAAACAATTGCGGGGTTCAGTTTGAGTTTTCCGACATTTCCGAGCGCGGTCGTAAGCCCTCTATGCTCATGTGATTGCCCTCGCGATGCCGTCGCTCGCTTGAACTTTCCATAAGCCCAGTAAGTCCCTCCTGAAATTCCTCCGGCAATAAAAATCGCGCATCCAAATGCCAAAATCCAGGCCCGAGAACGTCTCACGCCCTCACCCTTCTTCATCGAATGAAGAATACAGGCCATCAATACCGTGACCCCGATGCCATACCACTTTAAATCATTCACCCCGAGTCCAGACGAGATGAGTATTAAGCCCAAATAAGGGTATCCCAACTGACATGGCAGCACTCTCACCTCACGCCCCGCAGCACGATCTTTCGCCATTTTCCGCCGGGCGACAAAGGAGAAAGTCGTCAGAGGCACGCCGCGATCTGAAGCATATTGCTGAGCCAACATGAGAGGCAGAAACACATATGGTAGCATGGAGAGCACCGTCACGGCACTTTCCACGCGATCTTCTTCTGATCCCATTTTCACCACCGCAGAGACGACAAGTAAAAGCACCGAGAGCTGCCAAGCTTTTGCAAATCCACCTTCACCAAATTTCCACCGTAAATTCGTCCAATAACGAGCTTCCATCAATAATGCTCCGATCAAGCCCAGAAACGGAGTGTCTAGCATCGCTCCCCAAAACAAAAACCCCACTCCCAATAAAAGCCGGGGCGGAGCACTAAAAATGACGGACTCATCCTTCATGACACTTGAGCAAAAAGATCTTGTTCCACCTGGTCAAACCGGAGCGCGTGAACCGCTAACTCTGTCTGAAGATCACCCTCTGGAGGGATGAGAGCAAAGACTTTTGCCTGAACCCCGAGCGCCAAAAGATTATTTACAAAATCTTCCCGCTCCTGATCCCAACCACTCAACACCACCACCGCCGCCGTCAACTCCGAGGCATAGCGTCGAATCAATTTCTCCAACTGTTGATAGCCTCCCTCTTCATTCGCCTCCACCCGTGCGAGCACTTCCATCAGTTGACTTGCACGCGCTGTCCCACGCCCTGCGGTATAAACTTCCGGTTGATCTCTCACAAACATCAGATCGAGCAAGCAGTGACTTCGATCCATCGTGGAGACGAAACTCGCCGCGATCGAGACACATTCCTCAAACATCATCGGACTGCTCTTCTCAAGGTTCGTGTCTAGGACCAAGCCATATCGAGCAAAGCGATTTTCTTCATGCTGTTTCACAACCGGAATTCCTCTACGCGCCCAGCTTTTCCAGTGAATTTTACGCATCGGATCTCCCGGGCGATATTCCCTCAAACCCAAAAAGTCTCCTCCTTCTCCACGCATGATCGAAGCCGTTTCCCCTCCTACCTTCAGCTCCGATTGCCCCCCCAACTCGAATCGAGGAAGACGATATCGCTTCGGCACAATCAACACCTCGCGTGGATCACCCAAGGTCTTTTTACGACGTTGAAATAGACCAAATGGATCAGGGAGGACAACCCGGATATCCTGCAGCTCGATCACTCCGCGACGACGAGGAATGAGCTTCAGGGTCATCTCTCGGCTTTCTCCAGCCGCAATAGAAAAACTGTTCGAATCTTCGGCCACTTCCCACTTCCCTCCTCGTTCACTGAGCCACTTCCATCGGTAAAAAATAAAAATACGATCAAAGATATTCCGCTCATCTTCCCCCGGCTCTTTCAGGTTGAGAAATTCCCACTGGGTTGGTCGAGGATCATCTTCGGCCTCCGCCACTCGGATATCGTAAAGCGGACGTTTCCCGACGTTTGTCACTCGCACTCGGTAACTCAACGGCTCATCCACCGAACCAGTCTCAGGAAGAAGACGTGAAACACTCACTTTCCCTCTTCTCAGAAAGGCCCATATGAAACTGACAATGATCACTCCCAATAAAAGCGCACTCATGAGAATCACCACGCTACTTTCGAGATTCCCACCCATAATAAAACTTGTGACAAGGAGGGCCAAAAACAGCCAAGCGAGCGCAGTGATGCGTCCACTGATAAAGTGCCCAAAACTCGCCCCTTGATGATAAGAACGATATAAATTCTTATAAAATCTCTCTCGTAGAGCATCCATCGTACTATGCTGGCACAGGCAATGATTCCAGAAGCTCTCGCACCACACTGACTCCATCATGCCCGGAATATCGAGCATCACCTTCCAGCACCAGTCGATGTCCGATGACATCTGGAGCTAGGGTCTGCACCACCTCCGGAATCACAAATTCTCGCCCTTCAAAAAGAGAAAGAGCCTGCGCAATCTGCATCAGATGCAGAGATGCACGTGGACTCGCTGGCAGCTTCACCTCTGACCGTTCCCGCGTTCCCGCCACGAGCCGCACAATATACTCCTGAAGTTCCCTACTGATTCTCACCTCTCTCACGGCCTTCTTCACCGAGACTAATTCTTCACGTGAAACGACAGGCCTGACTTGATCTAGCGGGTGACCTTCTTTCTGAGCAGAGAGAATCGACATCTCTTCCTCGATTGAGACATAGCCCAGAGAACGTTTCAGCGCGAAGCGATCCATCTGTGCCTCCGGGAGCGGAAAAGTCCCTCGTAACTCCACCGGGTTTTGCGTTGCCAAGACAAAGAAAAGATCACCTAAATCATGACGCTTGCCCTCGATCGTAGCCTGACCTTCTGCCATCGCTTCCAGCAAGGCGCTCTGAGTTCTAGGAGAAGCCCGATTGATCTCATCGGCCAAAAGAATATCTGTCAAAATCGGCCCTCGATGAAATGAGAACTCTTGTTTTTGCGGATCAAATACATTGACCCCTAAAATATCAGAGGGGAGAAGGTCTGGCGTAAATTGAATTCTCTGAAAATCCGTCCCATCGATAGAAGCAGCAATGGCCTTGGCTAAGGTCGTCTTCCCCGTTCCGGGATTGTCTTCTAGTAAAACGTGCCCTCCCACAATCATGGTCGCGAGAACCCTCCTCACGGTGTCTTCCTGCCCCAACATCACCTGCCGCACCGAGTTCTCTAGGCGTGCGACAATTCCCTGCGCTTCTTCCATTTTTTATTTCTCTTTTTCTTTGTGCCATCGATCCCAGGCAGGTTGAGCGAGCTTTTCATGCCATTCTAACAAGGCCTTCAAATCTTCGAAATCTTTTCGTTCCATTTGATTCAGCAGCGCAGCCATGGTGTCGGCATTGATCAACCGCTTTCCCCCGTTTGCGGGAACAGTTAATTTTACATCCAAAAGGACGCGAGGCCCTTTCTTCGTGGGAGCAACGATATAGAGCGGGCAATCAATTTCCTGTCCATTGTTGAGATCCACTAATAATGAAACGCCGCTGAAACGTCCTCTTGTCTCTACCCCTAAAAGGACATCTTCCTTCACCGCGTTCTGCTCCTTATCGATTTTCTCCCGGACCCCCTCAATGATCCAACGAGGAGTGACTGGCGGAACTAATAAACCGCTTTGGGATAAAAATTGATTCAAATGACCTTCTCGTAAAGCACTCCGCCAGTGTGAGACACGCTCCCCCGCATCTTCAACCGGTTTGATTTCCCCAGTCGAATCAACCTGAGAGATCAGGGCGACAAGATCTTTGACCTCGTCCTCTTTGAGAGCCTTGATCGTCTCTAACTGTAATTTGGATAGCTGATCAACTGCCTCCTTCAACTCGGGAGGAATCACATCGACGAGGGTAGGCCCTCCCAAGGTAAGATACGCCCATTGACCATCTTGTCGGTAGAGCCAGACTGGAAGATAGACTATCTGCTCTCCCCCTGATTTTGGTTCGCTCTTCAGGATTGCCACCGCGACATCTCCCTGAGAATGAATTTTCGCCAAGTGAAGATGCGACTTCTCCCCGAGCTTATCCAAATTCTCAAACGCTCTGACCGCATCGTCATACAGCCGATTTTTTTTGCTCCGCAGTTTCCTCACATCACCCTCAAGAAGACCTCTGTCTTGCTCCTCAATGACTTCCAATAAGGCTTCGAAACGTTGGCGTTCTTCTTCATCAATTTCCCCTTCTAGCAGCTCCTCGATCTTCTCTTCATTCAGATTTCCAAGCTGATTCAGTTGTCTTTGAATTTCTTTTTTCTGCCCCACTTTACCCGTATCAATTCGATGCAGTGTTTGTAAAAAATTCAACAAACTATGCTTCCGGAGCGCCTTGAGCATTTCTTCTATCAGAGTTTCAGGATCTTTATGATGCCGTGCTGAAAAATGCTCCTCAAAGATTGCCCCTGCGTTCTTAGCCATCCGATCATCTCCGCGGTTTTGAGTCTCCCGGTGACGATTCTTTTGCTCCCTCACAGAAAGATTGGCACCCGCAAAAAAACCCGGAAGCTTCAGCCGCCAACCACTCCCCTCATCCTCAAATGAAAAGCGAATTGCCATAATTCGCTCAGCCCTCTGGCTCGTCTCACAAGGGCACATAAAGAGCATCAAAATCGACGCTTCTCCCTCCTCCATCTTTTCTGACACCTTGATCTGCACCGTCCTTGGATCAGTCAAAAAACACCACACATTTCTCTTGTCTTTATTTTCCACTCCAAGGCGTAAAATCTTCGTCATCTCCGTCCACTCCGCCGTCATAATCAAATCGCGATTCAACGCCCCCATCCATACCTGCGCCTTATCAAAATCCTGAGCCGATACCGCCTTCATCCAGTGATCCAGGACCTGCTCAGGTGACGCCTCCCGAAGCTCCTTCTCAGGGACTAAATTTTTAATTTTTGCGATGAAGCGATTCTTCTGCTTTTCAAGAAGAGCAACTCCGCCGGTAGCTCGTTGATCCATCATCCATCTTTCCAGTGCTTGCGCACGAGTGCGAATCTTCGGATCAAATCCTAAGCCAGCGTTTGCAAAGCTGCCTTCAGTCGGGGCAACTTGCCACTCCCCGTCCACCAATCTCAGCCCAAAAAGAAGGACCCGAAATGCCTGCGGCCCTAGATCACTCCGCGCCCCCAGAATGACTGCCGCTAAATCCCCATCAACCTTTTCCTCCCCCTTAAGAAGCTCCACATTCTCCTCCACCATCCACCTTTGGCGCAGCTTCCACTCCCTGTTTAATACCTCTTTGCGAGCTGGGCCTAAATAGGGTGATAGTGCCAAACCTTTCATCTGACTCATCGAGACCTCTGGATCACGATTTTCTTTTAAAAAGCCCAACAGCGAATCGGTCGGTCCAGCAGCGAAACACGAGATCATGAAACATCCCCACACCGTAATTGCTTCTTTCATCATCATCATTCTCGCACCCGAATGAACTCTCTACAAGCGCGAGCTCACGACTCATTGATTTTTCGACAACATAATAAATGCCACCCACTCAATCCACCACCATTGATCTTGAATCCGCTGTGGAGAAACAAAAAATCGAGGCATGAAATTTAACAAATCCTCATTGCGGCTTACTCAGACCACCAACAATAACAAATTACCGGTCAATCACTTCGCTCAAAAAAGAAATTATTTCCTCCGATGCAAGACAGCATAATCATCCGCCTACTCGAAAATTTTTCAAAAAGCAACCTTCAGAAAAGGTGGACTAAAAGACATTTTTTTCTTCTGATTTTTCTCTTTGGATTGTTATGATCTCAACAATCACACGATGATAACAACAACCACGCAACATTTTGAAAAAACCCACCCGTTACGAAGGCACCTATAGACGAGTCGAAGTAACAGAAGGGACAGGCAACGCAGACCGATTCGGCAGAGAGGCACAATTCCTCAGCCATTACGGAGTGCGCTTGGCTAAACTTCTTCGTGAAGACGACCTCAAAGTCGCTTCCGTAGACGAAGGCATCTACGTCAACGCAATTTCCTACCCAGAAGGCGCCACTGAAGGCAAAAATCTGATCAAAGGGATCTTTAGTAAAAAGAATCTCGAGATGGCGGATGCTTTACAGGCATTGGATTGGCAGAAAACTGATTAATTGTTTATCGTATCACCCGCTACATGTCTCACGCAATTCCAGAAGACCTTTCTCTCGGTTATGGCCTTGTCGCACTCTGCGAACTCACCGGCGCTCGGAGCGGATGGTTGCAAAAAGGACCTTCCCTGATTGATAGCAACCTCTCTTTTGCCGAGAGCCGAATCGAAAAAATGGCCGAAATTGTCGATGAAATGGCCACTTCATACGCTCAAGTTGACCGCGAAATGGAAACAGCCTTCTTTGGCTTTGAAAACCATTTCATCCTTGCCGTATGCGAACGCTCTCTGCGCGTCGTCCTCTTTTTCCCCGCGAAAGATCATGACCTCTCGACTCTAACAGATACCATCACTGCCGCGCGGCGCTTCATCAGAAAAAATCGCCCTAAAATTTTGGTCACCTTCGAGAAAACCCAGGCCGTTTTCTTAAAAGCCAGAGAACGCGCCCTTTCACCTTCACCAACTCCCGTCGCACCCGAACGGCCAAACCCTTGGCCGAAAATCGCCCCAAGATTGACTGAAATCCTCAGCGAAGCCATGAGCACCTCACAAGCTCAATCGCTCATTGATCGCACCTTGGAGTATAAAGGAATGCCAGATGGCCCGAACATCACTGAGATCGCAA
This sequence comes from uncultured Verrucomicrobiales bacterium, assembly GCA_937930235.1. Lineage (GTDB taxonomy): Bacteria > Verrucomicrobiota > Verrucomicrobiia > Verrucomicrobiales > Akkermansiaceae > SW10. The sequence goes on along the minus strand of CALGLJ010000037.1, from coordinate 4,894 downwards.
AAGTCTCTCGTGAGATCTTCCGCCGCATCACCATTCCGGCACAGCGTGAAGAACTCGTTGCCAAACTTGAAGAAATCCTCAAGGAGCAACGTCTTGTCTAAAAAGCTCGTTCGAAATATCCCGACTCAATATCTCTTCAATTTTCTTGCGTGAGCGAATCAACTCCTCTGCAAAAATCCACCTTGCCCCTCTTTCTTGATTTCAGACTCGCTAAATCGAGCCGGACAAACTGAGCATCATTTTATAAAAACATCTTAATTGAGATGAGTTTTTGATGATGTTTTTATCATTTAAGCGCTTTTTTGTTGATTTTTTTAGAATAATTAATCAGTATGCATCTCTAGTAATAGCTTCCCCTCAGCTAGATCAACAACACTATGAGTAAAATGAAAAATCGTACTTATTACGAGGGACCAATTGGGGACACCGTAGTCCTGCAAGGAACAGGTAATCCGAATCACATCTCTTCAGAGACCACCTTCCTCAAACATAACGGCCTCCGCATCGCCCAGCTTTTAAGAGAAGAATCTCTGAAAGCGGCGGGAATCAATGATCGCGTCCTTTTCAATGCGATGGAATTCAAGAGCGATCAAAGTGGCGAAAGAACCAATGTGTCTGGATTCGTCGATACCGTCTCGAAAGGGATGGGTAAGGCCTTAGCCGAACTCCAGTGGAAATCTCATTAAACCCATCTCTCGTCATGTCACGTCACACAACTCACGAACTCGCCATCGGATATGGGCTCGCATCCCTGACACGAGAACTCGCAGCATCCGGAGGATGGATTCAACACCAGTCCACCCTCATCGACAGCAATCTCCCTTTAGGCGAAGGGCGCATCTTGGAGCTCACCAAACTCGTGAATCAAATTGCTCAACAATATCAATCCGTCGGACGTAAAATGGACGTGCTCTTCTTTGGATTCGAAGAACACTTTCTCACCATCTTCACCTACAAGGAGACCCAACTAGGACTACTTTTTCCTAAAGAAGCTGATGAAACATTAGACCACGCTCCGGTTGCGAAAAAATTTCTTCGCATGAATCGCTTACGCATTCTGGAAGAAGTCGAAGACCGCTCTCACGCCGACCAAGACAATACCTGGCCCGCTCTTGAAAAAAAACTTCGCGACTTGCTCTCGCAATTTCTCAATCCCATGAGAGCCGACCATATCATTGCGAGCGGCACCTTGGCTCACCCCCTTCCAGATCACCCTAAGCCACGAACAGCAGCCAAAGTCGCACGGAGAATCATCCAAGATGTTCCCAATCGAAAAAAACGCCGCCTCCTCTTAGAAGAATTTGAACTTATGCTCGCCAAAGAAGGAATCGATCTCACTCAGCCAGATCAACGTGAAGTCTAAGCAATCACCTCGGCAGCCACCTTACGAAAGAGACGCATAAAATCTTCCTCCACCATCGAAAGGTGGCGAGATTCATGACAGAACATTCCCCACTTTCGATTCAGCTTCACATCGCCAAGAGGGACCGCCACAAGATCTCCCGCATCGATTTCCTTCTGAGCAGCCCAGCGAGCGACAATGGCCACTCCAATCCCGACCTTCGCCATCTCCTTAATCGCCCCCATATCACCCAAACTTAAGCTCGGACGAATCTTAGCCCCCGCGCTCTCAAACGAGGCACGGAGGATACGATACGTCTCACTCGCTCGCCCATAGACGAGAAAAGATTCTTTTTCGACCTCCTCAAGAGGAACCTCGGTCAACCCAGCCCAAGCATGTTGAGGAGACACTACATAAACCATCTCATCATCAAAGAGAGGCTCGAAACGAGCCCAACCAGGTCCACGCCCCCCAATCCCAATCGCTAAATCAATCTCGGCCCGGTCCAAGAAATCAACCAACTCGGAAGTATCTCCAGATTCCACATGAATCTCACAACGAGGATACAACTTACGGAACTCCTGCATCACCTTTGGTAATAGAAAATGCCATAAAGTATGAGTCGCCCCAACCCGCAGCCGACCTTGCCCCCAGCGGCGCAACACCGCCAATTCATCCCCCGCTTTCTCCAACTCTCCCAGCGCCCCCCGAAAGCGACGCAGTAACACCGTCCCCTCCTGAGAAAGCGCAACCCGCTTACCCGAACGCTCCACCAGAGTACACTCAAGCTGACCTTCCAAAGCACGAATGGAATGACTCACGGCCGACTGAGTCACATTCAATCGTTCAGCAGCTTTTGTAAAGCTCTCGGTCTCAGCCACTGCTACCAGTGACTTTACTTGGCGTAAATCGGGAAGTTCCATGGGAAAAGAGACATCATCAAATGCCTAGACACCCCCACTAGCACAGGCCATACCAGTTTGGATAGAATCAGCCTGAAAAAAAGATAAACCCGTTCCGAAACCTCCTCACCAGGAAGTTAAATTTTTTCAAAACGCGTGATCAACGATCACAAAAAACGATGAGAACTCATCTCACCGTTCCTTAAAAAATGCAATCAACGCACTCGTTTACCAATTCACATTATGGCCACGAGTATCAATGTGAGTGAAGGAACTGTAACGTCCAACTCCTCCTTTAAAATACCCCTTATCCCGCACATAACGTGCCGCCTGAGCGACCTTATAAGTTGATGTTCCGAACTGGAGATCCAGCGCATAATTTCTCATATGCCATGAATTTCGCTTCGCTCCCGGACAGCGGCGATTGTAAGCCGGACTCCGATAGGCCGATGTCACCTCTTTCACCGGCATCCCTAGTGTAGCTGCCACTCGGTCAGCAGCCTTGAGAGTACCCCCCATCGCTCGCCACATTGATTTTGGCGGAAGAGAATTCCAAGTGCTTCCCTTACGACGAGCATGTGCCTTAATTACCTGCTCTGGCGTGATAAATTTAAGGCGCAAACCCTTTAAGTACCTAGCATAAGACTGCAAAGTCCGTTCACCTTCGCGCTGAGCCCAAACCTTTGGTAAAAAACTCAGATCAATCGGCGTAGAATGCCTGAATAAAGCGGCAGAACTCACACTCGTCGATGCCACCACTCCCCCGATCGCAATCGCAGAAGTAGATAGAAATGAGCGTCTCGTGGGGAGCACAACCGGGTTAAGAGATTGTTCGGGACTAGGCATAGGGCGGACTTTGCAGATTTTTAGACCATCGACCAGAAAAAAACAAAAGTTCTACAAAAGAGATGTGAATAACTAAGAAAAGTTATTTAAAATTCCCTGTTTTTCCTCATAGAGTTGACTTCAACCTAGCATTCGCTAATTTCCCGCCATCGCAAGCAGGGCCTGTAGTTCAATGGATAGAACAATGGTTTCCGGTACCATAGATCGGGGTTCGACTCCCTGCGGGCCTGCCAGCCTTAAACCCCTTGGGGAGAGATGATTAAAAGTGAAATCATCTTGTAAACACGAGTTACATTTGCGGAGGGTGTTTGCCCGTTGGTCCTCTCAATTATTTCTTCCCCGAGAGTCCAGATCCCCATGATCTCACTTGCATCGTGATTCCTGATGAGATCCGCTCAATTGAAATTTGAGTGCCACGGGATTGCTGTAACAACACGATTTTACTGCGGATTTTAAGATCACTCCCGCATCACAAACACTCGGCCCCTTCCGCTCATCAACTTCTTCCCCGGCTTCGCTCGCATCCGCCCCATCTCCTCCCTATAGCGCTCGGACACCTCCCTCACAAATCCTTCACTCCCCAACACCACCCCGCAACTCATCGCCCGAATCCGATTCTCCCTCAACTTGAGGCCTTCCTTCAGCTTCACCTTTGTCATCTCCTCAACACTCACTCCTTTCTTCTTCGACTTTCGTTTCTCTCCCGTTTTCGGCTCCTTCTCTGCCACGGAAACGCCCTCTTCATACAACCAGCAACGATAGATCGCACTCGCCCTCGTCTCCCATGCATCCTGCGGAGCTTCCACCACCTTACAAAGCCCCCTCCGAGCGCGTCGACTCCCACTCATCGCCTCCCCATACCCCGTCCACCGAGACTTCGCCGGATCATCCACCAAGCCTGCTCGCACCGGATTGAGATCGATATACGCTGCCATCATCCGTAGCGCGTCGCCATTCTCCACTAAGACCGAGTGAAATCGATCCATCCACAACGTCCCCCGCCGTCCATGCAGTTTATTATACCATCGAGAGAACCGCTCCTTCAGCTCTTTGACAAAGAGACTAACATCACAAAAACGCCGTTTAAAACGGTCCAAAAGCACCTCAATTTCCTTCTCCCGCCCCTGATCTCGCAATTTTTCCAACTCCCCCTCTAACTGCTTCAAAAACGCCTTCGAGTAAACCTTCCCGAGATGCGCAAGCAAGCGGCTCTCGCCCTCCTCTCCTTCAAATCGTCGCAGCCACCGCTCCCGGTCTGGCACCTTCACCAATAAATGAAAATGGTTATCCATCAGCGCATACGTGAGGAGTTCCACCCCCGCAAACTCCGCCATCCGCCACATCATGCGTCGAAAAGCCTCCTTTTCCAGATCACCCAAGAGAAACTCACCCCCGACAATGCGAGACATGACATGATAGCAACCCGTCCCGCCTTCAAACTTGATCCGCCGCCGCGAAGAGAACCCCGGAGCCTGATGAATCGGCCCCAACCTGCGCCCCGTTTTCATCTCCGCCAGCTCCAACGGAGCCCACTCCCGCTTCGCGCCCGAATCATGATCAGCTAAAGGTTTTTCGTTCATTACGCCGTCATTCTACAAGATCAAAAATCCCCAGTCAATTATTTTATGCCTGGCATAAAAATTATTAATAACCAAAAAAGAGCAGATATTCAGAGCAATCGATTAAGGGCACCTCCGGGAACCTGCTTTCGATCAAAAATGAGACTTCCAGAACTGCTCTTAAGTCATTTCATCACTCCCGCATCACGAACACCCGGCTCCCTCCGCTCATCAACTTCTTCCCC
>CALGLJ010000036.1 GCA_937930235.1 uncultured Verrucomicrobiales bacterium | reverse complement strand
AGCCATCAAACGAAGGCCCAAGAGCTACCCGCTTCTCACAAAACCCCGTCACCTTTTTCAGGAAAAAGACACCCGAACCAGTGCCTACCGGAAACGACGAAAAGCCGCTTAAGCTCGCGCCATTCATGCCTGGCATAAAATTTTGCTCTCTTTTCAGTCCTGTCTCTACCACATTGCAGAGACTCTCCCCATTGATACGGCACGTGTGATTTTCAGCGGTGGCTCAAACTGGTTTCGCTATGATTCCGCACGAGACGCCGCCAAGTATGGCGAACGTGCCATTCATCGTCTCTACCCAGGAGGGCATACCCTGGGAGATCGCTATTAAATCTTTTGCCATAAATCTTTTGCCAAATAAATCTTTTGCCAGGCATGTTTTAAGAAAAATTCCAGCAATCCTCGTATCTTCAATGATGTTATGACGGGGTGAGATGGATCATCCTGGCGCAGGAATGGGCGTATTGGTGGTCAGCATCGGAAAGCCAATAAATTATGTATGGCACGAATGGCACAAAAACTTGATGAATCCTGACGTAACGATCGAACCAGCTCGGTGTCATCTTTCATTGGCCCAACACGGAGTTCAGAACATTTTTGTGATCCTGTGATTTTATCAGGAATCTTGATCATCAAACGATCTTCTCCCATCCTCATGCATGTTCGGATTTATGGGAACTCCATGTCGCACCTGTGCGGGGAACGAAAATCACTCATCCTACCGTGCTTTCTTTTGCGGCCTTTCTAGTTGCCTGAGTGCGGAATATGGTCCGGCCGCGCGGCTCCTTGTGAATCGAGACTCCACTTTCCTCTCACTCCTTGGGGCTTCTCTTAGCTCAAGCGCCCCCGCTGCGGTCGCCAATACCTGCTGTAACCCTCTTTCTATCCCCAAGCCTTTATTTCAGGATGACCTCCACGTGCAATATGCGGCAGCCATCACAATCTGTGGACTCGCAACGAAACTTCAAGATGATGCTGATGATGAATCTGGTATCCGTAAGCAGGGCGCCAGGCTCCTCGGCAAAGTGACGCAGCAGGCAAAAGATCAAGCCATTTCCTTCCTGAATACCATTCGCTTCCCAACCCGTGAGGTGGAAGAGGCTATACTCGGGCAGAGCGCTCTTGAAAAAAAACGCCCCAACCTACGGGAATCCGCCTCTCTGACCGCACACGCTTATGGGAAGATCTTCGAACACTTAGCGACTCTCGCTCAAGTAAAGACCGCTGGTGATACCCTGCGAAAAACGGGGCAGTCACTGGGACGCCTTATTTACTGGCGAGATGCCTACGACGATCTTTCCAAGGATCGCGTAAAAAATCGCTTCAATCCACTTCAGACCTCTTCTCAAGACGAACTCACCTCTCTCTTCTCAACATCTGCCATCAGTTTTTCACATACTCTTAATGATTCTCCCTTCCTCCGCCTGCATCAGCTTCGCTCCGGAATCCTCTCCACCACCTTTCATCGCCACCGGGCCTTATTGACTTCAGACGCGCTAGCGGAGGCTCCGGTTCTCCAAGATCCGAAACTCGTCAAAAAGGAAAAAAAGCGGCGCAAAAAAAATGATAACTTTTGCTCTCGCCACTGTGATTGCTCGGACTGCTGCTGCTCCTTCGACTGCTGTGGAGGCTGTGCAAGCTGTGACTGCTCGACATAGCAGGCGCTCATGATCTGCTCCCAAGCAGACGCTCCTGCCGCATCAGGAGAAGATTAAAAGGGCCAAAAGCTTTTTAAGAGGCCACTGATTTTCCCTCCTTGTTCGCTTGGTTTCTCCTGATCGAGAAATTGCGCGTAGCGGATGAGCCCGAGGGCGGTGGCGTATTTGGGATCCGTGAAGTAGGCGTGCGAACCACTCACTTCCGGCGGAGAGGGCCACTGCACAGGAACCCCGAAGATGTCAAAGGCCAGTTGGCCAATTCCCTTCATCTGACTGGCACCACCCGTGAGGAAGACTCCACTCCCGACTTTCTTCTGCCACCCTTCCGGAAGGCCTTCGAGCACGAACTCGAAGGTTTCGTCAATCCGGGCGCTGATGAGATTATTGAGAAGCTCACGTTTGATCTCCTCTTCCGAGAAGCCATTCTCATCGGGTACCTTGATCGTGCCAAGCATGTCAGCCGCACCCGCAGAAGCATTGCCTTCCGTGATTTTGAGTTTCTCAGCTTTGGTAAAAGGAATGTGTGTCACGAGATGGATATCATTCGTGACGTGATCTCCGCCCACCGGGACACACCCCGAGGCGACGATGGCATCATCGACGTAAAGAACATAATCGGTCGTCCCCCCACCCATATCAATGACGAGAGCACCCTGTTCCTTATCTTCTTTACTGAGGGCAATTTGAGCCGAAGCGATGGGACAAAAGACGATATCATCGACATCCAGAGGGATTTCGCGAACACACTTGATGCTATTTTGAATGCGAGTCCGGATGCCATGGACGATGTGATATTCGGCTTCCAGAGTCCGCCCTAGGAGACCATAGGGCACGGTGTGATGCTCTTGCCCATCGAGCTGAAAGCGCCGTGGCAAGTGGTGTAAATATACGTGCTCGGTCGGAATAGCGATGTCGCGAGCGATCTCACGGACCTCTTCGATGTGGTCATCCTGCACCTCATCTTCATCATCAGGGAGACGGAAAGTGCCTACGTTATTCTCCCCATGAATGTGTGAGCCTGTGACGGCGAGGAAGACACTCTTAATGACGACATCACTCACATCTTCCGCCTCTAACAGAGCAGATTTCACACAAGCGCGCACTTGTTTGTAATCCGCGATCTCTCCCTTGCGCACCCCCGCGGAGCGACATTCTCCAAGGCCGAGGATTTTGACCGAGTGATCAGGCTTAATCTCGGCCACCACCATAATTGTTTTGGTGGAGCCAATTTCAAGACCAACATGGATTTTCGAGCGAGCCATCGTTTGATTGAATGATTAACGGTATTTAACCGGAACGAGTCGGTAGGGAATCAGGTTGACGGAAGCGAGCTGCTCTCCTTTTTCACGAGCATGGTGAGTGAGCTTTTTGAAATTTTCAATTTGCCGTTTCTGATCAAAGAAAGAAAAGGTGGCGACAGTGCGACTGCGGGTATGCACTTTGAGAGTGATCTCATCTTCAATGATGACCGATTCTGGTTTTTCAAAATCATCCAAGACCTCGGTCATACCAATAATGAGTTTGCGTGCTTCATTGAGCCCTTCGTGCGTGATCATCGTGCCTGGGCGCACTGATTCTTCAGGGAGTTGATTTGAGTAAATGGCGGGAAGCTCCTTCGCAAATTCAAATATGGAGTATGAGGCGCAGCGGAATGGAATCCCATCTCGATCAATCAAGAGGCCTTTTTCAGGGCTCTTCTCTTGGAGGCCGAGCGCGGGACACACAATCCAAGCAATCGGGACACGTTCCTTGATCTTAATTTCGAAACAGTCTGGCAGGCGGCGAGTGACATCGACCTTTGAGATCTCTGGTAAAGCCAGAAGTTGACTCTGCACTTCATCTGTATCGAATTGAAAAATTGTCTGCCCCCCATTCACGATGAGACCCGTGACCTCTGCCACACGCCTCTCATAGAGAAACTTGGGAGCGGCCCCGTCAAATGTCGTCAGGGTGATTTTTGCCAATCCAAATTCCTCTAAATTGTTCAGAAAAAGCTTATTCCAAGCACTCTTTAACATGAAAGCCGCTGCTCCCACGATTAACATGAGAAATCCCACCTTGAGCACTTTTCCGCCGAAGCGGAGCCACTCAAACATGAGAATACGGGGAGAACTCACGCGTAGTTCAAGCATGCGATCATGAGAACGGCGGGTGCGGCGGGAGGTCTTTTTTTGAAACATGATCAGGAGTGGCAGAAAGAATTTTGTTACCCTCTCTCGGCGAGAGAAAGCTCGGCAATCTTTACGCAAAGGTCGCCAAATGAGTAGCCCGCTTGCGCTGCAGCTTTGGGAAGCAGACTCGTTTCCGTCATCCCAGGAATAGTATTGGCTTCTAAGACATAAGGATTTCCTGACGAATTTAACAACACATCGACCCGAGAGTAAATCTCTATTCCCAGCGCATCATAAGCTTTTTTCGCAGCCTCTTTCACCGCAGCCTCTTCCGTCTCCGTCAAATTCGCAGGACAGATGTATTCACTGCCGCCAGATTTTCCGCTTAACCACGGGTATTTCGTCTCCATATCATACCAATCTCCATCTGGAGGAATGATCTCGACGATGGGAAAAATTTCTCCATTCAGAATGCCAACCGTGAGTTCCCGGCCTTCCACAAACTCCTCCACCAGGAGTTCCTGTCCATATTGAGCGGCATGTTCCATCGCCTCCTGCGCTTCCCCGGCCTCTTTTACAACGCGGATTCCAACACTCGATCCTTCCCGAGGTGGCTTCACTACAAATGGCACCGGCATTTTTGGAAGCTGCACGGCATGAGTGCAATCCACGACTTCAGAAGCTGGAGTTGGCACTTCATGCTTCAGGAAGTTCACCTTACTGAGATTTTTATCAAACGCGATCTCACTCGTTGCGGCTCCAGCTCCCGTATAAGGAATTCCCAATTTTTCCAAATAATGCTGAAGCCCTCCATCTTCACCAAATGTCCCGTGAATGACATTGTAGGCCAGCCCCACTCCTTCGGGAAGTTCCGGTGTTTCGTCGCTAACTTCGACTCCGATCGCATTGAGCCCCTGATCTTGTAAGGCCTTTAACACAGCCTGACCCGAGGCCAGAGAAACATCTCTCTCAGCTCCCGGGCCTCCCATTAAAACGGCAATCAATAAATTCGTATCCAAGCTCATGTGACCTGAAGGATCTTCCGCTCAGGAAAAAAGCTCAAATCTGAAAATAGAAAATCGTTCAACTCACCGAAACTTTCGCCCCAAATCGATTCCGCAGGGCTGTGATTCCGCGTATGATCGTCCCCCAGAGCTTCGTCACGATCACCACTGCTAGGACGCCAAAGATCAAGAAAACGAAGAATCCAATCGCAGGAGCCACCGCCATCAGGCCCAGCCCTCCCAGCACGAGCCCATCTTCACCCACACTGGCAATGGCATTCGACACCGGCTCCGGCGAGAGATTGATCAGCAAACGGCTCCCCGCCTTCAAGCTATGAGAAGCCAAACTCGCTCCACCTGCCAGCAATCCTGCCACCACACTCATCGCAGGATCCAGCTCACCTAAAGCGTTGAGAGCGAGGAAGATCCCTCCCATAGGACGAATGATGGTATGTAAGACATCCCACGCCGAATCAATCCACGGGATCTTATCCGCAAAAAACTCGATAAAGAACAGCGCTCCAGCCACTCCGATAATCCACGGATCCCCTAGAATTCCCAGCGACTCATGAGCCGCAGCCAGATTCACCCAATCGAAACGAATCGCCAGACCCGCCACAAATACCGTGAGATAAAGGTTTAGGCCCGAAAGCGTGGCAAAGCCAAGCGCCAGACCCAGTTGTTGTAAAATATCCATTAGGGCGATGCTAACATGTTCTCCAATCTCTACGATGAGAAAACTGGTCGTATTTTGGAGCGCATCAAAGATTCGATGGTCGGGAGACTCTTTTGCATGATCCCTCTTCCGCGCAAAACGACCTGCCACCACGAGCCTGCATCGCAGGCGTTGCGTCTTTCCCCAGTTCCTAGTAAAATTTCTCCATGCCTACAAAAAAGGAAATCCAAGATCTCTACTTCATGGACTCCCGGTTCAAGTTACTTGAAATCGCGTCTTTTCTTGATCGTGTTGATCGTCACGATGGCCAAGCCGATTTTCGACATCCTGCATTTATGAAAGCCCTCGAAGCCATGCAAAACCCTCCCACAGGAACATCTCGGGCGCAGGCTGTTCATCTCGCATTTTCTGATCATTCTACTGAGCCTGCCGAGGCTGCTGACATTCAATTCGCCTATGGCGCCTGCCAGAAAGAGGTGGAAGCGTGAAATACATCGAACCCCACGCCCACATGGTCAGCCGCACAACCGCGGACTATGAGACCATCGCTCAGGTTGGCTGCGAAGCTCTCTGTGAACCCGCTTTTTGGGCGGGTTATGACCGTGCCTCCGCACAAGGCTTCTACGACTACTATCGTCAGCTCACGGAATATGAGCCCGCGCGCGCCGCAAAGTTCGGCATTAAGCATTTCTGCTGGCTCTGCATTAATCCCAAAGAAGCGGAAGACCCCGTCTTCGCTCGCGAAGTGATGGCGCTCATCCCCGACTTTATCGACAAACCAAACGTCTTAGGAATTGGAGAAATCGGACTCAATAAAAATACCAAGAACGAGCTCGCCATTTTCGAAGAACACGTCGAACTCGCTCAGAAATTTGATCGCCCGATCTTAATCCACACTCCCCATCTGGAAGATAAATTAAAGGGAACTCGCCTCATTCTCGATGCATTGAAAAATGCCAACGTCGATCGCGGACGAGTGATCATCGACCATGTGGAAGAACATACCGCTCCCCTCGTATTAGATGAAGGGTTCTGGGCCGGCATGACTTTATATCCCGAATCCAAATGCTCTCCGGCACGCGCCATCGATATTCTGGAAACATTTGGAATGGAAAACATCTGGATGAACTCTGCCTGCGACTGGGGGATTTCCGATCCTCTCGCCGTCATTAAATGCGCCCTTGAGATGAAAAAGCGTTCCCACTCTGCCGAGACAGTTGAAAAAGTGATTTTCGAAAACCCGAAAACCTTCCTTTCCCAGTGTCCCAACTTCTCACTGTAGAGAAAGCTTCCTCATCTTCAGTTCCAGAGTGGATTGAGCCATTTTGCTGAATCCATATCACTATTGGTTAGGTATAAGGGAAAAATTTTTCCGAGCCCTCTCTCGTCAAAAGGAGGACAGAAAGAACAACCTCGTGAATGCGACGAGAATCTTTCTAAGACGTCACACATCGCCCCCCTATCCCCCCGAAAGCCCATGAATGGGGCGCCGCTATCCCCCCCAGGCGGCGCCCCTTCAGCTTTTTCTGAAGAGGGTAAAGTCTCGGCACTCCATCTGGGATCTGGGAATTTTCCTAATGCGGTGTCAGCAGTCTCAAAATTCATTACGGCCTAAAGTCCTCGCGAATCTCCAAGAGAACCTCACCAGCCATCGTGCGAGAAGGCGTATCTGGCAAAGAGGAAGCCAAAAATGCCTCCTCCATTTCCAAAGACTTTTCATCGGCAATTTTTAGAAGATCCTCATACGCATAAACTCCACTTTTCACCTTTTTCAGCCACTCGGCATTTGGTCTCGGTAAGATAATTCTCCCCTCACGGGCGATTTCAATCGCCTGCTCCAGTAGCCGAAGAGTGTGCATGAGATTTTTGGAGTCATAGCCGCGACCGTGTGACGCATTGACTTCATAACGCTCTTCATTACGTAAGCTGACCCATTGCCAATATTCCCGATGAGAACGACAATGCGCTTTAAAGGCGTCCTCATTACAACTCATCCATGCCAATGGACTCACTTCTTTGGGCACGGATGAGCAGACAATGGCAGCCTCATCTTTTTTCGTAAAAATCCCACGCCCATCCGGAAGATGGAACACCGCATACATGCCCGTCGCATGATTGACCCTAATCACCGCACAGTCCTCTTCTACGAATCCCATCCTCTCGAGCCATTTGCCGAGAGGCACCGATCCTTGCTCATGAAGAATATAACAAAACTCTCTGAGGTGCTTTCGCTTTTCCGGCTCTGGGTTCACAATTTTCTTGTTCAGACCGCGGGCTTTCCGAATTTGCCCCATGGCGTAATTTCCAAAAGATTGCTGGCAAATTTTCGAAAGAAACAACTCGGGACGTAATTTTTCAAAAGCCGGATGACGATGCCGCACAAGAAATTCCGGAGTGTATAAGAGTTCGATGATATTCGGATTGTTCGCCAAGAGGAGACTCACAAATCGACCCAGTTCATAATACACCTCATCGCTCTTCTTATCACTGACCTGTTCCACCGATTCTAAACCGACGAGGAATGAAGCCGGAGCCACAAACACTCCGCGTAAATCTGTATCCGAGTGCTCATGCTCCGTGCCAAATGAACGACTCCCCGACACCGCCTCAAAGAGCAATAGATCATGCTGACGCACGCGACTCAGGGTGAAATTCTCTCTCGTCATGACGGCCAAAGAGTCCACCGATGTAGCATGTCATTAAAAGGATCTTTCGCAGGAGATTTCGGTGGAAGCGCCTCACATGCTTTCCCCAAATCCGCTAATGATTCCGTGACAAAGCGGTCCAGTAATGGAATGCGTCCCGGCGAATCTTTCTCCCCCGCATTCTTTTTCCATTCCAAAAGTTCATCGACAGCTTGGCGGTGCTCGATCTCCAAATCATGCAATAAGTCGTCAAAAACCACCGGAGGTGGAGTCCCCATTTTTAGCACATGCCGCGCACATAAAGTGGCTCGCAAAGCATAGAGATACGCTTTTCCTGTAGGCGCATTCTTTTTCAAACCTGTCTCGACAGACTGATGTGCCATCCCTCGATAGTGGTTCGCCAATCCTCTGCGACACAAATGCTGAGTAGCTAGATCACGCATCTCGCCAAGAAAGGCATCGTTCGTACGATAGACTATTGGAGAATGCAGCCACTCAATGAGCGCTCCATTTGATTTGGCTAAAAGCCCCAAAGCCTTACGCAACTCCCACCCTCCCGGATCAAGATCATCTTTGATCGGAATTTCGATGGTGTCAGAAGGAGCAGTGACAAGATAGCACTCCTTGATCGGACGACGGTAGAGAAAGCGAATGTCATAATCAGAATCTGGAGAAGCAAACCCCCAGGCGCGGCTTCCAGATTCGCAAGCGTAGAGAATATCCAGCCCTCGATTCTCTTCTAGCTCATTGAGCAACGTTTGAATTTGTTCCATCATTTTTTAAAAATCGACAATGAGTTCTCCCACATACTCTCTGAGAGAACCGTCTAAGACTCTAAGGGAGCGAGAAGACCTCCAAGAGTCTCCGCATCGAGCTGGAGCTTACTTGTCTTCTCACTCAAAAGAGCTTCCACCAGCTTGGATTTTTTACTCTGGAGTTCAAGAATGCGTTCCTCAATGGAGCCTTCCGTAATGAGTTTGTGAACAAAAACCGGATTCTTTTGACCGATCCGATGAGCCCGGTCCGTGGCTTGATTCTCTGCGGCCGGATTCCACCATGGGTCATAGTGAATGACCGTATCCGCTGCCGTTAGATTCAACCCCGTCCCGCCAGCCTTCAAACTAATGAGGAACACTGGGATTGTTCCCTTTTGAAATTTCTCCACCGGAGTTTTACGATCACGTGTGGCTCCCGTGATTTTGACAAATTTGATGTTCTCTTTTTTGAGATGTTTCTCGATCATCCCCAGCATGGTAGTGAATTGCGAAAAGAGTAAAATTGAACGTCCTTCTTCAATCAAAGTCGCGAGAAGCTCCACGAGAAAATCAAGCTTCGCCGATTCCGTTGCACTCTTGGCAATCTCGGTTTTCATCAACTGAGGGTGGCAACATATTTGACGTAGCTTCAATAGGGCATCGAGGACAATGATTTGAGAGCGAGCCAGCCCTTTATCAGCAATGGCATCACGCACTTTCTTATCCATGGCAACACGGACGCTCTCGTAAAGATCTTGCTGCTCTTTATTTAGAGAAACCCGATGAATGATTTCTGTTTTAGGCGGAAGCTCCTCTACCACCTGGTCCTTGGTCCGTCGTAAAATCAGAGATCCCACTTTACGATTCAGAGAGCGCTGAGCGTCAGCATCATTGTGCCGCTCAATGGGGGATCGAAAGGCGGTATTAAAATCAGACAAGTTTCCGAGCAGCCCCGGCATGAGGAAGCGGCTCAGTGACCAAAGCTCCCCTAAGTGGTTCTCCATCGGAGTCCCTGAAAGACAGAGGCGGTGGCTGGCATCAAGCTCACAGGCTGCCACTGAGACCTTGGCTTTCGGGTTTTTAATATACTGCGCTTCATCAAGAATCACGAGATGGTATTGATGGCTCTTATGTTCCTTCACATCGCGCTGCAGGAGAGCATAGGAGGTGATGATCAGATGCTGCTTGTCGATCTTCTTAAAAGATTCATGACGATCGGATCCGTGCAGGACGAGAATTTTGAGACTGGGGGCAAATTTTTTCACCTCGGCCTCCCAGTTCGGAACCACACTGGTGGGAGCCACGACGAGCGAAGGCTTGCCATCGTGGTGTTTGTTTTCAATTTCTGCCGCGATGTGTGAAAGCGTTTGCAGGGTTTTTCCCAGTCCCATGTCATCCGCAAGAATACCATGGAGGTGATGACGCGCGAGGAACTGCAACCATTGAAATCCATCTTTTTGATAGTCCCGTAAATCCGCCTTCACCTTTTTGGGCAAGGGAACGGGCTGATGTGGTTCCTTCTTGGCCAGTTGCTCTCCCAGCGCCCGGAGGTCAGCGACCGTACCGGAGTCATCGAGAGCCAATTCCTGCGCAATTTTTGCTGCTTCCAGACGGTGAATCCCATCATCAGGACGGTTAAATAGATCTCGAACCGAGCGCACAATGCGGAAGAAGCGCTCCGCAGGAACTTCAAAGAAGGAGCGGGCCGAATCATCCGAAACAATCACTTTTTCATCAGCCGCAAATGTTCCCTCATCAGGGATATCATTTGAACTATTCAAGACATTCGCGATGAGATCCATCAAGCTGATGCGCTGTCCCTCATTCGTGATTAATCCGGTATCAAATTGGAACCAATCAATGCCTCGGTCCGAATCTTCGGCAAAGTCCGTAAAGAAATCATCCGCACGAGTCAGGGTAAAATCGACCGAGTCATCGATCCTGATTTCCCAGCCTTTATTTTCGAGCTCAGTGAAGCTGGAATTCATGCAGCTCGCCCAAAATAAATCCCAATCATGAGGGTGGGCATCGGGGGAAAAACTATTGTGATGCTGGTAATGGATTTGGTTTTCGAAATATTCTTCCGAAAGCTTGAAAAGATGGAAGTCCTTTAAAGCCTTCTCCGCTTTCTTTTCCATTTTCTGCTCACGCTGAATGCGCAAGAGACAATCTTCATGGACTAAGCGAAAAAATTTCTCTGACTTCGCGTTATAAGGAATCTCATAATCTCCGTACTTGAAACTGAGCACTCCTACGGTGACAAGAGGCGCCTTGGTTTGAATATGTCCCCCAAATGTTTTTTCTCTCAGATGGCTTAACGCGGAGCATTTCATCAAAGTCAAAACAGGATGCCCCCCTAGAGAGGAGAGAGTTTTCTCTTCCAACTGAATCGGTCTCGGGATTCCTTCGGAAAGGCCTTTTCCTTCCATTGTCAACGTAAGTTCAGAAGCCGCCTCTGCATTCACCACTGGCCCCTCAAGCCAGAGCCGTAGAAGTGCAAGTGATTGATTTGGGTCCAACTCAATCGGTCCGATGTGATGCTTTTCTAAATCAAGGTAGTAACCACGCTCCACTTCAATCAGGAGCATCCTAGGCTGAAGACCGATGACGGGGCGGCACCCGCCGTTCTCGTCAGGCTCCCACTGTGGACTCAGGTGAATGGGTGGCCCCTCGCTCAGAGGAGTGGGACAATCACCGCCATTAGCAAAACCAAATTCTTCGCTCAAAAAGAGACGTTTCGTAGCGAGTAAACGAGGCAGAATCTCTTCCCCAACACGTCCTTTTAATAGGCGAAGATCATACCAGTGATATTCAGGATTTGGAGCTTTAGGGAGTCGTTGCTGAAAAGCGATCGTCAATTCCTCATCATCATCCTGAAAATACGACGGAACGGATCTACTGATATTAGGTGTCAGGTCTGGGTTTTCAATTCTGGCAGAACCATCGGCCCGATAGACGATTTTTCCAAATCCCACTTCGAGTAACCCATCAAAACGAGGCTCAATGAGATATGCCAAAGCAGCCGTGATGCGCTTAGGTTTAGGAGGATTTTTTACGCTGGGTGGAGGAGCCAGCTCTGCTTTCAGGGCCTCCAGCCATTGTGCGTTTACTGCTGCGGGGTCTTCTGCCAAACGCGAGTTAATAATCGCTTTTTGCAATTCATAAATAAAGGCCAGAACATGCTTACAACTGTCCCTATCTCTACAGGAACACTCTCCCCATAAGAACCACTCTCTTCGTTCATATCCTCCTACCAAGCTGACCTGAAAAGATCGCGACCGTATATCATCGACGAAGGCATGCGCAGAAAATCCCTTAACCGTTCCAATAAAATGACTGACCTGAATCGTCCCGCCCTTCTCAAAGAGCGCGCGCCCAGGCTCAAAGCTCGCCGGATCAATATTATCCTCCCATTTTTCACTCAGGAGGAAATCACAGACTGAAGGGAGGCTCAGGAGTGTATCTTTCCAATTCATTTTCCGCGAGATGACTTGAAGCCTTAATCACATTTTGGCGAGCATAGATCCTAGTTTTTTTGAATTCGTCGCTTCTTATCTCAGGGCACTTTGACTTACAATCATGACGTGCGATCTCTCTTTCTACTGCTCGCTGTGGGACTGGCCTACGCATTACTGCGTGGCTGGCCCGAGACATGGCACGCCATCCTGCGTATTTTCCTCGCAGGGAGTGTATTAGTTGCAGGGCTTTGCTTTTTCCATAAACAGTCCCTCGCCTCGGTCCCCGCGTCCACTCCGAGACGCGAGCGAGGGTTTCTTGATCTCCTCACGATCACTGCAGCTATTGCTGGAATAGAGTGCTTGCTACTCGCTTTCCTCGCAACAGGGCCCGCAAATGCGAAAAAAATAGCCGAGAAATTAGACGAGACCTTACACCCTGAATCCTATCGCATCCAGACCACTTCTAATGAATCGAGCCGCTCAGGATCACGGGTGCTGATCTCGGGAAATTCTCTGCCGGAACATCACCGGACACGCTCTATTACCGAGGGAAAGGAGGCGTTCCAATCGAACAAACCAGAAGTCTATCTCTGGCCTAAAGGCCCCAAAGACACCGCTCTTCTTTTAAAGCAAACACCTTACCTTCGCCTTTTCACTCTCGCGCGCTACCAAAATGGCACTTGGAATGCCCTCGCTCTCCCTCCCAAAACTCATCAAGCTCAGAACGGGATCGTCACTCTCTCCTCAGCTGACAATTTAGGAGAAATCATCCGAGCCAGCGTTTATCACCTCCCCAATCTCGGCTCGCAAGGCCTTGCCATTTCTCCCCCAAAGCTCCTCTCAATCACACAAGAATCAATTCGTCAGACCGGACCAGCAACCTTCCGACTTCCCCCTCTTGCGGAGGACCAAAAAAGCTACCGCTATGAGATCACATCCTCCCCACGTCACCTGTGGATGCTCCCCCCCGAGATTGAACTCACCATCGATGAGACCGGGCTAGATCCAGCCTACCTTGAACTCCCGCAAGACCCAGGCATCGAGGAAGCCCTCCGAGACATCACTCGCAATCTCAACGGCGGGGTGCGGGAGCGACTCGCAGGAATCAAACAATCCCTTTCAGAAAATCAGCACTACAGCCTCACGCCTTCTAATCCGGATCGAATCGACCCTCTAACCAACTTTCTCATGGGATCTCGCGAGGGATCTTGTGACCATTTTTCGACCGCCGCCGCCCTCCTCGCTCGAGCAGCAGGCATCCCTTCTCGAGTCGCTTATGGTTGGCGGGGCGGGAAACACTTTTCCACCAAAAACCTCTTCGTTTTTCGAGGCCGAGAAGCTCATGCTTGGACTGAAATTCATTTAGCAAATTTTGGCTGGGTCACCTTTGAAACGACTCCTCCCGGACAAAGCCAAGGCTCGATCTCACAAGCCGGAATCAATGAACAACCGCCAGATTCAGAGGACCTCATTTTTGATGAAGAGGGTGACGATGAACTCTTTGCGCGCTTCAAGCCCTACTTTCTAGGAGCTACCGGCGTGATCCTGCTCGGCTTCTGCATCCTGCTCATTTTACGTCAGCCTAAAACCACCGAAATCTCATCGCATCCAAGCGCGAGTTTTTTACCCCAATCTCCCAGTTATTTAGAATTTTTCCGCAGAGCTTGCGAAGGAGTGAAACACCCTATGCCAGCCGGCCGCACCTTGCGAAAACATGTCGAAACTCTCCGAGCAACTGCTGACGCCCCACCTTTCTTGGAGGAGCTATTAGACTATCACTACAGCGTCACTTATAGCGGCCAGAAACGTGCAAAGTTGGTCGAAAAAAAACTGATCACTCAACTCAAGGAATGGGAACGTGTTTCTCGATCTCCCCAAAAATAACCCCGCGCTCCTTCGAAAGTCCAAATCCGTAGATCATTGGGCAGTGTCGTACTCGGCGTTCTCGGCGACCTTTCTCAACCTGCGGAAGTCGAGCGCTTGGCCTTGGGGGTATCGAGTAAGGTTTGAGCATATTGTAAGGTATCAATCTCGGCTGCAGTTTTGTCTTTTCTAATCGCTTTGATCCTCGGAAAACGGAGGGCCAGTCCCGAGTCATGACGTTTACTTTTGTTGATCGAGTCAAAAGCAATCTCGAGAACCACCTGAGGCTCGACGGTATGAACGCGGCGCTCTTTCTTCAAAGTATGATCTTTAAAATGCTCTGTGAGTTCCTCGATCTCTACGTCGGTGAGACCGGAATAAGCCTTTCCTAAAGTTCGTAATTCCCCGCTCAATTCATCACGCACCGCAAAGGTGTAATCACTGAGCACCTCGGCACGGCGTCCATGTCCTTGCTGAGCTTTCACCACCACACAGTCGAGTGTAGGCATCGCTTTCTTCAGCTTAAGCCAGCTCTTTCCCCGACGCCCCGGCGAGTAAAGGCTGGCAGGATCTTTCGCGATGAGACCTTCATTTCCTTCCGCTTTAGCCCGTTTAAAAGCAGCATTGATCGCTTCGGATGAATCCACTCGCTCAACCTGAATCAACTCTAACATGGAAGACCGCGATAGCTCTTCAAGCCGCGCTCGTCTCTTCTCTAAAGGAGTTTTCAAAAGATCTTCTCCGTCATGATAAAGGAGATCAAAGGCAATAAAGCGGACAGGAATCGCCGCTCCGAGAAAGAGGTCGCCTTGTCCCTGTCTTCGTCCCAGTCGTTTTTGCAGATCAAAAAAGGTCAGTTTTTTTCCTTCGGTATAAGCAATCAATTCGCCATCTAAAATGAAGTCATCAGGAAGTGCTCTCACATCTTGCAAAAGCTCTGGGAACTCCTGATCCAGCACTCGGAGATCGCGCGAGTAGAGAGAAACATGTTCTCCCTTTTTATGAAGCTGTGCCCGGATCCCATCGTACTTATGCTCTAGCCACATGGGCAAACTCCCTAGACGTGCGATCAGATCTTCCGCTGTTTCCTCTGGCGAAGCCAGCATCACTTTCACTGGAACAAAGGGCGTAAGACAGGCTTTCTCAAGCTCTCCCTCACGTGCCAAAAGCGCGACCTTCCCGAGATCACCCAAAAGCATATGCGCCTCTCGCACCGCGCTATTTTTCTGAGAAAAGGCGATTGCTACCGCTTCTTCTAAAAGCCCCTCCCCAGAGCCAATTCGCAAACCGCCGGTGAGAATCCTCACCAAGGACTCCGACTCCTTAGGATGAAGGGCAGTAAAGGCTGCAGCCAAGAGATCAGATCGCATCAAGGAACCGGAAGCTTGCGCCAATTGCACTAACAGAGACGCCACTTCGTTCAATGATTTCTCTTCCGGGTGCAGCTCAGCTTCTTCTAAAAGGAGCCTCGCGGTGCGTGCCATTTCATTCTGCGTATTGGAAATCGCACGATAACGGGCGAGAGGCAGCCCTGTGGCCTTGAGTAGAGCTTGGCGAATGACTGCTGGTCCTACTTTTAAATTTCGAGTCTCATGATCTCTCTCAAAGACCCGACCACTCAACCAAGTCGCCGTAAGGGCTAATTCATCGGGAAGTAGACTCTGAAGATAATCAGCAAGGAAACGGATTTTTCCCAAACGCCCTGGAGAAGATTCCACCGCCGTGCACAACTCCGAAAAATCTCGTAGTTCGCCCTCTGGCCGGACATGGGAAAGTGACTCTTTAGTAGCATCAGACTCGAACACATTCAATTCCATCTGATCATTCCCAAAGACCGACCAGGCTTCGATTCCCAGCGCGCGCAACTCAGCCGCAAACTCACGCGCGGAGCCGTGGAGAGTCAACACGCGTTTTGGCTTCACCAGTTTGATCGCCTTCATGAGCCCGGGGTGATCTGCATGATCAGAGAGCGGGAAAGCCGCGTCTGTCTGATATCGATACCGCGCCCCGGCATTCATGGCCCAGCCAGTCAGCATCGCGACGCGTTTCTTTTGAATTCCCCGCAGCGCTTTTGAGCGCACCGCATTTGGAGGGCAGATCAGAGCATGGGAAGGAGGGATTTCTTTTTCAAAAATTTCAGCCTCTTTGAGGTCTAGTCCTGCCGCTCGACAGGCCTCGGTCATCACGGCCACCGTCCTGTGCTGAAGACAGGACAATCCGTGCTTTTCTAAAATAGCAACCGCCTCCTGAGCCTTACCAAGAGAATAACCTAACAAGACTGGCACCTCACCATCCTCAAAAGCTGACTTCACAAAATGGACGATCTCTTTCTGAATCTCATCCTCGGGCGGAAAACTATACTGCGGCAGCCCAAAGGTCGTTTCGGTAATGAAAATATCAGCTGGTAAAAATTCGGCCGCCTCTGCGGTGAGTCCGTGCCGTATTTTAAAATCTCCCGTGTAAAGAAGCGTAGCACCATCACTCAGACGTGTCACATGGATCATGGCAGATCCGGTAATGTGACCCGCAGGCAAAAGCACTATGCGGAAACCCCGCTCTTCCCAAGCCTCTCGTAAAGGACGCCCCTGCAAACGACTCTTCGCAATACGGAATCGCTTCTCGGCAATCACGCTCGTCTCGGTGCTACACATCATTTTTTCGTGCCGAGCAAAGTGATCAAAATGCGCATGCGAGACAAAGGCCCGATCTCTCGCCCCATGTGGATCCAACCAAAGATCCAGCTCCGGCAAGTAAACCCCTCCTTTGTAAACAACCTCGATCAAGTCCCTGAAGAAAGCACCGATTCCCGGGTTTTCAAATCACCATCACAGGTTAAGCTTTTTCTGTGGCCAACTTCTCAGCCGTTTCACCATTTTTCAAAGCCCGGGGTTGGAAGCCTTTTCCATTTCAGAAAGAAACCTGGCAAGCCTATCGCGATGGAAAATCGGGATTATTACACGCCCCCACCGGGCTGGGGAAAACCCTCGCAGTCTGGCTAGGCCCGGTCGCAGAAGCACTGGAATCCCAAGAAACTCAGGGCTGTAAAGTCCTCTGGATCACTCCTCTCCGCGCACTCTCACAGGATACCCAAAAATCCCTCCAAGAACCGCTGGAAGATCTTGGCCTCAAAATCGAAGTCGGCATCCGCACCGGAGACTCCACCGCTTATCAAAAAGCCAAATTCAACAAAAAACTCCCCTTCTGTCTCATCACTACTCCCGAAAGTCTTTCGCTCTTTCTCACCCACGAAAATTTTCGCGAAAACCTCGCGGGACTAGATGCTGTTATCATCGATGAATGGCACGAACTCATCGGCACCAAGCGGGGCGTGCAAACCGAGCTTTGCCTCGCTCGTCTTCGTCAATGGTTCCCTAAAATTCGCACTTGGGGGCTGTCCGCAACTCTCGGCAATACCAAGGAGGCTTCGGAAGTCCTCATGGGAAAGAACGACAAAGATGCCGTGATCATCTCCGGAGCCGCAGTGAAAAAAGTGCAGATCAAAACTATTCTCCCTAAGAGTATGGACCGCTTTCCTTGGTCCGGACACATCGGCACTCAGCTCGTCCCACAAGTCGCCAAACTCCTTGAGAAAAAAGAAACGACTCTCCTTTTTACGAATACCCGTTCGCAAACCGAAATCTGGTTTCAAGAACTGTTAGAACATCATCCCGAGTGGAAGGATGAGCTGGCGATGCATCATGGCTCGCTCGACCGAGAAGAGCGAAATCTCGTAGAAGAACGCTTACGGGAGGGCTCCATCCGCTGTGTCGTCTGCACCTCATCCCTCGATCTTGGCGTTGATTTTTCACCCGTCTCCCAGGTCATCCAAATTGGTAGCCCCAAAGGAATTGCTCGCCTCATACAGCGTGCCGGGCGATCCGGCCATCAACCTGGTGGCACGTCGAAACTCTACTGCGTGCCGAGTAACGCCTTTGAACTGGTGGAATTCGCCGCTGCTCGCGATGCCATTCTTGAGAAAAAAATCGAGGCCCGTCTTCCCCTGCAAAAACCCCTTGATGTGCTGGTTCAACATCTGGTCACAGTCTGTATCGGTGAACCCACCAGCGCTCAGGATCTTCGTCACGAAATTCAATCCACGTACGCTTATCGCAATCTCGACGAACCAGAATGGCAGTGGGCACTCGAATTCATCACTATCGGCGGTAAGGCCCTCGCCAATTATCCCGGCTTTAAAAAAGTCATCGAAAAAGACGGCAAACTCACGGTTGAAGATAAAAAGCTCATTCAGCTCCAACGCCTCAGTATTGGCACCATCGTTAGTCATTCAAATGTGAGCCTCACCTATCAAAGCGGACGAAAGCTCGGCTCCGTGGAGGAAAGATTCATTAGCAGAATCCCCGTAGGAAGCGTTTTCATCTTCGGCGGTAAGCACCTCGAACTCGTGCGCATCCGTAACCAAAAAGCCACCGTTAAAAATGCCAGCAAGACGGCCAAAGGGAAAATTCCCGTGTGGGCCGGTAGCCGCATGCCTCTCTCCAATGAGCTCTCTCATGCCGTGGCTCAGCGATTAAAAGCCGATGCACAGGATACCCCTGAAATGAAATTGATCGCACCCATTTTAGAGATCCAGCGTGCTTGGTCTCTCCTCCCACACGATGAGATGATTCTCATCGAATATGTTTCGATCCGAGAGGAACACCACCTCTTCCTCTACACCTTCGCTGGGCGTCTCGTGAATGAAGGCCTCGGTTCACTCATCGCCTGGCGCATCAATCAAAAAGCCGACCTTCTCATTCAGATCACCATGAATGACTACGGATTCAGCCTCACCAGCAACGACCACCTCCCTGTCGAAGAAGATATCTGGCGCGAACTCCTATCCACCGATCGCCTTCTCGATGATCTCATCGCCTGCATGAATACTGCCGAACTCGCCCGACGTCAGTTTCGTGAAATCGCCCGCGTTTCGGGTCTCGTTCTACAACAACTTCCCAAACGCGGAGGCGGTCCACGTGACGTTCAGACTTCGGCCAGTCTTCTCTACGAAGTCTTCTCCCGCTACGACTCAGACAACCTCTTACTAGAACAAGCTCGACGCGAAATCCTGGACAACCAACTCGAGTTCACTCGACTGAAAATCACCATGAACGACCTCATCACCAGGCCCATTCACCTTCAGCGTTGCGATCGCCTCACGCCCATGGCTTTTCCTCTCTGGGCTGATCGCTTACAAGCACACACCCAAGGACAAGACGCCGCCACACGTCTGGAAAAAATGCTCACTTCACTCGAAAACGCCGCCGAATGATCATCACCCATACAGGTCAGCACCTTGAGCTTCTCAGCGAAGCAGCCGTCTTTCTTAAAGAACATTCCACCCTCATTCTGGCTGATGTCCACCTTGGGAAAGCGGCAACGTTCCGCGCTCATGGGATTGCCGTCCCTGACGGCGACAGTGCGTACGACCTTCATCGTATTACACAGCTATTACTTAAAACCCAAGCTCAACAACTCGTGATCGCAGGAGATTTCCTGCACTCTCCCGAAGGCACTTTTCCCGAGCTCACGGAATGGCTTGCCCACTGCCCCGCACACGTCTCCCTCGTCATCGGAAATCATGACCAGAGAACACTTCCTCGACTCTCACTTGATCTTAAAACCCTCCCTTCATTGGTAATGGGGAATCTTGAGATCATTCACGATCCTGCCGAGGCCTCAGCAAACCACTTCTCCATCTGCGGACACATTCACCCTGTCATTCACATCAAAGACAGCCAACGCACTTCCATTCGTTCGGCCTGTTTTCATCTCCGCGAAAACGTCCTGACGCTTCCCTCTTTCGGCACCTTCACCGGTGGGCAAGTCATTCAACCTCAACCAAACGATCGCTTTTTCATCCCCCTAAACGACCGCGTAGTAGAAATTCCCCAACGCCAATGCATTTTTAGAAAAAAGTAAGCCAGCCAAGGCTGGTCGCTTTGAGAAAATCCCTTGAATCTGTAAAAAACATGTTTCTCAAGACGTTTAATCGCTAGCATTGCTTAAGAGGCACCTCAGCATTTTCTTACCCAGATCTGTGAAAATTCTCATTTTCTCCCTCATCACCAGCATGATCGCTGGCGCGGTGGATTTTTTCGAAATGCCCCCCATTCTCTATTCCAAAACGGCAAGCCAAGATGCCGTTACCCGAATGCAGCAGGATCTTGAGAATGGGGACTGGGTCGTCACTCCAACCAGTGGAAAGGAATTCCTACGCGCCGTCCTCGATCGGCTGAACGTCCCGGTCGAATCCCAAGTCCTCGTCTTCTCTAAAACGAGCCTTCAAAACAGCTTTATCAATCATAAAAATCCCCGCGCGATTTACTTCTCTAATGACATCTACGTCGCTTGGGTCCCTGGTGGTAAAATCGAACTCATCGCAGAAGACGCCCAACTCGGCCCCGTGTTCTACACGCTCACAATGCCAAGAAAAAGCAAACCACCCCTCATCAAACGTGAAACTGATTCCTGTCTCCAATGTCATGCCGACTCGCGCACTGAAGGAGTCCCCGGACTCTTCATTCGCTCAGTCATTCCGGATAAAAACTCACACGCCCTCCTGAACTATGGCACCACTCTGGTCCACGATAGCACCCCCATTCAGAAACGTTGGGGCGGTTGGTATGTCACTGGAAAAAGCGATAGCCCTCACCTTGGAAATCAACAATCCATCGAAGGGGAAAATCTCATTCCTCAAAAACAAAACGTCCCTCATCTCAATTCCTTCATTGATACCACAAAATATCTCCAACCCGAAAGTGACATCGTCGCACTCATGATTCTGGAACATCAGTGTCGTATTCACAACCTCCTCACCAAGGCCAAATACGGATATCGTCGGGCAACATGGTTTCAAAAATCCATTCAACAGAACCTCCCAATCAATGACCCCAATGGAATGAGCTGGAAAAATGCCGACCAATCAGCTGATGAAATTCTTTCCGCCCTTCTCTTTGAAGATGAAATCGAACTAGAAGAAGACGGAGTACAAGGAGGAGAGCGGTTCAAAGACGCATTTCTCAGCCGTGATATCGCACCTTCATCAGGGAGGGGCCTGAGATCGCTCAAGCTCTACCGCCATCTGTTTAAATATCGCTGCTCATACATGATCTATTCTAAGGCATTTCGGCACCTTCCCAAACCCGTTAAGGAGCGCGTAATCATCAAATTAAAACAAGCGCTTAGCGATGAAGGCACCCCAAAATTCGCCTACCTTTCCCTGCGAGAGAAACAAAAAATCCGGGCCATTTTAAATGACACCCTTCCTTCATTTTAAGGGCCCCTTCTGGGAACAAAAAGGGTTGCCGACGGTTTCGACTTTCCGGCGCCTAACAGACAATTGGACCTCGGAAACAAGATAAAGGAGACACCGTTTAGACAATGTCAGGGTCGATTATACTTTGTGAGTAGTTCTCACGGCGGTGAATCGCCACCGCCCCGCAAAAAATAGCGTAAGCAAATGATGCTGCTCTCCAGACAAGGAACATAAACGAGAAAAAATGGCAATTTCCCGCTCAATTTCCTCAAAAATCAATTCGATCCAAACTTAGAAATTGATTTATGAGAAAACTCTGGTCCAACGCGAAGCTGCATCATATCGACTGAAGAAACCTCCTAAAAGAGATCATCTTTATTGTCCTACTGAATCACGACAGGTCTCTGTTTCTCCCAGCTCCGATTTGTTGTAGGGAGAGGTTGAGTAGAGATCGGCTGCTCCGCGGAACCGGAATACGATTCCGGGAGATGTGGCTTTGCCGGCAATTTACCATCTTTTGCAGGGATCTCCTTATGATCATTCGTCATGTCAAATGTCTGATCTGCGACAGAGACAAAACTTCGTAAGGCGATATTCTCTTTCTTGAAAATTAAAGACATATTCGAATCAATTAGAGTGGTCGGTAAGAAACACGATTCGTTTCATGTTCCGGATCTAGTTGAATATTCGCTTCTGGGAGCGGGACAATGTATTGTCCCCCATTCTGCGAAGGCTGTTGTCTGGAAGTCGGTTCGATGGAAATTTCGGGTGTTCCGTAGTGAGGTTTGCGGCGTCTTGGTCTGCAAGGTATCTTCTTTTTCATGGTTTCACGAAGTAATGATTTTGTTGTTCCTGGATCTTAGGCAACGGTAATATTAACAAAAACCCCTGAGATATCTACTATGCTACCGACATATTTTTAAAAAAAACTTAAACTGGAACGATTGGCAGAAAAGCCCTATTATTACATGCAAACTACGTCCTCCGTTTGAGAAGCCTCTTATCCAATGCCTAACCATGATGTTCTTACCATTTCCATTTCAGCTCGGGGGGCCGCTCGACAACCTTGCAGACATTTTTCTAGCATCATACTGACAGCCGAAAGGCTAGAGATTGAAGGCTTGCGTTCGCTCCCATTTTGTTGAATACTGTTCATCCGCGATGAAATTCCCCTTCCTTCTACTGAGCTTTGTTCTCCTTGCCTCCCTGCAGGCACAGGACGCAGACGGTCGTAGAATTTCTCGTGGGGACAAGCTTCCAAGCTTCCTGCAACAATTTGACGCCAATGAAAATGGTCAAATTGATGAAGAAGAACGGCAGGCAAAACGTGATCTTCTCCGCAAATTTCGTGAGGAACGCCGTAATTCCATCGATACCAACGATGATGGAATTATTTCACAAGACGAAATCCGTGCCGCTCGACATTCAATCCGAAGACGAATTGAAGACCGCCGTCTAGAGCGCTTCAACGAAATCGCTGCTGGAGACGAAGTTCTTTCGTTCGAAGAATTTCTATCCATTCCAGGGTTTGAAGAACTCGAAGAAGAAATTGCCGAAGCAATTTTCGCGCGCCTCGACACCGATGAAAGTGGAGACATCTCTGCCGAAGAATTTTTACAACGACTCCGGCCACACCGACCTGAGAGGGAGCAAGCGACTTCCGCAGCCAAATCCCGCCGCGCCGCTCTTCAAAAAAGAGAGCCAGTCAAACGAGATCAGTCCCGCCTTCAATTCAATCAACCTTTATTTTGGTTCAGTGGTAATTCAGACAATACCACAACTGACCTCTATCGTCAGCTCCTGCAAGGCAATCGCGCTTGGAAATAAGCCCTGCGCTGTTGTGGAGATTTTCATGCCACAAGGATCGTAAAATTTACAGGCTGACTAGAAAGGCACGAAGTTAAGGCCCATTTCAACCTGGAATTTCCAAAAAATAAGACGGAAATTCGGGTGTTGGACGATTTGTCAGCGTGTCCAAACACAAGCTGCTATCCAAAGGCTTCACCAGAGCCTCATCAAAGATGAATTCAGTGGATATCCCGTTCTTTTACAGCAAATTCTTCCCAGCGATTTTCTCGAAATTTTTACGTCAGCCATAATTTGCGAGTCCTGCAATGACAAGGAACCAAGATGATCTTTGTTCACGCA
>CALGLJ010000035.1 GCA_937930235.1 uncultured Verrucomicrobiales bacterium | reverse complement strand
CCGGGAGCTTTTCGTTTGTACTTATCTGGAAATTCATTAGACGAGAGCGTTCAGGCTAGAATTTTTAGAAGAGCGCAGAAGTTAAGGCATCAATCGTCGAGCCGTTGTTCGATGGATTCCGAAAAAATGGGAGAATAAGGTCAGGTGGGAAAGATTCGAAAATTCGTGAGTGGACCATGAGTGAAATTCATCGTTCAGGTGTTGCGAATCGTTTCGAGAAGTGGCAGAAGGGTTTGTGAGCAATCCTTTTCGTGAAGACCTCGTGTCACGTAATCGTCCGGAGGCATGTACGGTGGTCATCTTTGGTGCTACTGGTGATTTAACGCACCGCAAGCTGGTTCCGGCTCTTTATAATCTTGCGGTTGATGGGGAACTTCCGGCGGGGGTGAAAATCATTGGGTTTGCCCGTCGTGATTGGACAGATGAGTTTTTTCGCGAGGGGCTGGAGAAGCTCAATCGGGATGTTTCCCGGACGGGACATGATGAGGAGGTGTGGGGAGCGCTTGCGCCGAATATTCATTATCATCAAAGTGAATTTCAGGATAAAGATGGGTATCGGCGTTTAGCCGAGCGTCTCGATGCGATTGATGCGGAACGAGGAGGAAAGGGGAATCGTCTTTTCTACATTGCGAGTGCTCCGGATTATTTTGATGATATTTTACTGAATCTTAAAGAGGTTGGACTGAGTGCAGAGCGGGAGGGGTGTTGGTCTCGGGTGATCGTGGAGAAGCCGTTTGGGACGACTTTGGCGACGGCGCAGCATTTAAATGAGGTGGTGAATGGGACGTTTGAGGAAAAAGATACTTACCGTATTGATCATTATTTGGGCAAGGAGACGGCGCAGAATATCATGGTCTTGCGCTTTGCTAATGCGATTTTTGAACCGATGTGGAACAAGGAGCATATCGATCATGTCCAGATTACTTGTGCCGAGCATCTCGGAATGGAGGGCGGCCGAGGAGGATACTATGATCAGGCAGGTGCGCTGCGAGATATGGTGCAAAATCACCTCTTACAGCTTCTGAGTTTGGTGGCGATGGAGCCTCCGACAGATCTTACCGCAGATGGGGTGAGAGATGAGAAGGTGAAGGTGATCCGCTCTCTCCGCCAGTGGGATACGCCGGAGTTGGTGGCAGAAAATGTCATTCGGGGGCAATATACAAAGGGCCATATCAATGGCAAAGAGGTGCCGGGGTATCGAGAGGAAGATCGGGTGAATCCGGAGTCTCAGACGGAATCCTTTGTGGCTCTGCGTTGTATGGTGGATACTTGGCGTTGGTCAGGGGTGCCATTTTATATCCGAGTGGGTAAACGTTTGCCGAAGAAGGCGACGGAAATTTCCATTCACTTTAAGGCGACTCCAGGGGTGCTTTTTAATGCAAGCCCGGGTGGGGTGCCTGACGGGAATGTGCTGGTGATTCGTATTCAGCCCGACGAGGGGATTTCCTTGCGGATGAACTCGAAGCTTCCGGGGACGAGTCTTCGGATGGAGCCGGTGAAGATGGATTTCCACTATTCGACAAGCTTTGGAAAGAGTAGCCCAGAGGCTTACGAGCGTCTCTTGCTCGATTGTATGGCGGGTGATGCGACTCTCTTTGCCCGACGAGATGAGGTGGAGGAGGCGTGGCGTTTTGTGGATCATATTGAGAATGCGTGGCATGAGGGTGATCAGGAGCTTCCGATGACGGAATTTCCAGCCGGAGCATGGGGGCCAAAGGCCGCTGATGAGATGCTAGTCGCAGAAGGTCGTAAGTGGAGGAGGCTCTAATGGCAGTAGATATTCCAGCAGGTGCTCTCGGGCGGGCGGTGAAAGTGGGGGCCATTGATAAAGAGCTCAAGAAGCTCTGGGAGGCGGATGATGCGAGTTCGAATGCCTCGCTGATGAACTTTCTCGTTTATACTGAAGAGCCGGATCAGCTTATCGAGAACTCGAAAATGATCGTGGGCTTGACCCAAGAACATGCGTGTCGGGCGGTGTTGATCGGGATGGATCGGAAAAATCCGAATCCTGATATTCAGGCATGGGTAACGGCTCATTGCCATCTGGCACATGGGAAGAAGTCGATTTGTTGCGAGCAGGTTTCATTTTTGCTGAGCGGTCGCTCGGTGGGGCGACTGCGTAATACGGCTTTTGCTCATTTAAATAGTGACCTTCCGCTGGTGTTTTGGTGGCAGGGTGAAATTTCAGATCTCTTTGAGGAGCGGCTGTATGGTCTATTGGATCGATTGATTTTCGATAGTACAAGTTGGGTGCATCCAAAGGAAAATTTTGAGAAAATTGTGGCTGCTCGGGAAGAGACTGGAGGGCATATGGTGACGCAGGATTTAGCTTGGACGCGGAGTTTTTTCTTCCGTCTCGCGATTGCTGGACTCTTTGATGATCCCGTAGCGCAACGGGCCTTTCCTGCCATAAATCAAGTGCGCTTGAGAGCGCAATCATCGCAGAGGACATCGGCTCTGCTTCTTTTAGCGTGGGTCGCTGAGATGGCGGGATGGAAGTGGAAAGGGGAGCTGACTTTTGAATCGCAAGAAGGCATTCGGATTGAGACTGAACTTGAGTGGGATGACGAGGGCGCTCCCATCGGGCTGCTCTGTCTGGAGTCTCCGGATCTTAAAGTGTGCGTGTCACGTGAAGCGGGAAATAGTCACCTTTGCCAATCACTCTGTGCCGGAGATCATAAGGTCAATGTCAGTGGTCCGGCGGATGAAGATGTTCCGGCAGACTTGGTGGCGAGCCAGCTCTCACGCGGTGGGAAAAATTCCCTGTTTCTCCGCGTGTTGCCAAGATTTTTAGAGCTCCTCTAAGCCAGGGGGCTAATATGTTTCAGGAGCTTTCTCAGCTCCGTAGTAGAGCATGCAGCCACAGTTGTCACATTCGGCAATGGTCTCGCCTGATTTTGCTGCCGCAAAGGTGGTCGGGGTGACTTTGACGTGGCAGCCGGTGCATTGTTTTTCTATTGTCACGGCGCAAACCGCTTTGCCTTCGTGCTTCTTAAAGAGGCGTTCGTAATCGGCGAGAAGGTCTTCTTCAACCTCCGCGGCGCAGAGGGTGCGTTGCTCGTTGAGTTTTACTTTTTGGGCTTCTTTATCCTGTGCCCGTGAGCTGAGTTCAGCGATTTCCTCGTCGACGAGTTTCTGTGTTTTGGCAAGGGCCTCTTCGGCGGCTGCGATGGTGTTCCGGTGGCCGTCGGCTACCTCCATGAGTTCGAGTTCGTTGGTTTCAAATTCATCGACCATCTCTTCATAGCGTTCGATGTCTTGGCCGATTTTGGTGAATTCTTCGTTCTTTTTGGTTTCGAACTGTTGGGTTTTGAGCTTAGCGATGGAATCTCGGCGAGTGCCAATATCGAGTTCGATATTTTTGATCGCAACTTCATTTTCTTTGTAGGCCATTTTAGCTTTTTCCAGAGCGGCAAGATCTGTAGCGAGGCGATCTTTGGCGGCTTCTTGAAGTTGGGGGATTTGGATTAAATCAGCATTCAGGGCCGAGATCTGTTGATCGAAATCCTGAAGGTAAATCAGTTGCTGAATGTCGTCGCGCATGGGAGGAAGCTAGGGGGAGAACCTCGGGGAGGAAAGGGGGAATGGTGAGATTTTTTCTGAGGGTGTCCTTAAGGTGAGGAGATGAACGCTTTGGTGAGGAGGGTGACGAATTGTTGTTCGTGATAAGGGCAGAATTCTCGCCAATGCTGGAGGCGTTCCATGAAAGTGACGGGTTGAGTTAATTTTTTGCGATTCAGGTATTTTAAGGCTTTCCAACGCTCGGGAGCTTCCTCGAAAAAAGGGAGGAGCGGGTTCGCGATGGTGCCGTTTAGGATCCGGTTTTTAGCGGATGTTTCAAGAAGAGATCGTTGTTTGAGATAGAAGGCGGGGAGGTCATTTAGGCGGAGTTCTTTTCGTGAAAGAATGACCTTTTGAGCATAATTGTGGAGGGTGTGACGGTAGGGCTTCCATTCAGGGTAGGGGGGATGGTCACGCCACTTGATGCTGAGCTGTCGAAGAGCGAAGAGAGAGGCGACTTCGCACAAGGTTTCGTCGAGCCATTGATGGGTTTTATCTCCTTTTTGATTCCGGCGAAATTCTGAACGGACATGGGTGAGTTCGTGAGCGAATTGATAAATGTACTGAGCCCAATAGGTGCCGCGAGTGGAGAGCTGGATCACTGTTTCGCCCTGTATGTTTTTCTCATAGAGCGTGATCGGGCCTTTGAGATTCCGAGTGATGTAGAGGGGTGGAAGTTTCTGGGGTGGGAAAATAGCAATGACCTCTTCGAGAATGGTCCGAATTTCCTGTTCTGATGCTTCGAAGCTCTCGGCATCGATCCTGATCTGAGCGGCGGCGCAGAGGGGAGCGAACCAGAAGAGGAGCAAGCGCATGGATTTACTTTTTTCGATTGGGGAGTCGTTTTCCGGTGAGACGGGCCTGAAGTAGATCGGGGCAGCTTCCACTGTTCCGGAGTTTTTCGCAGGCCGCTTCGATACGGAGATTCTGGCTGACGGGGCGATACCCGAGACGGCGGGTGACGCAATCGTTCAGGAGATCGAGGTGGCTGTCTTCAAATTCGACCACTTTCCCACAATCCACGCAGACGAGATGATTGTGTGTCGGGCGGTCGACGAAATTGGGATCGTATGTGGTCTGCCCATCACCGAGGTCGATTTCGTGGATGAGATTGGCCTCCGAGAGCAGCGAGAGGGTCCGGTAGACGGTGGCGCGTGAAGCACGAGAGCCGCTGAGTCGTAAGCGGTCGAAGAGTTCATCGGAAGTGAAATGCTCATCAGTGGCAAAGATGATCTCTACGATTTCATCACGCTGGGGGGTCTGACGGAGGCCTTTTTTCTTAATAAAGGCATCAAGTCGTTCGCGGATGTCGTGTTCCATAGAGGAGACTCTAGGGAATTTAGATTGAATATTGAACTCTGAAAATCGAGGGTGAGAACCGTGAAAGGGATTTTGTGTCTGTGTGCCTTCTTGTTAGTGTCCTGCGGAAGTCGGGAAATCTTGACCGTGAGACAGTTCCATCTCCGGAAGGCGAAGGTGCCGACGGGTAATGAATACGTGCGAGCAGAAGCGAATATGAGGCTCTATGGCGCGATTTCCGCGAAAGAGCGTGAAGCAAGAAGGGGTCAACACTACACCATTCGGTGGAGGGATTTGAGTGGGGAGTCTCCGGTGAAGGTCGTGATGGAATATCGGCAAGCGAGTACGGGATCACGTGTTAAAAGACTCCAACAGACCTTTCCCGCCTCGCGAGCGGGGAAGACGGAATTTAAAATCACGGGCCCTGCTTATTTGAAGAAAGGGCGCGTGATTGCGTGGCGGATTTCACTCTATGAGGGGAAAGAAAAAGTGGCCTTGAAGCGCTCATACCTGTGGGAGTAATGGCGGGAGAATCATGGTGGGTGTCACGGTATGAACTGCACTCGGCGCGAGATCTCAACGCAATCTCGCCGCGGCGGACTTTTCCAGGGGCGCTTTTGAGAATGGGGTCGGGTTTTGCCTGTCTGCATCCTTGGCCCGAGTTGGGAGACCCTAGCCTAGAGGAGTGTCTGGCTGATCTCTCGGCTTGTCCAATGTGGCCTCAACTTCGGGCATGTGTCGCGGCTGATGGACACGCGCGAGAAGAGGGCGTTTCTCTCTTCGAGAACAAGTTGATTCCTCGGAGTCACGCGACACTCCCAGTAGTGAACGAGCAGGTGCTTCAGGAAAGTCGTGACCAAGGGTTCACGCACGTGAAAGCAAAAGTTGTGGGAAACCTCGAAGAGATTCGGAAGTTGATTGCGCAAAATACGGATCTGATCTGGCGGCTTGATTTTAATGGAACGGGAGAGCCTGAAATGTTCGCTCACTGGAGTGAAGAAGAACGGAAGAGGCTTGATTTTGTGGAAGACCCCTTTCCGCCAGAGCGCGGAAGATGGGAAGATTTGCAGGTCGTGACCGCTGCCGACCGGTTTCGGGTAGAAGCTCCGGTGCGTGTTTTGAAACCGGCGATCGAGCCAGTCACGGCGGAGTATGATCGGGTGGTGGTGACGAGTTATATGGACCATCCCGTGGGGCAAACCTTTGCGGCTTATGAAGCGGCTCAGGGGGCGATTTCAGAAATTTGCGGATTACAAACGCATGTGCTTTTTGAGAACAATGCGTTCACGGAAGCGCTTGGAGATGGTGGGCCAGTCTTCCAGCCTGCCGCGGGGACTGGTTTAGGTTTTGATGAATTGTTAGAAAAGTTACCATGGAAGAAGCTCTCATAGACTGGAGGAGTGATCAGCCGGTGGTACTGGGTGAGGCGATTGCAGAATTGCCACCCGAGGTGACGAACTGTGTTCTTTTTCGGACTTCGGGGAGTAGTGGGCTTGCGAAGTGGGTGGCGCTGAGTCGGGAGAGTCTTGAGTGGTCGGCTCGGGCCGTGATTGACCGTTTTTCAATTTGTGCGGAAGATGTGCTCGGTCTGGCATTGCCGACTCATCATGTGGGGGGATTTGGCGTGGTTGCTCGGGCTCACTTTTCAGGAGCATGCTTAAAGCGCTATGAGGGGAAATGGGCTGCGCATCGATTCGTAAAATGGGTCGAAGGAGTCACCGTGATCTCCTTGGTGCCGACCCAAGTTTCTGATCTCGTAAGACACAAACTCAGCGCGCCACCGAGTCTACGAGTGGCGATTGTGGGAGGGGGAGTGCTGTCGCCAGAGCTAAAAAAGCAGGCGAGCCTTCTTGGGTGGCCGGTTTTGGAGAGCTATGGCATGACTGAGACGTCTTCCCAAGTGGCAACGGGAGCGGGGCTTCCCTTAATGGAGGGATGGGATGCGAAGGTGTTGGACGGGCGTTTGGCTCTCAGAGGGGGAGGTCTTTTGCGAGGGTATCTCATTGATGGGGCATTCCATGATCCCAAGAGAGAGGGATGGTTTTTGACGCAAGATCGAGCGCGGCTTCATGACCGCTCGCTTGAAATTTTAGGAAGAGCGGACCGCCAAGTGAAGGTTTTGGGAGAGCTCGTGGACTTGGACGTTTTGGAAAGACGATGGGAAGAGAAATTGCATTGCGATCTGGCGATTGTGACTCAGCCGGATGCTCGTCGAGGAGTGAATTTATTCTTAGTCACCACGGGAGCGGAAGGAATGATCGAGGATTTCAACGCGAGCCTCCCGGGACCGGAGCGGATTTCTGCTTGGAGACTGATCGATGCTCTTCCACGCAGTGCTTTGGGAAAAATCAACAGAGAAAAGCTAAACCAAATTTTTCACCTTTAATGTTGTGAGATCACCCTGTGAGAGGGATAGTTTAGATCACTAAATGAAATTTACTTCATTTCAACCCTCAGCGAGGCAACGACGGTCCCCGCTGCGGTTTTTTAACGACCGTCTTCCGATGAATACCCGCCCTCTGGCATGATTGAAACTCCTTCTGATTCCGTAACCTCAAAGAAAAAAGCAGCTAAAAAAGCAACTGGCCTCAATAAAACTCAACGCTCTCAATTTGGCCTCTGCTCTCCGTCGAAAAGCGGAAAAAACTACATTTTAGATACAAATGTCCTGTTGCACGACCCGGCTTGTCTGGGGCGATTTCAAGAAAACCATGTCTGTATCCCGGCGGATGTGCTCTCAGAGTTGGATCGTTTTAAAAATGAGCAGACGGAACGAGGCGCGAATGCGCGTAAAGTTCACCGTGATCTCACTCATCTTTTTAACGGAGGATCGGGAGTGACCCATGGAGTAGCCACTGAAGGTGGGGGAACGATTCGCCTTGTGATTTACGATCCCTCAAGCTGTGAGAAAAGTAATGAACATCTTCAGCGATTTCATCGTATCTTCCCAGATCGAGAGCGTGTCGATCATCGTATCTTGGCATGCACGATCTTACTTCAGGATTCGATTTCCAATCCGGTACGTCTGGTGACCAAAGACCTGAACATGCAGCTCAAAGCGCGTGCGGTCGGGATCACTTGTGAAGATTACCTGAATGATAAAGTCGAACCACAGGAGTTGGCAAAAAATGAAATGCTTCGGATTTCGGTTGATGCGAATGAACTGCAGCGCTTTGCCAGTTCAGGCGAACTTGACTGTGATGCGGGGCGGCTTGCGCAACTGCATGTGAATCAATATGTGCTTCTGGAAGCGGGAGAAAAACAGACCATGCCAGCTCGGCTCTCGCCCTCGGGAAAGCTCGTTCGCTTAAATGTTCCCGAAGTGATTCGCATTCCAGATGGCCACCATTTAAAGCCACTCAACTTGGGACAAAAGTGTTTTATCGATGCGCTTTTAAATCCTGAAGTTTCGCTCGTGACCTGCTATGGTCAGGCGGGGACTGGTAAGACCCTAGTGGCGATGGCGGCCGGATTGAATGGCGTTTTTCAAAGAGATTTCAATGGCCTCACCGTTAGTCGGCCTGTTGTAGCGATGGGAGAACAGCTCGGGTTTCTCCCTGGATCACTCGAAGAAAAAATGCGCCCATGGCTCCAACCGATTTATGATGCTCTCGAGCTTCTCATGATGCCTTCCAGTAATCAGGGTCCGAAGCGGAAACGGCCTAAAAACGGGGAAGAGACCTCATTAAAACCTTATGAAACTCTGGTCCAGCAAGGCGTGATTGAAGTAGAGGCTCTGGCATATATCCGAGGTCGCTCGATCCCGAACCGCTTCTTTATCCTTGATGAGGCGCAACAATTGACCCCGAAAGAGGCGAAAACTGTGGTGACTCGCATGTCCCGTGGTTCCAAACTCGTGATGGTGGGAGATCCGGCGCAGATTGATCATCCCTACGTCGATAGTCGTTCCAATGGACTGGTGTTTACTCGTCAAAAAATGAAAGGGCAGGACTTTGCGGCTCATGTCACACTCAGCCGGGGAGAAAGAAGTGAGTTGGCAGAAGCGGGAGCGCGGTTAATGTAGGGACTGTGATACGTGATAACATGATTCGAGCAGTAGCAGGACTCATTGGATTGAGCCTCGTCTCTCTCTTGTGTTCTTGCGCCACGGTGCCAGAGGAGGCTCCACCAGTTTGGGCTGGTGGACTGGATCAGGAGCTGAGTGTGCTGGGCTATCGCAACTGGATCATTATTGGGGAATCTTCATATCCAGTGCATTCGCGGCGGGGTATGAGAACAGTCCTCGTCGATGCAGAAACTCCAGAGATTCTCGATTATGTCGTCGACTACTTTGACCGCTCGGAAAATGTCCGCCCCTCATTCAATATTGCACATGAGCTTTCCTACGTAAAAAATGACCACGCTCCAGGAATTGATGAATTTCGTGGCCGTTTGAAGAAAGCCTTGCATGGGCATGGAGTTCGGAAGATGGATCACCGTGCGCTGACTCTTCTGGCTCAGAGTGATTCTAGTAAATTTACCGTCCTCGTCATTAAGACCAAGACGGCCCTGCCGTATACAAATATCTTCATCGAGCTCGATAGCGGATACTGGGACCGAGAATCTGAAGACAAACTGCGTGATGCCATGCGAGCCAAATTAACCAATGAATCCACTCAAAAAACGCGACCAGAAGGAAATTGATCAAGAACGTGAGGAAGCCTGGGTGGGAGATGCGGTCTTGGCTCTCTATGCCAGAGAGTGGCTCCTGAAAAAGAATGGAAAAATCGATGGGGAAGCCTTCATTCGATTCACCACAAACGACTTTCTGAGAATGTTGGGTAATCCGACTGCGGTAGAGGCCGAAATTGGGCGTGTCTATCAAGCCGGAGGACTTGCGGCAGGGTTTGCTCATATCGAAGAGAAACTGCTGCCAGTTTTTCTCCAACGCGAAAAAATGTTCGATAAGCAGAACCAATCTCGCAGGTAAGCTTTTTTATCTGAATGGCAATAGGTTAAGTTT
>CALGLJ010000034.1 GCA_937930235.1 uncultured Verrucomicrobiales bacterium | reverse complement strand
GTCTTCCAGCGCAGTAAAACTGCGGATGTTGCTCCTTTTGTAATCATGACCTCATCTTCTCTGGAGCCTGAGAGCTTTCAGCCATTTACTCCCACAAATGGGATGAATGTGACAGATCAGGGCGATACTGAACTGGTCACGATGGAGCTTCCTCGCGAAGATCGCCTCTTTGTCAGATTAGAAATCAGCCGATCTGAGTGAAAAATCTAGGCAGGGGATTGACCCCTGCCGCATGCATACCTAAAGTGAAAGCATGTCCGATAACGTGGTAGAAGAAGCGAAGACAATTCTCGAAACAATGCTCAGCAAACTGGGTTTTGAGTTTGGTGTCGAAATTGTGGGTGAGGGGCAAACCGCCATTCTCAACATTAGCTCTCCTGATCAGGCCATCCTGATTGGGAAACGGGGTGATCGCCTAGATGATATGCAGTATCTCGTAAACCGTATCCTACGTAAGAAATATCCCGATGCTGACCGCGTGCGGGTTGATTCAGGGGGATATCGTGCTGAACAAGAAGAGCGAGTGGCCGATAAAGCCCGTAAGCTAGCAGAGAAGGTCAAAGAAAGTGGTCGAGAACTCTGGATGAATGCCATGAATTCTTATCACCGGCGCCTCGTCCACAACGCGCTTGTCGATGACCCTGAGATTGAAACCGTTTCTGAAGATACCGGACGGCGGGATAAGAAAATTCTCATTCGGCTAAAATAGCTTAGAGAGCCGCTATGGAATCCCATCGGCTAGTCTTACCTGAAGATTTGAATCAATACGGTCACCTCTTCGGTGGCCGTCTGCTTGCATGGGTAGATGAAGCAAGTTGGATTGCTGCGTCTTTGGAATTTCCCGAATGTCGCTTCGTCACCATCGGCATGGACCGGGTGGAATTCCGACATGGAGTGAAAAAAGGCGCCATTCTCGCCATTGAGTCATCTCGGGTGAACATTGGCACCAGCTCGGTCCAATACGAAGTCATCGTACGTCTTGGCCGGGCTCAGGAAGGCGATGTCATCTTTCGGACTAACATTACCTTCGTCAATGTCGATGCGGCAGGGAATAAGGTTGCGATTCCTATTCCCATTCAGTAGATCATTCTGAGATGGCAACAGGAATCGGACCTCAAGAGCTCATTGTAATCTTACTGATCGTGTTTGCCTGGTTCTTTGGGTTTGTCATGTAACGATCTCTCTTTGTCGTATGTTTGAGGTCCGGGAAAAACCAGATATGGTCGAACGAGCGATGCTCGTAGGCTTTTGCTTTGATAAGAGGGAAGAGATTGAAACCCAGAAATTACTCTTAGAATTAGAAGAACTCGTTGACACCTTAGGGATCGGCATCGTGGGAATCGAGCTTGTTCGAGTCCGGGATAGAAATAAGGGCTATCTCTGCGGAACTGGAAAAGTCGAAGAACTGATCGAACTTGCACATCAACGAGAATGCGACTGTATCGTCATTGACAACGAACTTTCACCGATGCAGCAACGCAATTGGGAAGGACTCGCGGACATGACCGTGATCGATCGTGAAGAGGTCATTCTGGATATCTTTGCTCAACGTGCCCGAACCCGTGAAGCAAGACTTCAAGTAGACCTCGCTCGGATGCAGTACGCCCTTCCCCGGATGGCCCGGATGTGGGGGCACCTCGATCGTGAAGGCGGAGGAGGCTCGGGAGGAGCGGGCGCTTCTCGTGGAATGGGTGAACAACAGATTGAAATCGACCGCCGCCTCGCACGCAAACGTATTAGCAAACTGAAATCCGATCTGGAAGACGTGCGGAGACAGCGAGCGACACAGCGCAAGGATCGTCAACGTAGTGATACCGCGACTGCGGCCGTCGTCGGCTACACCAATGCCGGGAAATCGACTTTGCTCAACCGCCTTGCCGATTCCGACATCATGGAAGCGGACATGCTCTTTGCCACACTCGACCCCACCACCCGTCGGATTGAGCTCGAAGATGGACAGGCTCTTCTGATTAGCGATACCGTCGGCTTCGTTCGCAATCTCCCGCATCGACTCGTTGAGTCTTTTAAAGCAACCCTAGAAGAAGCCCTTCTCGCTGACTTTCTCGTGCATGTGCTCGACTCCAGCTCTGAAGAAATTTTTGATCACTATGAAACTACCTGCAAAGTCTTAGAAGAGCTCAAAGCTCATGATAAACCGACCATCGTAGTTCTTAATAAAATCGATAAAATTGATGACCCAGCCATTCTAACAGGTCTTAGAAATCAATTTGAAGGAGCCCTAGAGTGTTCCGCTCTGGAAGATATCGGGATGGAAGCTCTCACCCTGAAGTTTACCGAACTTCTTGCCGGTAGAGTCAGCCGAAAGAGCTATCGCATCCCCCAAGCTCGCGGCGACCTATCAGGTCTTCTCCATCGTCAAGGGAAAGTACTTTCGACCGAATATGAAGGAAATGACATTCTCTTTATCGCAGTCATCCCGAAGGAGCTAGAGGGTCGACTGAAGGAAGTCGAACAGACCGAGAATCCAGAAAACTAGAAGTGACCACGATACAAAGTGGCTCATTCTCCCATAGTCTCACTTGCATCGTGATTCCTGATGAGATCCACTCAATTGAAATTTGAGTGCAGCGAGATCATTGTAACAACCCGATTTCACTACGGATTTTAAGATTACTCCCGCATCACGAACACTCGACCCCTTCCGCTCAGCAACTTCTTCCCCGACTTCACTCGCATCCGCCCCATTTCCTCGCAGTAACGTTCGGACACCTCTCGCACAAATCCTTCACTCCCCAGCACCACCCCACGGCTCATCGCCCGAATCCGATTCTCCCTCAACTTGAGGCCTTCCTTCAGCTTCACCTTTGTCATCCCCTCAACACTCACTCCTTTCCTCTTCGACTCTCGCTTCTCTCCCGTTTTCGGATCCTTCTCACCCACTGAAACCCCCTCTTCATACAGCCAACAACGATAGATCGAACTCGCTTTCGTCTCCCACGAATCTTGGGGAGCCTGCACCACCTTACAAAGCCCCCTCCGAGCGCGCCGACTCCCACTCATCGCCTCCCCATACCCCGTCCACCGAGACTTCGCCGGATCATCCACCAAGCCTGCTCGCACCGGATTGAGATCAATATAGGCCGCCATC
>CALGLJ010000033.1 GCA_937930235.1 uncultured Verrucomicrobiales bacterium | reverse complement strand
ATGAGGGAAGCGAGCGTTCCAAAGTCCGTTCCTTTTTCTCACTGCCAAATGGATCGATTACCATCATAATACCGCCCTATGGAAATCAAACGCTCTCGCTTGATCCCGAAAATCTGGGCAGTCCCAGATGCCTTTCATCAGCGCCTTGGCCATAACGCTGGACGACAACGCTTAATGGATGAGGACGGACACCTCCTCCTCATCCTGCACCAAGCTCCCAAAGCCAGCGATGATGCAGAAAGATCCCCCGCTTTCTTCTGGAGAAATCCTGAAGGAGAATGGAAATCATCTCCCGAAGGCGGCGGCATGACCGCACTGGAAACTCATCTCGAAACCTACAAAACACTCACGCATGACCTGGACGAGCAAGTCGAAGTGGCCCAGACCGCCTGCGAATACTTTACGATTCTGAAAAACGCCACCCCCCTCCTCCGTGCGACCCGGAATCTATACGAAGTCCTGCAAAAAGCGCGAGAAGCGCGCAAAAGCGACCGCAAGCTACTCGTCCTCCGAGACGAAGCCGTTGAAATCGAACGCACCATCGACCTCGTCCACTCAGATGCTCGTGATGGCATGGAATTCGTCATTGCCGAAAACGCCGCCGAACAAGCAAAACTCAGCCATCAAACCACCCTCGAATCCCGCCGCCTCAACCGTCTCGTCACCTTCTTCTTTCCTCTCGCCACTCTCATCAGCCTCTTCGGGATGAACGACCCGAAGGAAATCTTAAAAACTCACTCCGTCTGGTGGGTCGTCGGCATCGGAATCCTTCTCGGACTCGTCCTCGGATTCGTTGTTGGAAATCGTAAAAATGGTGACTAGCTTCCTTCATGAAATCCTTAATTTTCCTCGCGCTCATCACGCAAGCCTTTGCCGCAGACTGGCCTCAGTGGAGAGGCCCCACCCTGAATAACAAAGCCGCGGCAGACGCAACTCCGGTCACCAAATGGTCCACCAAAGACAATGTGCGTTGGAAAACCAAGCTCCCAGGGCGTGGCCACTCAACTCCCATCGTCGTCGGAAAAAAAATCTTTCTCACCACCAGCGAATTCCAAAAAGGAACTCAATCTCTCCTCTGTCTCGAACGAAAGACGGGGAAAATTTTATGGAAGACAGAAATTCACAAAGGAGGGCTTGCTCCAAAAATCCACCGTGAAAATTCCCATGCCTCATGCACGCCTGTTTGGGATGCGAATGGCGAAAAAATCCTCTGCACCTTTCAAAATGAGGACAAAGTCAAAGTCACCGCCGTTTCCACAACGGGAAAAATCATCTGGTCCAAGGCCGTTCTCGACTACAAGCCAAACCACGCTTTCGGCTACGGCTCCACCCCCGTTCTTCATCGTGATCAACTGATCGTCGCCTCAGACACCAAAGAAAAAGGAGCCATCGT
Source organism: uncultured Verrucomicrobiales bacterium (assembly GCA_937930235.1). Classification (GTDB taxonomy): domain Bacteria; phylum Verrucomicrobiota; class Verrucomicrobiia; order Verrucomicrobiales; family Akkermansiaceae; genus SW10. The sequence goes on along the minus strand of CALGLJ010000033.1, from coordinate 9,510 downwards.
CGCTATTGATACCAACACCGGAAAAGAAAAGTGGCGCACTCCCCGCTCAGGCCATGATAACTGGGCCTCACCCGTCGTCGCCACCGTCGCGGGAAAAGAACAACTCCTCATCTCAGGCCTGGGTAAACTCTCAAGCTATGACCCTGCTACCGGAAAAAGCAACTGGACCGGAACCCTCATTCCGGAATCGACTTGCGGCACCGTCGTCTGGACCGATGACATGGTCTTTGCCAGTGGAGGGTTCCCCAAAAATCAAACGGTGGGGATTAAAGCCGATGGCTCCAGCAAGGTCGTCTGGAAAAATAAAGAGCGCAGCTACGAACAATCGCTCCTTTCTCATAATGGCCTCATCTACGCCATCACCGATCAGTGCATCGCCATCTGCTGGCGTGCCGAAGATGGCAAAGAAATGTGGAAACAGCGCATCGGCAGAGGAAACGTCATGGCCTCCCCCACTCTCGCTGGAGACCACATCTACGCCTCCCTAAAGAATGGCAGAACCACCATCTTTAAAGCCACCGGAGAGAGCTTTCAAAAAATCGCGGAAAACAAACTTGGCGATGACGCCTACGCTTCTCCAGTCATGGTCGATGATCAACTGTTCCTCCGCGTTGGCTTCCGCGAAAAAGAGTCCCGCCAAGAAATCCTCTATTGTTTGGGAGTTCCTAAAAAATAAGCTCGGCACAATAAGACGCGCTAAGACTCGCTCTCAGCCACCCCTCTTTCACTCAAGAGAGTGGGATTTCCGAGAAAACTGACACCAAGACCTGCGCTAGGGGCTTTTCATTCTAAATCAGCGCGCTAGAGTCTGCCCGTGGCCAGAACCTATCTCGACTCCGATTTCCTCCTCCTCAGCGAAACCGCAAAGGATCTCTATCATACCACGGCTGCCCATCAGCCGATCATCGATTATCATACCCACCTGCCCCCCGATGAGGTCGCAAATGATTACCGCTGGGAGAATATCACGGAACTCTGGCTCGGGCACGATCACTATAAATGGCGGGCGATGCGGGCAAACGGGATTCCCGAGTCTCATATTACCGGAGATGCCTCTCCGAAGGAAAAGTTCATGGCTTGGGCCGAGACCGTCCCCAATACCTTGCGCAATCCTCTCTACGACTGGACTCATCTAGAACTCCGACGCTGCTTTGATATCGATTTACTCTTCTCTCCTGATACCGCGGAAGAAATCTGGACCCGCTGTAACGAGCGCCTCCAGGAGGCAGACTTCTCCGCCCAAGGACTCTGTCGCAAATTCCGGGTCGACGCCATCGGGACGACCGATGACCCGACCGATAATTTATATCATCATGAGGCTGTAAACACCTCGGACAGTCCCACTAAAATTTACCCCACCTTCCGCCCTGATAAGGCCTTCTTCGTCGATCGCCCGGCTCTTCTCACTTCGTGGCTGGATCAGCTCGGTTCTCAAAAAATTTCAACCTTCAATGATCTTCTGGCAGCCTTGCACGAGCGGCATGACTTTTTCCATGAAAAAGGATGCCGTATGACCGATCATGGAATGCGCTATGCTCTTTCAAACCCCTGCTCCGAGGAAGAGGCCGATGGCATTCTGAGCCGAGCACTTGATGGGACTCCAGCGACCGAATCAGAAACTGATGCCTTCGGAGCGCTCATCATGTTCTACGTCGGCCAGTGGAATGCCGAACGCGACTGGACGATGCAGCTCCACCTCGGCCCGAAACGCAATCCAAACTCGCGCCTTTTTGAGCAACTGGGACCAGATTCCGGATTCGATACCATCGGTGATTGGCCGCAGGGCGAAGCGATTTTCGCTTTCCTTGATTCCCTTTCATCCGAAAACAAACTGCCCAAAACCATCATTTATAATCTGAATCCACGCGATAATGCCGTTCTCGCCGCTGCTTGTGGCTCCTTCCAGGAAGCACCGACACGCGGGAAGATCCAATTTGGTTCCGGCTGGTGGTTCAATGATACCCTGAAGGGAATGGAAGATCAGATCAACACCCTCTCTTCCATTGGATTACTCTCACACTTTGTGGGGATGTTGACCGATTCACGTTCCTTTCTCTCCTTCCCTCGCCATGAATACTTCCGGCGTCTCCTGTGCAACATCATCGGGCAGGATGTCGAGGACGGGAAACTCCCCAATGACACTCAACTTCTCCACCATCTGGTGGGAAATATTTGCTACCATAATGCTCGGAGTTACTTCGGACTCCCGCATCACAACGAAAACCTGATCGCCTCATCTTAAGCGGGAGGCTTGCGCTTCCGCTAAAAACCTGCCAAGCCTCCGCTCATGCCAACTCAGGTCGGACTCATTTCTCTCGGATGTGCTAAGAATCTCATCGATTCTGAAATCATGCTCGGACACCTCCAGGAAGAGGGCATGACCTTGGTGCCGGACGCAGAAATGGCCGACGCCTTGATCATTAATACGTGCTCCTTCATCGATGTCGCCAAGGACGAGTCAGTAGGAACCATCATCGAGGCCGTCAATGCTCGTCAGGAAGATCCCGCGCGGGAAAAACAAAAAATCATTGTCGCGGGATGCCTTTCCCAACGATTTCAGAAAGACCTCCCCGGCCTCCTGCCCGAGGTGGACGCCTTTGTCGGACTCGATCAAATCACAGATGTTGCCTCGATCGTACGACAAACTCTCGAGCGCAATCAAGAGGATGGATCTCTTGACACCGTCACGGCCAAGTCACGCTACATTCCTGACTACACCACTCCCCGGTTCCGCCTCACTCCGGGACACATGGCTTATGTGAAAATCGCCGAAGGCTGTAATCACACCTGCGCCTTTTGCATCATTCCAAAGATTCGGGGCCAGCACCGCTCACGCACGCAAGAATCCATCGTGAAGGAAGCTAGAGGACTCATTGCTCAAGGAGTGAAAGAGATCAACCTCATCTCACAAGACACGACCTACTTTGGCATGGATCGTTGGCAGGGACTTGGAAATCGCCCCAAACCCACTTCCGGAGTCGATTCATCCAAGGGCGAATCTCTCGCGTCTCTTCTCCGGGAGCTCAATGCTCTTGAAGGGGACTTTTGGATTCGTCTTCTTTACACCCATCCTGCGCATTGGTCCGATGAACTCATCGAGACTATTGCCGAGTGCCCCAAGGTCGCTCGTTATGTCGATATTCCGCTTCAGCACATCTCCGATCATATGCTGGATAAGATGAACCGAAAGACAGACGGAGCCTATATCCGAGATCTCCTCCAGCGCATGCGGGATGGCATTCCCGATCTTTCGATCCGCACGACCTTCATCACGGGATTTCCCGAAGAAACAAAAGAAGATCACGAAGAACTTCTAAACTTTATCACGACCTTCCAATTCGAGCGCTGTGGCATCTTCCAATACTCCAAGGAAGAAGGAACGCGAGCCTACAAACGGGAAGGGCAAGTTCATCACGCGACCAAAAAAAGCCGCCATCGCCAACTGTCCTCCGCTATCGATGCAGTGGCGCAAAAGATCAATGAACGCCAACTCGGGAAGAAGCTGCGCGTGCTCGTTGAAGAAGAAGGCATCGCCCGCTCGATGTGGGATGCTCCTGATATTGATGGGCGCATCTTTGTTCCCATGGAACTCCCGGTGGGCGAGTTTGCGGAAGTCACGGTCACGGATCACCGGGGATACGATCTGGTTGCGAACTAAGATTCTTCGCTCTTGCGCGCCATGAGCCAAAGAGCATCGGAAAGACGATTGAGAAAAATCCGCAGCTCCGGTGTTGCGACATTTTCTGAGACCAGCCACGCGCTGCGCTCCGCACGTCGCGCGACGGTTCGTGCAAAATGAAGCCGAGCGGCCAACTCCCCTCCCAGCGCTCCCGGTCTTAGCCACCCCTTGAATTTACGATCTCCTTCGATTCCGGCGCACCAGTCCTGAAGCCATTCAATCTCCGTCTCCCCGATCCGGCCAAAGCCCGCTTTTTCGTACGAGGCATCTTTTCCCTCTGGCATAGCCAACTCACCCATGAGGGTGACCAGCCAAGATTGCACCTGATCAATGGCATCTGCGGCCTCCCCATCCATGGTAACCCGCGCAAGCCCCAGCACCGCATTCAGCTCATCGACTGCGCCGAGTGCTTCCACTTGGGAGTCCGTCTTTTCCGCCTGCCCTCCAAATAGGAGATCGGTGACTCCCTGATCTCCCCTCTTTGTTGTGATACTCATCGCGCGAAACTTTCCTCTTTCCTTTGGAGGGATCAAACCCGAAAGTATAAAAATGAAACGTCGTCACTTCCTAACCACCTCACTCGCTGCCCTCGCCAGCCCTGCCGGAGCTGAACATCACGGGAAAAAAGCAGAGGAGCTTTTCAAAATTTCACTAGCACAATGGTCCAACCACCGGGCTCTGAAAAAAAACGAGTTCACGAATTTAGAGTGGCCGGAATACACCAAAAAGACATTTGGAATTCTTGGCCTAGAATATGTTAACCGCTTCTTCAAAGACAAAGCGGAGGACCAAACCTATCTTGGCGAGCTGAAGAAACGGGTCACTGACCTGGGCATGACAAACATTCTCATCATGGTCGATGGAGAAGGACACCTTGGCGCAGGGACTGAAGAAGGCCGCCAAAAAACCGTCGATCAACACAAGAAATGGGTCGATGCCGCCAAATTCCTCGGCTGCCACTCCATCCGCGTCAATTCACACGGTGAAGGCAAAGATGATGACGAAAAAGCGGCGAACTGCATCAAAGGCCTCACCTCACTTGCAAACTACGCCAAAGGTCATGAAATCAACGTCATTGTAGAAAACCACGGGGGCCTTTCTTCAAATGGCGCCTGGATGGCCAAGGTCCTGAAAGAGGTGAATCTTCCAAATTGTGGCTCACTCCCAGATTTTGGTAATTTCCACGGTTACGATCGATATAAAGGACTCGATGAACTGATGCCTTATGCCAAAGGAGTTTCCGCAAAAAGCCGTGACTTCGACGAAAACGGGGAAGAAAAGAGCACCGACTTCCGCAAGGCTCTCAAAATCGTCATGGCACACAACTACCACGGCTGGATCGGAGTAGAATTTGAGGGCAAAAAGATGAGCGAAGAAAAAGGAATCAAGCTCACCAAGAAACTTCTCGAAACCGTGCGCAGCGAACTCGCGTAAGAGTTCCCCTCAGCCTGTTCGATGAAAATTTCTCGACTCCCGGACGGCTCTCCCGAGCTTTTTCACACCCTCCAGGGAGAAGGCCCTTCTCTGGGAGCTCCCGCCGTCTTCCTCCGCCTCTCACTGTGCAATCTCCACTGCCAGTGGTGCGATACTCCCTACACTTGGAACTTCGAGGGAACTCCATGGATTCACGAAGATGGGGTGAAATTTTCAAAACAAGAGCAAATCCTAGATCTGGAACCAGATGCCATCGCTCATTCCCTTTCCCAATTTGATTGCCCCCGGCTCGTCATTACGGGCGGGGAACCTCTCCTCCAGCAGAAAGACCTCGTCCGCCTCCTCCCCCTCGTATCCGGTCTGAAATTTGTGGAAATCGAGACGAATGGCACTCAAATCCCGTCGACGGCCCTTGATGAATTCGTGACATCCTACAATGTCTCGCCCAAGCTCTCGAACTCAGGCATGGAAGCATCGCTCCGTCTTCACGAAGAATCCCTACAATTTTTCAGCAATTCGACAAAAGCGAACTTCAAATTTGTCATTCAAAATCAAGCCGACCTCGATGAAGTCCGAGAACTTCAGAAAAATTATCAAATCGCCCCAGAGCGAATTTTTTTAATGCCTGAAGGCCGTCATCTTGAGCAAATCAAAAAGCACGAAGAACAAATCGTAAACCACTGCATAAAAGAAAGTTATCGATTTTCCCCGCGTTTACATATCCTTCTCTGGGGGGATCAGCGCGGCAAATAGCGTCCTTTTTATGTGAAATCTGAAACTTTCTCGGTGTCCAGAGGTTATATATGTAGAAATATTCCCTCCCCACCCATGAATTCTCCCATGAAACCATCGCTGGATCATGAAATCGACTCTGACCCCGTTTGGGATCTCGTCGATCAGGTCCCTCGCATCGAACCCTCGCCCACATTTGTGGAAGATACTCTTCGACGCGCACGACTTGCAGATCGCACCTCCTCTCCTTGGTGGGACTCACTCCCCTTCTCCAAGCCAGTTCTCGGAGCCGCTGCTGCCTGTTGTGCCGTAGCGATCATCCTGATTTGTCTAAAATCAGGCTCGACTGACACTTCTCCCCCTTTCACTGAAATCCCAGAAACTGAAATCATTGAACTTGAGGATGTCATCGCAACCGAGCTCCTCATTGCTGCGGCAGACGATCCTGATTTGATGTCTGATGCGGAGCTCCTTTCCCTCTTGTTTTAGGATTGGAGTCCAATGAAAGCAGTCATCTTCAGCGTCCTATTTACCATAGGCCCGCTTCTTGGATCCCAGATCCCACTCGCGCAAATTCAAAAATCGGCGCGGGAATTCGATGCTCTCCTCACTGAGAGCCTTGCTCAAAGGAAAATCGCTCCCCAACCCCTGACCGACGACGCCACCTTTGTGCGTCGCACTTATCTGGGGATCATCGGTCGCATCCCTTCATTTGAGGAAGCGAAGACATTTTTAACATCCAAATCACCAGACAAACGCAAGAATCTCATTGAGCGCTTAGTGCATTCTCGAGGTTTAAAATCAAAACTCTTCAATTACTGGAGCGATCTCTTCCGTTTAGAAACTCACCTTGAGAGCCACGGCGTAGGCTGGCATGTCTGGCTGCAAAATGCCGTTGATCAAAATATGAGCTACCGTGACATGGTTCACGCCATGCTCTCGGCCCAAGGGCATACGGCGGAAAATCCCGCCGTGGGTTACTATTTGAGAGATCGAGGCATGCTCTTGGATAATGTGAGTAATACGGCCCAAGTTTTTCACGGCCTCCAGATCGGATGCGCTCAATGCCACGACCATCCTTTCGATGAGTTCACCCAGATGGAATACTACCGCCTCGCCTCCTTCTTGGGACACTCCGAATACCGCTTTCAAGAAGGTCGGAAAAAAATCGCGCAAATCGTCGATGATTCCCTCGCGAAAGATGACCAGATCCGCAAAATTCCACGAGGAGCCAAAGGGCGAAAAATGCGGAAAAAAAATCGCCAAAAACTCCAAAAGAAACGGAAAGCGATCAAAGAACTCGGCACCATTTTCCGCTATCACAATCGCAATGCCGTATCGGAAAATTTCCAGAAAACACTCAAACTCCCAGACGACTACGACTATCCAGATGGTCAACCTGGAGAAGCAGTGGAAGCCAAAACTTCTTATGGACCTATTTTAAGTAACGTCCCTCCAGAACAAAGACGGCAAGCCTTTGCCAATTGGGCGACCTCCCCAGAACACCCCTACTTCACCAAGGTGATTGCAAACCGCCTCTGGGACTACGTCTTCGGCTATGGTCTGGTGCCCATCCTTGATGATTGGGGTAACAGTCCTGACCCACTCCATCCTGAATTGGTTTCAGCCCTCGAGAAAACGATGAAAGCAAGCAATTATGATGTGAAGGAATTCCTGCGCATCCTCTATCATACGCAGCTTTTCCAGAGAGTGGCCGCCTCACAAGAACCTAACACTGGATTTTCCTTTCACTTTGCCGGACCTGTCTTGCGGCGGCTCGATGCCGAAGAACTCCGAGACTCTTTTGTGACTCTAAAAATTGGGGTGGTGGATGAAAATCGAAACACCTCTCTTGCGGAAGCCTGGGATCGATACACCCAGTCCTTTCAGTATATCATGAACGCCAGTGCGAGTGAGATTAGAGAAATCAAAAATGCCATCGATCAATCCTCCAAGCGTCGAGAAAATTCAGGCGCAAAAATCCCCGCCCTCCAGAAAAAATTACGCAAAGCCAAAAACACCGGGAATCTCAGCCGAACCCGTATGATCCAAGAGAAGATTCAAAAATTCCGCATGGAAATGGAATCTGCTCTTCCCGTAAGCAAGCCAGGATCACCCGCTGATCGTGCCCGCGCAGCGAGCAGACGGAGAATCGCCATCAAGAAATCTCTACACAAGCGAATGATGCTTCGCAGCTCAGAACTTCCAGCTCCCTCCGGCGGATCATCCTTCCTCCGTGAGTTTGGCGCCTCTGATCGCAAAACTCCAGATGCAGGCCATACTCATGCCTCCGTCCCACAAATCCTGCGACTTCTGAATGGCCAAGAAACCGTCGCCTTCACAAAAAGAAACACGCACTTTGCCAAACGATTAAAAACATTCGACACCCCTGAAGCCCGTCTCGAATTTCTTTTCCTCTCACTTTACTCCGCATTTCCCAATGCCGAAGAAAAGAGCGCCTTCCTCTCTGAAACTCAAACCGCACATGATGCCGCCGTCCTTGCACGTGCCATGCTTACCTCCAACCGCTTTCTCTTTGTGCAATGAAAAACCTCGCCCTCAAACTCGATGACCTCTCGCGGCGTGAATTTCTCGCCTCGACTGCTAAAAATTGCCTCGGCGTTTCACTTGCTGGTTCATCCGCCTCTTGGTTTGCAAGCGCCGAAGCGGCCGAGGTCATGGCCCAAGCGCAAGGAAAGGCGAAACACGTCATCTATCTCTACATGTCAGGTGGCATGAGCCACATTGATACCTTTGACCCCAAGCCCGAGGCCCCGAGCGAATACCGTGGCCCCATAAAAACCATTTCCACCAAAGTCGACGGCATCCAGCTTGGTGAGCACTTGCCAAAAACCGCAAATCACACGGATCAGATGGCCATCATCCGTTCCATGAACTCTACTCAAGGAGCACATGCCCAAGGAAACTACCATATCCATACCGCCTACACCATGCGGGCATCCACCACACATCCATCCCTTGGTTCATGGGCTAATAAGCTAGAACCGAAAAGGCTCACCTCGACACTCCCTCCTTATGTCACCGTCCATGTGGGAAATCGCCATCCAGGAGCGGGATTTTTTGAACCAACCGTCTCCCCACTCCCCATCGGAGATGCTCAAAAAGGACTTCAAAATTCCAAACTACGTAAAAACATCACGGAAGAGACATTTACTCGCCAAATTGCGCTGCGCAATCGACTCGATCAGAACTTTGCAAAACAGTTCAACAAAGGCCATAAGAACGTACGGGCTTACAATGACATGTTCACCTCTGCCGTTCACCTGATGAAGTCCAAAGACCTGGAAGCCTTCGACCTCTCAAAGGAAAGCAAGGAGGCGCACACGCTCTATGGAACTTCAAAGTTCGGCAAAGGAGTCCTTCTTTCTCGCCGCCTCGTGGAGCACGGCGTGCGCTTCGTCGAAGTAGAATTGGGCGGCTTCGATTGGCATTCTGATAATTTCACGCAAGCGGCTGAAAAACTCCCGATTCTTGACCAAGCCTATGCCGCTCTCCTTCATGATTTGAAAATCAAAGGCCTTCTTGATTCCACTCTCGTCGTCCTCGCCACGGAGTTTGGCCGGACTCCTAAAATCGACGACGACGCAGGACGGAACCATTTCCCCAAAGCCTTTTCTTTTGTCCTCGCCGGAGCAGGGATCAAA
>CALGLJ010000032.1 GCA_937930235.1 uncultured Verrucomicrobiales bacterium | reverse complement strand
GCACGTAAACTGCGAGACTGGATCCTGCATCCTCTGCGAGATCTCGCCACGCTCAATAGCCGGCTTGACCTCATCGACTCCCTCCTTGCTGAGCCCTACCTTTTAACCAAACTCCGGGATTCACTCAAAAATATCCGCGATATCGAACGCACCACCGGTAGGCTCTCTCAAGGCTCAGGAAATGCCCGTGATCTCAAATCCCTGCAAACCTCAATCGAACGAATCCCCGACCTCCGTGCAGATCTTACCGCGATCTCTCAATCCTCTGATCTTCACCACCAGCTCCTGGGAAACATTCAGGAATTTCCAGAACTGGTCCAACTGTTACAAGACGCACTCGTGGATGAACCCCCAGCGCAACTCCGTGATGGAGGCCTCATCCGTGACGGACACTCCGAGAGCTTGGATGAACTCCGCTCCGCCTCCCGCGATGGGAAACAATGGATTGCCGAAATGCAGCAAAGCGAACGCAAACGCACCGGCATCGACACCCTCAAAATTAAATTCAATAACGTCTTCGGCTACTTCATCGAAATCACAAAAGCTAAGGCAGAGCAAGCGCCTGAAAATTATCAGCGCAAGCAAACGATGGCCAATGCGGAGCGCTTCATCACTCCCGAGCTCAAGGAGGTCGAAGGAAAAGTTCTCGGTGCAGATGATCGGGCCAAGGCTCTCGAATATGACGAATTCATCAAACTCCGCGCCGGAGTGTGCGAGCACCTCGCTCCCCTCCAGGCAACGGCTGATGCCCTCGCCACTCTTGATGTCTTGATCTCTTTTGCCGAAACCTCTCAGCTCTTCCAGCACACTCGCCCTGTCCTAGACGAATCACGACACCTTCAAATCGTGAACGGCAGACACCCCGTTCTTGAACAAACCCTCGTGGATGAAAAATTCGTCCCTAATGACACCCTCATCGACCCCGAAAGCTCCCTGCTTCAGATTCTTACTGGTCCCAACATGGCTGGTAAATCAACCTACATCCGCCAAATTGCTCTCATCACCCTCATGGCACAAATCGGCGCCCACGTTCCCGCAGAGCACGCACACATCGGATTAACGGACCGAATCTTTTGCCGAGTTGGAGCCTCCGATGACCTCTCACGCGGTCAGTCCACCTTCATGGTAGAAATGAATGAGACCTCTCTCATCGTGAATAACGCAACGGAACACAGCCTTGTCATTCTCGATGAAATCGGGCGTGGCACCGCTACCTTCGATGGCCTCTCCATTGCCTGGTCTGTGGCAGAACACCTCCATGATGAAGTACGATGCCGCACTCTCTTTGCAACGCATTATCATGAACTCTGCAGCCTCTCGGAGAGCAAATCTTCGGTCGCAAATTTCAATGTCGCCGTGCGAGAATGGAATGACGATATCATCTTCCTTCGTAAAATTCTTCCCGGCCAAGCTGATAAAAGTTACGGCATCCAAGTAGCCCGGCTCGCTGGCTTGCCAAAGCCGATCATTGAACGGGCTAAGGAAATTCTTTCCCATCTTGAGATGTCATCCACCAAGCCCTCGACCGAAAAGAAAAAGAATACCAAACCCAAAGCGGCAAAAGCTCTCCCCGAAGCCAACTCTCCTCAAATGGACCTCTTCAGTTCATAAACTCTGGCTTCCCATCAGAAAATACCGTCAGACTTAAGAATAGTCCTGACTGTCACCGGACATCCCTCTATGAAAGCCGCAGCACCATGCTCTCCGATGACGCCGCTTCACTCCGCCAACAGCTGGATCACTTCCTGACCTCCAAGCAGTGGGCTCGCGGATCAGAAGTCGCCGGACAGCTACTTACTCGTGAGCCAGATTCAGCACTTCTCCATCATCAACTTGGATACACCTATTTCCAGCTCGGCCAGTTAGAAGCTGCCGAGAAACACCTGAAACAGGCGATCTCGCTGGAACCGGAAATGGATGTGGCCTTTCAGACTCTCTCCTATACATACTGGAAGATGGGACGACTGGGCATCGCCGAGGATCATGCCCGAGTCGCAGTATCCCTCGACCCTGATGATGAGGAAAATTGGATCCTTTCAGCGTATCTCTGTCTCCAGTTTGATGATTCTAAACAGGCCCTTTTCTGCATCGAAAAAGCGGCCGCCATCCAACCAGAAGATGAAAGACTCATTGACCTTCGGGCGCTAGTCGGAGCGATAGATGAGGGAGAGGAAAAACTCAGCCCGGAAGAACAAATCGCAGCCTACGAGCTCCTTCTTTCTAAAAATCCCGAAGACGACTACGCCCACTCTAAACTGGGAGAGATCTACTTCAACGAACTCAAGAACCCAGCGAAAGCCGAGGAGCATTTCCGGCAGGCCCTCTTCTTGGACCCTGCAGATCAGGCGAATCAAACCCGGCTCATTCATTTCCTCCGCCAACGAGACCCGATGTTACGCATCTTATGGGCTCCCTTCGATTTTGGCATGTGGATTTTGGGACTTTGTGAAACCGCTTGGCGCTTAAAATGGCCCCTCATCATTCTCTTCTTTTGCGCGAAATTTCTCATCATCGGAATCGCCGCCCTCTTTCTGGTATTTTTCACCCTCTTCTGGCCCATGGCGAAGATTTATGAATGGCTCACGCTCGCAGAGATTCATAAAAAAATGGGGAAAATCACCCTCTATCGTGGTCCCTTCGCTCGAATTCACCATCTTCCATTTTCTTTTCGTTGGGGAATCTTCATCACCATCATCATCAGCTTTTGGTCTTTCATTGCTTGGATATGGAACAAGCAGCACAATCAAAATGTCTTCGTCGAATGGATTGCTCTCCTCTGTTCCGGTGGGGCCACACTTCTTATTCTCACAAGCTGGAGCCTCATGCTTCGAGACTGGTGGCGAAAAAAAAGACGCGACAAGAAAAACAAAATCCTGCACGACCCTGAAACGACTCCATGAATGATCAAACGATTTCTCTCCTGATGCCTGCGCTGGATGCTGCCCCGGATCACTGGGAGCTCCGACTTCACATCGCAGAGCTTCATCTCGCAGATGGGCGCGCTTTGGAAGCCGGAGAACTCCTCCTCTCCCATTCCCCCTTTCCAGAAGAAGAAGAACCCCGCCTCGCCATCGCCCGCGTCTTACTTGTCAAACATGGCGACGAAGCACTGAAGCTCCTCGATCAAGTCATCGAGGCCAACAAAGCCTGCGCTCCGGCTTATCTCCTCAAAGCAGAGATCTATCAACAACGCGGCATTCTCAAGGATGCGAAAAAGCATTATGGAATCGCGACCCTGATCGATGAATCTCTCGAAAACCCTGAATTCGAAGCCCAATTCGATCAATCGGAACCGGTGATGCAATCTGCTATCACCAAAACTCCTGTCCCTGCTGGGATGAGCGATGAAATCGAACCTGATGACTTCATTGAAACAGATTCCACGGTAGACGAGGTTCTTGCCGATCAAAAAAAACTCATCGATTTTTCTGACATTGGGGGAATGGAAGCGCTCAAGGAACGCATTCGCATGAGCATCATTTACCCATTCAAAAACAAGGCGCTTTTTGAAAAATTCAAGAAACGCTCTGGCGGAGGGCTCCTTTTTTACGGCCCTCCGGGGTGTGGTAAGACCCTCATCTCACGAGCGACTGCCGGAGAATGTGGCGCACATTTCATCTCCATCTCTATTCACGACATCCTCTCGAAGTGGATGGGCGAGGCCGAGCGCCGGATTCATGACCTTTTCGAAACGGCCCGCCGCAAAGCCCCCACGATCATCTTTATCGATGAAGTCGATGCACTCGGAGTCAAACGGAGCGACGCAGGCAACTCGGCCTCTCTCGTCAACACCCTGCTCACCGAAATCGATGGTGCCTCTTCTCATAATGAAGATGTTCTCATCATTGGTGCGACCAATACTCCATGGCGCATCGATAGTGCATTCCGACGCCCCGGCCGCTTTGATCACGTCCTCTTCATTCCTCCGCCAGATCTCGAAGCGCGGGCCGCGATTTTTCAAATCCTGATGGCCGACATTCCCCAGGAAAAAATCGATTTCAAGAAACTCGCCAAAGGATCCGACCAATTCTCGGGAGCCGATATTCAGGCCGTGATTGAAAAGACCTCCGAAGCAGTCATTCACGAAATCATGCGAACTGGCAATGATCATGTCATCACCCAGAAAGAGCTCTTAAAATCTATCAAAGCGGCACGCCCCACAACGCTCGAGTGGCTCGAGCAAGCATCCAACTATGCCAGCTTTGCCAATCAGTCTGGACTCTATGACGACCTTGCCGAATTTCTACAGAATCGCAAATAGCAAGTGGAGAGCCTGACTTTTAAAAATCCCCTTCAATGGCATCCTCAATCTGCTGATAGTATCCTCCGTAGAAGGAAACGATTTTCCATCCAATATAAATAGCCACAAGCCCGTAGCAAATCTGAGGTACCACCACCGAAAGACGCTTCGCACTTTTCTGGGCATCTTCGCCAAACACCTTCCCCCAACGTGCGAGGTCTTCATCCAATGATCCCGCCTTTTCCGCCGTCAGATAGGAGCGCGAAAAAGCCGCCGGAAAAACCTCATGCTTCTGTAATTCAGGGCCGATCTCGTGCCCATCGGCGACGACCTTGAGAAGATCATTCCCAGCTTCCTGAATCACTCCGCTATTTGAAGCACGGCACGACATCGCCACCGTTTGCGACATGCTCAATCCTGAAACCAAACTCCCATGATACACTTTGGTAAACCGAGCCAATGCCAGCATCTTACGGGCTTTTCCTAAAAACGGAATTTTACCTAAAAGGCGGTCAATTTTGGCATCTTCCGGCGCTTTCTCGAAGAGGCGCTTCAAGCCATAATACATCCCATAAATCACAAGGTATCCCATCACCAAGGCGATCACAAATCGCAAGAGAATACTCCATCCTCCGAGTGGTTCCGCTCCGATTGTCAAAGGAACAACAGAAATTAAAATCCCAACATGGAAGAGTACTGCCGGATAGATGAGACTCTTGATCATCTCTTTACGTGAAGTAGCGAGAAGCTCGAAATACTCCCCCAACTCCTGAAAGGCTGGCGCAAGTCGAGCCGTGCGCTCTCCGGCATCGATGATGCTTTTTTCCATCTCTGATAAATCCATCGGACTATGGTCAAAAGCATCGGCAATGGACGCACTGTTTTCCAGTGACTCAACCACCGAGGCGAGAAGCTCCTGCTGCTCTGCACTCACCCCAGTCGCTTGAATGGTCTTCGCCGTTTCACGCATCCCAAAGCCTGCTTCCACAAGCTTGGCAATCTCTAGGTAGAGTAAATGTTTGTCTCGATGTGTCATCAACTCATCTCACGATCGCACGAAAGTGAGTCTTCATCCAGAGATTTTGCCGGTCCTAAAAAGGAATCTTCATCGAGCGTGAGGCCGGTCACGGGGTTCGGATACGCAGGCCCCTCCACCCCTTTTTCGGAAAGGTAAGAACCCGGAAGAATACGCCCGATGGTATCTGGCTTCGTCCCAAGCTGGGGAAGTTGAGTCGTCGTTTCGTAGTCAGGATGCGGTAAAGTATAGCTGACGATTCGCCCTTGATTCACATGGAGCGGATACACCCCTTCTGCCTCGCCATCCACGCTCCAAATTGTGACGTTTTTCTGCCGCAGCTTTTGAATCAAATGCTTTCGATTCCTGACATGACATAAGACCACATGATTCAGTCTCTCTCTGCTCACCAGTGCCAGGATGGCCTCATCGGCACTCCCCTGATCAATGAGCGCGACAGGCGCATGAATGGCAATGGGCCATAAAATGCCTAAAATAATCGACTCATCCTGATCCTGAGCCACTTCCACTAAAAGGCGTGACTCTCGGCTTGCGATATTGACCTGACTCAACTGCAAAGCATTGATCCTAAGTTGACAGCCACGTGCATCAGTCGCCCAAGCCTTCTCTTTCATCTCACTCCAGCCATAGGGAAGATCTGAGAGCAACTGCGGCTCAGTGGACTGGGATTTACGGAACGCAGGCTCTCGATCCTCCACGGTCAGCGCAGAAAGCCGAGTCAGAGAGCCTAAGAGATCATCTTTCGGGTCCAAAGTTTCCCCAAAAGCCACTGAAACTCCATAACGAACCGACTTCGGGCGCTTCTTCAAAAAGTTCCCCCCCGAGAACGAGAAAATCGACCCCCATAATCCATCCATATATGCCGGCAAAATAGGCGCTCCAGCTTTGCGCGCGATCATCTGATAACCACGCTGAAGGGCGCTCAGCCCTCCGGTTCGCGAGAGCTGACCTTCGGGAAAAATACACACAACGGCTCCCTCTTTGAGCGCTTCACTCGCCACTCGGATGGCATCCTTGGCGCGTTTCGGAGAGATCGGGACCGTATCAAAAAAGCGAACCGCTTTACCCAGCCACTTCCGCTCGAAACAATCAGCAAACATTAAAAACCGAATCGATCTCGGACACGCGGACGAAAGAACCAGTCCATCAATGTATGTCAAATGATTTGCCACAAGCAACACGCCTCCTTTCTCCGGAATGTTTTCCAATCCTTGAACGCGGACTTTATAAATCGAGCGAAAGACACCGAGGATAAGTAAACGGACAAAATCCCTCGGAAGCAGTCGCATGATATAAACCGTCGCCACCCCACACAACAACGCGACAAAGAGATACTGCACAAAAGGAGGAATCCCGATCGTCTTCAACAAAAACTGCAACCCCATCGCCAATACTCCGAAAAGATTCGTACAAAGATTCGAAGCCGATAAAAGCAACCCTCGCTCGCCTTCGGGAACTCGGTCTTGGAAATACGCATTCAGGGGAACTAAAAAAAGAGCACTGCCAAATCCCGCCAAACCGAGGAAGAAATTCGAAGTCAAACTCATGGCCAAAAAGAGCGTTGCCACCGTCATGATGACTCCCCCAAAGACCACCAAACCTAACTCATTTCTCCGTTTACAAATCCAACTCGCCAAAGCGCTTCCCAACACAATCCCAACCACCACGGGAACCCACAAGAGAGCGGTCTCCACTCCCATTCCCAAGTCTCCCCCAGTCTTCTCTGCCGCAATCTGAATGAGAAGAAATTGTAAAAATCCCCCAAACCCCCAGAAAAAAGCAATTCCGAGGGTGCATCGCCATAGGGGGGCATCCTTTTTGAGGCGTTTCAAATCTCTAAAGTGACGGCAGGCGAGGGCTCTGTGGTATTTTTCTACCCCATGTGCCTTCGTCTTATGAATCATGTGTGAGAGCACCAAGGAGATCCCTGCTCCAATCAGAACCCATAAAATCGGAACCATGGCAGATTCCCACACCCCTTTCCCGGCCTGCCTCCCCCATTGATCAAAAGAAAGACCACCGATAATCTGGCCTGATAGAATGGCTAAAATCACGGTGCCCTCCATCACCCCATTCGCAAAGCCCAGCCTACGTGACCCGACAAGCTCCTTCACCACCCCCATTTTGGAAGGGCTCAGAAGAGCAGATTGCGTCGTTAGCAGAAAAAAGGAAAACAACAACAAAGGCAATGAATGCAAGGCCAAGGCTCCCCCCATCAACAATAAAACGAAAAGCTGCATCCAGGAGGACCATCGAATAATGACACTTTTCGAAAAACGATCTCCCAACCACCCCGCCGTGGGAGCAAACAGGATAAAGGGCAACACCGTCAGTAACCCAAAAAGATATTCGATACCCTCAAAAACCGCTTTCTGGGAAGCCAATGCCACCCCGAGGGGAATCAGAATGAATTTTGCAAAATTATCATTAAAGGCATTCGTCGTCTGCATCCCCACCAGACTCCAAAAGGAGGCCCACTCACGCTTCGTTGGCTGCTCGTCATTCACGGAGGGATCTTCAGGCATGATGAACATTCTTAGAAATCGATAACACTAAGGCCAGTATCATTTGAAATGATGTTTTCATTATTTTGGGTTTCAAATTACCACATTTCAGATTTTCTTCCTCCGATGCTTTTAGCGATTGAATCCTCCTGTGACGAAACAGCGGTTGCCATCATTCGGCGATCAAAAAACGCTCCAGAGTTACTTTGCTCGCTCATTTCTTCCCAAATCGAAATCCATCGTCAATACGGCGGAGTCGTCCCAGAGGTCGCCTGTCGTAATCATGCTCAAAGAATCCAGCCACTCGTCGAGCAAGCTCTCACAGAAGCAGGAGTCTCTCTTTCCAAGATCGATGCCTTCGCGGCGACTCACGGCCCCGGCCTGGCATCCTCGCTACTCGTTGGACTCTCATATGCCAAGAGCCTCTCCGTCGCGACTCAGAAACCATTTTATGGCGTCAATCATATGGAAGGCCACCTCCTATCCCCTTTCCTCTCCCATCCTGGTGACATCCCACGTCATCTCGGCTTGATCGTCTCCGGCGGCCATACCCTCTTAATCTCCGTAGAGGGATTCCGTAACTACCGTAAAGTCGGCAGCACCATTGATGATGCGGCTGGGGAAGCATTTGATAAAGTAGGACGGATGCTGGATCTGCCCTACCCTGGCGGCCCTGAGATTGAAAAAGCGGCACGCACCGGAAACGCCCAAGCCTTTGATTTCCCCAGAGCTATGATCCACGAAGATCACGGTAACTTTTCATTTTCCGGTTTAAAAACAGCGGTTCTCTACGCCACGCAAAAACTGGCTGAACCTAAAAACCACCTCCCTGATCTGGCTGCATCCTTCCAGAGTGCAGTCATCGATACTCTTGTGAAAAAAACGATGCGAGCTGCGAAAAAAGACTCGCACCGCCTCATCGCCCTCTCAGGAGGCGTGGCCTGTAATCAAGCGCTCCAAGATGCGTTCGCCAAAGCCTGTGCTCAAGAGCAGATCCACCTCCAACTCGCCCCTCCAGCACTCACCACAGATAATGCCGCCATGATCGCCTTCGCCGGACTCCTCATGCAGGAGAAACTCGCGCCTGACTCACTCACCGTCGGGATCGAACCCAATCTCGCGCTCACATTT
>CALGLJ010000031.1 GCA_937930235.1 uncultured Verrucomicrobiales bacterium | reverse complement strand
AAACTCATGAGGAAGAATCAAAAAAAAGCGACCCTGATTGGATCGCTTTTTGAGATTTTGTGAGAGTCGGTAATGTAAATCGAGAATTAGTTTGGATTCACGCTCTCAAGAATCACGCGATCTCCAGCTTGCACAACCACTCCTTTGGCAAATGATCCAGGAACAATTTCAGCAATCGCTTGATTCGCTTCCAGAGCTGATATGGCGACTTTACCAACAAGCCGGCCAGAACGCTTCACTAAGAGCTTAGACTCACCAGTGAGGCCAGATTTTTCACCGGCACCAATCACAAGAAAACCCCAATCATGATTCACTGCTGATACGGAAGCTTCAAAGTCATTATTTCCAACGCGTTTCTTACTTTCTTGGATTTTACCAGAGGTGCGCACAATGTCTTCCTTAAGCTTAATCACTTCTTTGTCCAATTTACTATGAACAAGGTTGAGTTCTTCGAGTGATTTATTCTTCGCTTTCTCCTCTTCGCGGAGATCGTTCACAACTTGTGGGACATCTTCGATTCGGATATCACCGGGGACTTGCTGCTTAATTTCGGCTAAAAGTTGCTCATTCTTCTCGACGCGAGCATTTGCATCTTCCTGACGAGCTTCAACTTCTGAGAGAGTGCGCTTCAGAATGCCAAAGTCACTCTTGGATTTATCCAGCTCTGCTACCGCGATGTTTTTGGCATCACGAGAAGCATCTCTTTCTTTAGTCGCCAGCTTCCGGTTTTCAGTTTGCTCGTTAATTTTGCTCGTCTGAATCTTATTGCGGTTAATAAGGTCATCACGTTTCGTAATTTTATCTTCGGTATTGGCCTTCACTTGCCAACCAAAGAAAGCAGCAACACCAATGGAAATAACTGCAAGAAGGTAAAATAAATTTTTCATGGTATAAGTAGATCAGAAGGTTGATGAAAATTACTGCTGGGCGGTGGGAGCCTCATCGATAGGAACGACAACATCGCCGATGGAAATATCGAGTTCGCCTTTGATTGAACTCGGAATGATATTCGCGGCAGCTGAATTTGTTTCTACTGCGGTCACGATGAGCTGGCAGACTTCCTCATCACCACGAAGAACCTTCAGCTTGGATTTTGCAACGACGCCAGCAGAATCACCTGCGCTGAGGGTGACGAACCCCCAATTGCGATAAACGGAGCGGATACGAGCAGATACGAAGTAAGATTTACCAGTGTTCCGACTACTGAGCTGTTTTGATAAGTCTTTCGATTCGGTTGTCGAGGTGGTCTTATTATTCTCCAAGGTAGAAACCTCGGCCTGTCTTACGGAAAGTTGATCATCAAGATCTGCGAGGGAGGATTTGAGACGTTTGAGTTCAGGAATCAAATCACGAGCATCTCCGAGCTCTTTCAAAATCTCGTCAGCTCGGTCCGCCGTTGCTTCAGCTTCTTTCGCTTCGGCCTCTTTATCGGCAATCTGAGTTTCAATATCGCTATTCTTAAGTTGTTGCTTTTGAATTTCGCCTTGCTTGACCTTAGTCTCAGCTTCGAAGTCCTTAGTCTGTCCGTCGAGATCTGCGACTTCCGCGACGAGATCAGAAAAGGTTTTTTCATTTCGCTTCAGAGAAGCGGATTCACTTTTAATTTTTACGATCTCTTCATTGAGAGAATCTTTATTTTTAGACGCTACATAGGCAGCGAAAGCGAGGACAAGAGCAGCGAGGATTCCAAAGGTATTAGCCATAGTGAATTGAACGTTCCGGTGTGGGTTGAGTGAACTTACTGGTATGCACCTCCCTCCGGCAATCAGAAAATTCAACGAAACGTAAATGTTTTAGATTTTTTTATCTTTTGGAGGCCCTGATCGCTTGCATCTGAGTCGATGAAAGCCAAGTTGGGCTGAGTGAAGAGCGTCTTACGTGTCCTTTCTTATTTGAGCCGGTATCCACTTTTAGGAGGGGCCCAATTTCTTTGTGCCTCTATTATGGCGGCGTCTGTGATCGTCTTTCCACTCGTCACCCGCCATATCTCGGGCACGATTATCCCCGAAAAGCGTTTCGATGAGTTCGTTCCTTGGGTATTATTAGGATTATTGGGATTTTTTCTAAAAGATGCCCTCAATTGCGCGCGCATCCTCTTGAATAATCACTTTGAGCAGAAAGTCATCTTCGACATCCGCTCTGACCTCTATCAGAAGATCCAACGCCTTCCTCTCCGCTGGTTTGATACCAGACGCACTGGAGACATCATGACGCGCGTGGTGGAAGATGTTACGGCGATGGAGCGCATCTTGATCGATGGCATTGAGCTGGGTCTGATCTCCACCATTCAAATCGTCGCAGTCGGAGCGACCATGTATTGGATGAATGCTACCGTTGCCTTATGGGCCACCCTCCCCGTCCCCCTTCTGGCGATGGGTGCCTTTATTTATACGCGTAACGCGAAATCCCGTTACAAAAAACAACGAGACGCCTCCTCCGATCTCAATGCACTTCTCCACGACAACATCGCAGGCATCCGGCAGATCAAAGCTTACGCCGCTGAGCAAGACGAGCATCAGCATTTCAATCGTCTCTCTAACGCGATGCGGCGGGCCACTTTACGCGTCATGAAGTGGTGGGCCTTCTACAACCCCGGAATGTCCTTCTTTAATAGCATGGGGTATATTTTAGTGCTGAGCTTTGGAGGATATGCGGTGATGCAGGGAACGATGGATCCCGAAGATCTACTTGCGTTCTTCCTCCTCCTCTCTCTGTTTTATGAACCCATCAGCAAGCTTCATCAGCTGAACCAGATGGCCCTCTCCTCACGCGCAGCAGCAGATCGGGTTTTTGAAATTTTAGATTCCGAAGACGAACCCGATGCCACCGGCGGAGCGCCTCTCGCCAGCCCGGTACAAGGGCATGTGAAATTTGATCAGATCTCATTTGCCTACGACGAGGGTCAACCGACGCTGCATGAAGTTTCACTAGAAGCTCAACCTGGGGAAACGATTGCCCTTGCTGGGACCACTGGCGCAGGAAAGTCGACCATCGTGAATCTGCTCTGTCGCTTTTATGAATACGACTCCGGGAAATTATCCATCGATGGACAAGATCTCAAAACACTCTCAAAAAATTCCCTGCGTGATTCCATCGGCTATGTGACTCAGGAAGCATTCCTCTTCAATGGCTCCGTGCGAGAAAACATGACCCTTGCTAAGAGAGGAGCATCTGATGCGGAACTCTGGAAAGCTCTCGAAGCAGCACGCGCCGCTGATTTTGTCCGAGAACTCCCTGATCAACTCGATACAAATGTGGGAGAGCGTGGAGTCAAACTCTCGGGTGGAGAAAAACAAAGACTATCGATCGCCCGCGCCCTGCTCAAGGACCCTCCCATACTCCTACTCGATGAAGCGACCGCTTCCGTGGATAATCAAACAGAGCTTCTGATTCAACAAGCACTCGATGAACTCATGAAAAATCGCACGAGTATCGTGATTGCACACCGCCTATCCACCATTCAAAATGCAGATTGCATCTTTGTTCTCGAAAAAGGACGCGTCATCGAACAAGGCGGCTACGCCGAACTTCTCGAAAAAAATGGCCGATTTGCAGAATTGGCACGCAATATTCAGTAATTGCAGAGATCAAAAGAAGAACTGTGTCAAATTTTCTCACTTGCACAATCCGTGATCTCACAGGCTTCACAGCGCTTCAGCTCATTCTGAGCTGAGATCCATGGACAAATCATCTTCATTCGCTACCTTTCCTCCCAGACGCTTCGGCGTGTCAGGATTTTCTCCATCGGAGCATCCTGGCTTTGTGCGAGCGGCTTCGGATTGGTCTCCGAAGCCGCTCTTTATTCACCCGAATATCACCGTCCTCAGCTCGCATTCGACACAATCTTGAAAATATAATAACACGCTCTCAATCAACAAATTAGATCGAGATGATTTTATTATATTGAATCCAGCTTTGCCAATTTCGTGAATATACCCTATGCGCCCCTACGTAATTTTAACGCGCTCCCATGCTCGATATTAAGCTTATCCGTGAAGATCCCGATCTCGTCAAAGCTCGCCTGACTCATCGTTACGATGGTTCGGCAGACCTGATCGATGAAGTCCTCGCTTGCGACGAAATCCGCCGCAAAAGCGAGACCGAAAAACAAGCTCTGCAATCACAGCGCAAAAAAACATCCAAGGAAATCGGAATGCTCCGAGCCAACGGGGAAGATTCTTCCGGAATCGAAGCCGAAGTAAAAAAAATCGGAGACGCGATCAAGGCGCTCGATGAAGATGGAACGAAAGCCGCGAACCGCCAGCTAGAACTCCTCCTCACCATTCCTAACCTCCCGCATGAACAAGCTCCCGTCGGCCGTGATGAGGAATCAAATCCCGTGATCCGCTCATGGGGCCAAAAACCAACAATTGACGAAGCTTCCGATCATCTCGAAATTGCCGAAAGGCTGGGCCTCATCTCCTTTGATGACGCCGCCCGTCTCTCCGGCTCAGGCTTTGCGGTCTACCGAGATAAGGGAGCGCGCCTCCAGCGGGCCTTAATTCAATTCCTCCTCGACCTCCAAACTCGCGAGCACGGATATGAGGAAGTGAATGTTCCACATATTGTGAAACGGGAATGTATGGAAGGTACGGGCCAGCTACCGAAATTTGAAGACGACATGTATGGTACCGAGGAGAATGAATTTTTCCTCGCACCGACCGCCGAAGTCCCAGTCACCAATCTTTACCGCGACACCCTGCTGACCGAAGCAGACCTCCCGATCAAGCTCACCGCTCATACTCCTTGCTTCCGCCGGGAAGCTGGAAGCGCAGGACGAGATAATCGAGGCATCATTCGCATGCACCAGTTTGATAAAGTCGAGCTGGTTCAGATCGTCCACCCAGATCACTCCTTCGCTCTTCTTGAAGAACTCACCGGACATGCGGAAGCCGTCTTACAAAAGCTCAATCTGCATTACCAAGTGATCGAGCTTTGCACCGGAGATGTCGGATTTTCATCCAGTAAAACCTACGACATCGAAGTCTGGGCCCCCGGTCAGGGGAAATATTTAGAAGTCTCTAGCTGCTCATGCTTTACCGACTATCAGGCACGCCGGATGAAACTACGCTACAAAGATGAGGAGGGTAAAAACCACTTCTGCCATACCCTCAATGGCTCTGGCACGGCTTTACCACGTCTATTAGTCGCCCTGCTAGAACAGCATCAGCAAGCAGACGGCTCCATCCACATTCCCGAAGCCTTACAAGCGTATTACGGAGATTCCTCTCTATAAATCAGTTCGTTATGAAAAAAATAATCGCCTTTGATTGTGATTCCACTCTTTCTGCGATCGAAGGCGTTGATGAACTTGCCCGCCTCGCTGGTCCCGAAGTTTTCGCTCAAGTCGAAGAATTAACCAATCAGGCCATGAATGGCGAAATCGCCATTGAAGAGGTCTTTGGACGACGCCTAGAGCTCATCCAGCCGACTCGTCAACAGTGCCAAGACATCGGCGCTCTCTATCTGGAACACATCGAACCAAGCGCCAAAGACACCATATCCGCGCTCCAAAATGCTGGCTGGGAGGTCATCATCATCTCAGGAGGCTTCAAGGAATGCATCATTCCACTGGCGAAAGAGCTGAATATCGAAAAAATCGAAGCGGTGCCGCTCTATTTTCACGATGATGGGCGCTACGCAGGCTTCGATGCCGACTACCCCACCACCAGAAATGGAGGAAAGCCGGAAATTATTAATGAAATCAAAAATAAAGCTCAACCAGATCGCCTTATAATGGTCGGAGACGGAGTGAGCGACCTCGAAACAAAAGAATTTGTCGACATATTTGTTGCATTCATAAAATTCATATCACGAGAAACGGTCACCCAGAGCGCTGCTTATCAAGCCCGTAGCATGATTGAGCTGCAAAAGCTTATCCTTGAGTGAGTATTACCCTAGCCACAAGGATTATTATTTTATGCTTGTCCCATTCGACATATCGCCTTAACTATGCACATGGCTAACAGCAAAGGCAAAAGATATACCTCCGCCGAAAAGGCAGAGGTCCTCAAATGGGTCAATGACTACAATGTCAAACACGGCCGCGGTGGTGTCGCAAATGCGAGTAAACATTTCAACATTACGCAACTGACGATTCATAACTGGGTTCGTCAGGGTGGTGCGGTGATGGGAACTCGAGCATTAAAAGTCTCCGCAAACCACTCAGGGGTATTGCGGGACCTCGCAGACCTGCTCGATCAAATCTCTGAACGTGAAACTGAGCTTCAGGGACTCCGTAAAAAATATAATGATTTGCAGAAGCAATTATAGTCATTATCAAAAAATCAATAACACAAAAAGGCTTCAAGATATTATCTTGGAGTCTTTTATTATTTAAAAAGATAAACTTTATCGACGGAACGCTTCTTTGAGCTCTTGAAGACTGGTTACCTTCAAAAGAATCACCCCCAGAGCGTATGCAGACCCGCCTACTCCAATCAGGAGAATCATGGCGATGACTTTCTGCCAGTAGTCACCATCCAACCAAGGCATCAAGAAAGGACGCGCTAGCATGAGCACGACTGCCATCACCACACTAGCAATCACGACTCCTAGTAATTTTCTCCGATTCTGGCTTTCCAAATACACAAACCCCTTCAAGCCCCACCAGAGGAGAGCGACATTCACCCAAGCCGCTACGGAGGTCGCGAAAGCGATTCCGACGTGCTGAAAGAAGGGAAAGAGCAGTAAGCTCACGACAATATTCACGAGCACGGTCACTCCCGCCATTTTCATGGGAGATTTGGTATCCTCACGTGCGAAAAATCCCGGTTGGAGAACTTTAATCAATACATAACCAGGGAGCCCTAGCGCAAAGGCCGCTAAGGCACGACCAGTCTGAATCGAATCCTCCGCACGGAAGTCGCCCCGTTCAAACAGAACGGAAATAATCTCACGCGGAATCACCATCAGCGCGATCGCCGCCGGCACGGTGATCATCATTGCCAGCTCAATGCCGCTCACCATTGTTTGGGACGCCTCTTCTTCTTTATCCGATTTCAGCAAGCGCGTGATTTCGGGTAAAAGAACCATCCCAAAGGCAATTCCAATCATCCCCAAGGGAAGTTGATAAACGCGATCAGAGTAGTAGAGAAAAGAAATCGCACCTTGTTGGAATGAGGCGATGATCCCGCCGATGAGTAAGTTGATCTGCTGAATCCCTGCCGCAATGACCCCTGGCCCCATGAGCAGGATCAGACGTTTCGTATCACTATCGAGGACCGGATTTTTGAACGCCACCGGTAAGCCAGCCCGCCGACAGACCCACCACAGGAAAGCGAGTTGAACGAATCCTGCAATTGCGACACACCAAGCGAGGGACTCCCCTTTACTCTCGGTAAATCGCACAAATCCTAAGAGCCCAACAATAAAGACGATATTGAGTAGAACCGGAGCGAAAGCAGGGGCGGCAAATTTCTTCAAAGTTGTGAGCACTCCGCTCAAATGCGCCACGAGAGCCATGCACATCAGATAAACGAATGTGATCTGAGATAGCTTCACGGTGAGCTGGAATGCCGAAGGATGATTTCGGAAAATCTGGAGATCGCCCTCCCCCTTCACCTTTCCTTCAAGAATAGCGAAATCATGATTCTTCGGTAACGGGATATGCAGAGAACCTTGATCGCTAAATTGCCAGCGTTCCTCATGGTAAAAGCGCGCTCGAGCAGCCTCGGCAGTTTCCTCTTTCAGAGTTTCCTCGCGATCAATGATCGCCTGATCTAGCACCTCCAGTATCGGAAGACTCTCCCCCACCGCTTGCGTCTCTCCTCCGAAAGTCTCCGCCAGAACCTTTGTCACTTGCGGGCTCCCTCGCTCGACGACTTTCAGGTCATAGATTTCCGCACTCTTGCCTTCAAAATAAACGGCACGCGCTCCTTTGAGGGAAATTCGAAATTCCTGCGGAGCTTCCGTCAGCGATTCATCAAACTTCGCTAAAAAACCAGGCACTACCATCAGCATGATCGGCCCCATCACAAAAATAGCGATCACAGTCAGGATGGACAGGACCACAGCCAAAACAGAAAATGCATTGTTAGCGAACTGCATCGCCGCATTCCTGCCATCTGTCGTGACGCGTTTCCCAAAGAGAGGGACGAAGGCCGCATTGAAGGCGCCTTCTCCAAAAATGCGACGAAACATATTTGGAAATCGGAAGGCCGTAAAAAACGCGTCGGCGACGACACCTGCTCCTAGAAAGCGCGCAATGAGAATATCACGCAGAAAACCCAAAATCCGACTCAGCAGAGTGAATCCGGAAAATGTCATGAGGGAGCGGAGCATCGCGCGGAAATATGATGGCCTGACTAGGCCGGCGCAAGCTTTGTCCTCGCGCCGTGCACAAACAGCCCCCACTCCATGCGAGGGTCTTCAGTCTCACTCTTGGTGTAAGTCACGATACTTGATCGCCTCCACTCCGACGGCGGCGGCGGTTCCAAGAATCATTTCTTCCGATGCCGTCCGCGGCACCTGAGCCGCAGGTCGAGTCAGCCCCATAATGAGCTGTCCATATGCCTGAGCACCTCCTAAGTGAACAAGGAGCTTCATCGAAATGTGAGCGGCATCCAGAGAGGGAAACACGAGAACATCCGCAGGATCTTTCTTCTCTTGCCCGGGCAGCTTCATCTCTGACGCCTCCGCATCCAGCGCCACATCAGCTTGGAGTTCCCCATCGATTTCAAAATCCATCGCCGAGACCTTTTCGCGAGCCAATGCCGTCGCCGCCTGCACCTTCTGCACCGAAGGACCGCTCGCAGAACCAAGAGTCGAATGACTCAGCAGGGCCACCCGCACCCGGCGCCCTAGGAAATGACGCGCTAATTGACCTGTTTCGCTCGCAATCGCAGCCAGTTCTTCCACATCCGGATCCAAATTCATATTCGTATCCGCCAGAAAAAGGAGCCCATCACGACCAAAGTGCTGCATCACATCAGACACCAGAATCGTCGCAGAAAAGACATGCGGGATTGCCTCATTCGGCTTAATGAGATGAAGAAGCGGGCGGAACACTCCCGCAGGGGGCGTTTCATTTCCGGCAACGCAAGCATCAGCTTGGCCATTCTGCAGCATCATCGCAGCAAAATAATGTGGATTGGTAAGCATCTGCTCCACATCCGTGCCTTCATTTCCCATATATTTCTCAATGCGCTTCAAACGCTCACAAAATAACGGATAGTCAGAAGACTTCACGGGATCGATGACTCGGATGAGCTCTTTCCCAATTTCATGCTCCGCAGCCAGCGCAAAGATCTTCTCGCGATTGCCCAGCAAGATCGGAATGCCAATCTCTAGCTCCACCATCTTTTCTGCCACTCTCAGTATCCGAGCATCTTCCCCATCGGGAAAAACGATTCGCTTAGGATGGCGCTTTAAAATTTCAAAGAGTGGTTCTGTAAACCGATTTGGGGCCGAAAAAACAGTATCAAGGTGAGACATGATCGCTTGGGCATTGCGCCTACTGAAGAACCTAGTATGACAAAGTGATGGCGACAACGTCAAAGCACACCCTTCCTGCAGATTACCACACTCACACCCCTCTCTGCCTGCACGCGGTAGGGGAACCGGAAGAATATATCGATGCCGCTATCGCCTCCGGAGTCGCCGAATACGGTATTTCAGATCACGCCCCGCAGTCCCCCGAGCCTTTTGATGACTGGCGTATGCTAGAAAAAGATCTCCCAAAATATTTTCAATGGATCCACCGAGCAAAGGAACACGCAGGTGAAAACCTCCCCGTGCGAGCCGGGCTAGAGTGCGATTGGCTCCCCGATTGCCAAAAGTGGATCGAGCACCTCACATCCTGCTACGATTGGGACTACCTCATCGGCTCCATTCACTATCTTGGAGACAAGTGGGACTTTGATAATCCCAAATGGCTCGGGCGCTGGGCCGAGACCGATGTCGAGCAAGTGTGGACGCAATACTGGAAAGAATACGCAACCATGGCCCGCTCTGGGATCTTTGACTTTCTCGGACATCCCGACCTCATCAAAAAATTTGCCTACACTCCCGAAGGAGATCTTCGCCGCTTCTATGATCCCGTTATCGAAGCCATTGCGACTGGAAAGAGCGCCATCGAACTCAATACCGCCGGCTTTCACAAACCCTGCGCAGAACAATACCCTTCCGCAGAATTTCTAAAACTCGCCGCCGAGGCAGAGATCCCCATTACCCTCTCCTCCGACGCTCATTCCCCGCAAGAAGTGGCGCGTGATTTCTCAAAAGGAATCGCTCTCCTGAAAGAAGCAGGCTTCACCGAAACCTGCCTCTTCAAAGGACGCAAACGCCAATCTTACTTACTTTGACAGGCCAATGCCAAATTCCAGATCAAGAGGAACACTCACCGTTTTCAGATTGTCCCAAAGTTCGATCTCCAGCCTCACCTTCTCCTCCTTTTTCTTGAGTCGATAAGAACGAGTCCATTGGGTCATCTTCCCATCCCCAAAAGAGCTAGAGCCATTTTTATCTGTCTCAATTTTTTTACCTTGAGCATCAGAGAATTGAATAGATGCAATCTGGCTTAGATCGCCTTTGGATTTGATTTCGAATTCGAAGCCTGCATTTCCAAAATTCGCTTTTTCCAATTTTGACACCTTGATTTTTAATCCTCCCACGTTCTGCTCGGATTCCTTCGACAAATCAAAGACTTCCCCCTGATGCGTTTTCTTCTCCGTCCCTATTTTCACCATGAGCTCGCCCTTGACCTTCATCTTCTGCGCTCCCGCTTTCGGGGTTTTGTCTGTCTTAATTCCAACGCTCAGAGCTTTCCCGTCTTGACTGGCCTTCGGAAAGCTAAATGGCCCGAAGAATTTTTTCTCAGGTTGTAAATTTCCTCCCTGATCATCAGAGAATACCGAAAGACTGCTTTTTCTTTCATCGAGACCGATAATCCCGCCCTTCTCGCTGAGGATGAGCAATCCAATTTCACTCCCAACCTGCCCGCTCAGAGGTGACAGCTCTGCGCCATATTCCGATTTACCATAGGTCTCACGAATGACCTGGATTCCCGCGACTTTTACCGTCACTTCAGCAAAACTCGGCAGAGTCAGACAACTGCACGCAAAGAGAACACATCTCATTTTTTTCATGATGCCCCACACATTCTATCACAAGAAGGAATTGTCCACATTTCTTGCTCAAATCTTGCTCAAAATAAGCCTTTTTCGTTCTAAAAATTAAAATCCACGGTGTGTTTTTCCATTTTAGTCCAATTTCTCCTTATAAGTAACACTTGGCAATTTCCCCAAGTCCGGCTTATTTTCCCGCCCCCCTCGGCAGAGAATCTGCTTAGAACACGCCATTAGTTACTTTTTCACCATGAATCAATACGATCCACGTTTCACACCAGACACCTCCGGCACACTTCATTCTTGGGACAATGAAACCGCGAATTGCGGAATGGGGGCGATCGCTTACATCAATGGGAAGAAATCATACGATGTGATCGACCATGCCATCACCTCCGTCTGCAATATGGAGCACCGGGGAGCAGTCGATGCTGATATGAAGACTGGTGATGGATCCGGCATCCTCGCTCAGATTCCCCGCCCCCTCTTTGCTAAAGCATCTGAAAAATTTGGTTACACTGGTGATGCAGACGATCTCGCAGTCGGGGTCTTTTTCCTTCCCGGAGATGATGCTTCAGCAGCGTCACATGTTCAAAGCTTCACTGAATCGGTAGTCGCGAAACGCAATATTCCCTTCATCGGCTGGCGGGAAGTCCCCGTTCATCCTGACGAACTCGGCGTCATCGCTAAAAAATCTCAGCCAAACATCCAGCATTTGCTGATGAGCAAGCCCGCAGGGATCGACCAAGACACCTTCGAGCGCACCCTCTTCCTCGTCCGCCGCGAAATCGAACGAGAGTTCGAAGATCTCCCGAATTTCTACATTCCGACTCTTTCGAGCCGCCTGATTTCCTACAAAGGACTCGCCATGCCCGCCACGCTCCGGGCGTTTTACTCCGACCTTCAGGATTCTGATTTCCAAACAGGCATCTCGCTCTACCACCAGCGATTCTCCACCAACACCTTCCCCGCTTGGCCTCTGGGCCAGCCCTTCCGCATGATGTGCCATAATGGCGAAATCAATACCGTGCGAGGAAATCGTAACTGGATGGCTTCTCGCGAAGAATTCTTTGATTCCGAAATTTGGGGAGACGATCTCGATCTCCTCAAAAACCTTCTCTCTTCCAACGAATCAGATTCCGCTTCCCTCGACCATGCTCTGGAAGTGATCACTCTGTCTGGCCGGTCCATCGAGCACGCCATGTGCATGCTCGTCCCTCCCGCGTATCGCCACGATCATGAGATTTCTGAAAAAATTAAAGCGTTCTACGACTATAATCGATCGTTCTCCGAACCTTGGGATGGCCCTGCGGGGCTCGTCTTTACCGATGGGATCAAACTCTGTGCCGGACTCGACCGAAATGGCCTCCGTCCCAGCCGCTTCACTCTTACGGAGGATGGCCTCCTTTATATTGGCTCTGAGTCGGGAGCGATTACCCTTCCCAATGAGAAGATCATCCGCCGGGGACGCCTCGGCCCCGGACAAATGATGTCTGCTCACACCGAGACCGGAGAACTCCTCTATGATCGGGAGCTGAAAGAAAAGCTCGCCGCTCAGCAACCGTATCACACTTGGATCGATGAAAACCGCGTCGAGCTCAAAGACTACGCCTCCGCTGAACCTCACACCCCATCTGAAGACTTCGATCCCATCGAGCTTTCTCGCCATCAGGTCACTCAAGGAATCACCGCAGAAGATCTCGACATGGTCTTCCCTCCCATGATGAAAGGCGCTCAAGAAGCGGTTTTCTCCATGGGTGATGACATTCCTCTCGCTCCACTTTCCCGCTATCCGCGCCTTCTTTTCACCTACTTTAAACAACTTTTCGCCCAAGTCACCAATCCACCCATTGACCCCATCCGAGAATGGGCTGTCATGTCTCTAGGCGCCGGACTTGGCAAAGAGCGCAATCTTCTCAAGGAAACACCACGCCACGCTCGCATTTTGCAATTGGAGTCTGCCATCCTCTTTGAGCAAGAGCTCACGGCGATCAAAGAAAGAACCGAGCACGGATTCCCAAGCCGAATTATCGACTGCACCTGGCCCGTCTCCGCTGGCGCTCCCGGCCTCAAAGAAGCCCTCGACCAGATCTGCGCCGAGGCAGAAAAAGCAGTCGACGAAAAAATCGAAATCCTCATTCTCTCAGACCGCACCACAGGTCACGACCACGTCCCGATCCCGTCGGTTCTCGCCACGGGCGCCATTCACCATCATCTCACCCGCGTCCGCAAGCGTCTCCGGACCTCTCTCGTGATCGAAACTGGTGAAGCCCGCGACACGCACCAAATTGCATGTCTCTTCGGATTCGGAGCCACGGCCGTCTGTCCATACCTTGGCTACGCCACCGTCCGACAAGTCTTAGCATCTGATACCAAGAAAAAATTGGGCGAAGATCTTTCTCCCGAGAAGGCCATGGCAAACTACCGCAAGGCTCTCGAAAAAGGTCTCTTGAAAATCATGTCCAAGATGGGAATTTCCGTTCTCAATTCTTATCAAGGCGCTCAAATTTTTGAAGCACTCGGCATTGGCAAAGATGTCATTGATTTCGCCTTCTCCGGAACTCATAGCCGAATCGGCGGCGTGAGCTTCGAGGACATCGCAGAAGAATCGCTCAACCGCCACCGCGCAGGCTGGCAGCAAGAAACGGAAAACAAGCCTCTCGACCTCGGTGACCCTGGCTATAATCGCTTCCGCAAATCTGGGGAAGAGCACGCTCTCACCACTGATGTCATCAAAAACCTCCACACCTACATTAAAAATGGAGAAAAAGATGACTACGAAAATTACGTGAAAGCCTCACTTGCTAAGGACCCCATCACGATCAAAGACATGCTCGAATTCACCACGGGACACTCCGCGGTGCCTCTTGAGGAAGTGGAACCTGCAGAAGAAATCGTCAAACGCTTCACCACAGCCGCCATGTCGATGGGCGCGCTCTCACCTGAAGCTCACGAAACACTCGCCATCGCCATGAACCGTCTCGGCGGTAAGTCCGACTCGGGTGAGGGGGGCGAAGACACCCGCCGTTTCCAACCCTACCCCAATGGAGACATGGCGCGCTCTTACATTAAACAAGTCGCCTCCGGTCGCTTTGGAGTCAGCGCCCACTACCTCGTCAATTGTGGCGAGATCGAAATCAAAATGGCCCAAGGAGCCAAGCCCGGCGAAGGCGGACAGTTACCAGGTCATAAGGTCAACTCTCTCATTGCTCGCCTCCGCAATACTCAACCAGGGGTGCAGCTCATCTCGCCCCCACCACATCATGACATCTATTCCATTGAGGATCTTGCTCAGCTCATCCATGACCTCAAGGAGGTGAATCCAGGAGCCAAGGTCACGGTGAAACTCGTTTCCGAATCCGGCGTCGGCACCATTGCTTCTGGAGTGGCAAAAGCAAGTGCAGACAACATCCTCGTCTCCGGTCACGATGGCGGCACCGCCGCCTCTCCCCTCTCAAGTACGAAGCATGCCGGACTCCCGTGGGAACTCGGCATCTCCGAGACCCATCAGGTTCTCATGGCCAATAATCTCCGAAACCGCGTCACCCTCCGCACTGATGGCGGTTTACGCAATGGTCGTGACATCGTCATCGCCGCCCTCCTCGGCGCGGAACAATTCAACTTCGGTACCATTGCCATGATCGCGATGGGCTGTGTCTATGTCCGTAAATGCCACCTGAACAACTGCCCCGTCGGAGTCGCGACGACCGACCCCAAGTGGCGCGCAAAATTTAAGGGCACTCCCGATCATGTCGTGAACTTCATGATGGGGGTCGCCACCGAAGCACGCGAAATCATCGCCTCTCTCGGAGCGCGCAGCCTCGATGAACTCATCGGACGACCAAGCGAATTTTTAGTCCAAAAAGAAATCGAAAATCACCCCAAGGCAAATCTCGTCGACCTTTCCGCAGTCATTGCAGACCAGGCCGAGAAGGATGCCGTTCGAGTCTGCACCGACGCCCGCAATGACGGTATTCACAAACCCGCACTCGATCTCGAAATCCTGCGAGACCTCGCAGCTCATAGTGACGCCGCTGAAGGAGACAATCCCACCGCCGGCCTCATGGACCGTGGCCCATTCGAAGGCACCTACGACGTGGTCAATACGGATCGCAACATCGGCACCCGCACCGCAGGCCGAGTCGCCGAAATTTTCGGCAACCATGACCTCCCCGCCAACACCATCAACCTCACGTTCAACGGCACAGCAGGGCAGTCCTTTGGTACCTTCCTGACAAATGGCATCAAGCTCACCCTGATCGGAGAAGGAAATGACTACGTCGGAAAGGGCATGGCCGGGGGCGAAATCATCGTCCATCCCCCGCAAGGCATCAGCACAAATTTCGAAGCTGCGAAAAACTCCATTGCAGGAAACACCTGTCTCTACGGGGCCACCGGCGGCCAGGTCTTCTTAAATGGCCGTGCCGGAGAGCGCTTCTGCGTGCGTAATTCTGGTGCTACTGCGGTTTGTGAAGGGACCGGAGACCACGGCTGTGAATACATGACCAATGGCCTCGCCATCATCCTCGGACTCACCGGAAAAAACTTCGGTGCAGGAATGTCAGGAGGCACCGCATACATTTATGACATTGATGGTAAGTTCCAGAGCCGGCTCAATGAAGAGATGGTGGTCGCCCTCCCCATCTCACGCCAAGTCGATATCGACACTCTCAAACCACTCATCGAATCCCATTTCGAAAAAACCAACTCTCCGCGAGCAAAAGAGAT
Organism: uncultured Verrucomicrobiales bacterium; assembly: GCA_937930235.1. Lineage (GTDB taxonomy): Bacteria > Verrucomicrobiota > Verrucomicrobiia > Verrucomicrobiales > Akkermansiaceae > SW10. The sequence continues at coordinate 21,306 of CALGLJ010000031.1, read as the reverse complement.
CCTCGACAACTGGAAAACCATCCTTCCTAAAATCGTACGAGTCATTCCCAAAGAAAAACACGCCCTCGAGCTCGCCGAACACCAGCACGAAGACGCTGATGGTGTAATGGCCTAAATCACGCCGATACGACTTCGTAGATCACCGGTTGTCCTCCGACCTCATGGTCGGAGAGCTTGATCGAGGACTGCACCCGTTGAGCTGCTTTCTCAAATTGGCTATCATCTTGCGCATGAACCGTGCAGAGAGGATCACCCGCTTCGACTCGATCTCCCAATTCTATGAAATCGCTCAGTCCCACGGCATGATCAATTTCATCTTCCGCGCGCATTCGACCTCCACCCATCTCTACCACCGCCATTCCAATCTCTCGGGTATCGATTTGAGAAATCCATCCCCCCTCTTTCGCTAGTACGGTCTTCCTCATGGACGCAACAGGGAGGTATTCCGAAGGGCGCTCAATCAAATCACTCGGTCCACCCAATCCGTGTACCATTTTATTAAACACCTCTGCGGCCTTTCCTGAACTAAGCGCTTTTTTAAGATCCATTTTTGCCTTTTCTCGATCAGCAGCGAGCCCCCCGAGGACCAATAGCTCTGCCGCAAGTCCCATCACCACGCTTTCGAGACGAAACCGTTCATTTTCTCCTCGCAGGAACCGAATCGCCTCATCCACCTCAAGGGCATTGCCTGCGCTGCCTGCGAGCGGCTCATTCATATCAGTAATGAGCGCACTCGTCTGAATCCCTGATCCATTCGCCACTTCCACGATGCTTTGGGCCAAACTCAAAGCGTCTTCATACTCCCGCATGAAAGCCCCACTCCCTGTCTTGACATCCATGACAAGTGCCTCCAGCCCGACCGCCAATTTTTTCGAAAGGATGGATGCCGTAATGAGGTCGATTGACTCCACCGTCGCCGTGATATCTCGCGTGGCATAAAAGCGCTGATCTGCCGGAGCCAAATCACTCGTCTGACCGATAATCGCCACTCCGCATGCCTTCACCACTTCCGTGAATTTCGCATTCCCCGGCATGGTCTCATAACCCGGGATGCTATCGAGCTTATCAAGCGTGCCTCCAGTGTGCCTCAGACCCCGCCCGGAAATCATGGGAACATATCCTCCACATGCAGCCACAAGCGGCCCCAATATCAGAGAGACATGATCGCCCACTCCTCCCGTCGAATGCTTATCAAGGACGGGGCCATCGAGCTTCCACTGCAAGGTCACCCCCGAATCCCGCATTCCCTCAGTCAAAGCCACCCGCTCAGCGAGAGTCATTCCATTGAAAAAAACAGCCATCGCAAAGGCGGCAATTTGCCCTTCAGAAATACTCCCATTACCGATGCCAGCCGTCATGAAAGCAATGTCTTCCTTCGTGAGGACTCCTCCATCACGCTTCTTACGAATAATCTCCTGCGGGATCATTGTTTTAGCTAAAAAAGCGTTCACTAATGAGTCTCCAAATTTCTCCTCCTAGAAAGATCCCCACAATTCCAAGAATCCCCGCCAATACTGGTGGTGCGGGTAAGGGAAGCTTGAGAATCGAAAACACGAGACCCACTACGATACCGGTCCCCAAAGAAGCTAGCGCAATCATCATGGACCCAGCATGCCTTCGGACGGCATGAACTCAAGATTAAGACTTTCAGCTTTATGTTCCTGAAAGCTGTGAGAAAGTTAGGAAACGATGTTTAAGATCGCACCACTTCTTCTCTCGCTGTCCTCGCTCGCTTCAGGTCAACTCATCATCACGGAAATCATGTCTTCCAGCAGACATGATTTAAATACAATTAATGGAGATTGGCTCGAAATCACCAATACTGGAACAGCTACCGTCAATATGAACGGATTGAGCTTTGCTGATTCCTTATTGCCAGCGGATCGTTCGGTTTTCCCGTCTCACGATCTCGCCGCAGGTGAATCCCTGCTCGTGCTACGAGAAAGTGACACCGCCAGCCTTGCCGCCTTTCGCCAGACGTGGCAAATCCCTGCAAATATTCGCATCTTTCTCCGCACGGAATTTGCCGTCGAGCCATCCGGTCTCAGCTCTAACGGAGAGACCGTTTATCTTTTCGATCCCTCGGGTAACATCGTTGATCAATTTCAATTTGGACCAGCAACCTCCGGCCTCTCTTTCGCACGACTAAGAGATGGCGGACTAGTTCCTGGAGCAAAAAGTACCAGTGGCGAGTTTGGAGCCATCGAAAGCATGGAACTTGAGGCAGATACAGGCTCTCCGGGATTTGCCGCAGCACCAGCCTCTCCCCTGCCCCCGGAATTTCTCGGCATCGCAGGTGTCAGCCTGATCGCAGGCACTGAAATTTCCACTCTCCAGTTCCCCATCCAAGTCAACGATCCCAACACAAACGACACTCTCTCCCTCTCCATCCTAGAGGGTCCGGATTGGCTCACCCTCGGCGCGATCACCGATGGCTCCGCTCCAGTCAGCGGCACGCCCTCTGCCGCAGACGTCGGTGAAAATCTCCTCGTGCTCGAACTCTCCGACGGAGTCGCCGAAACTGCAGACATCCAGCGAACCTATCGCTTCTACGTCAATCCAACCAGCAGCCCCATAATTCTCAACGAATTCAATGCTGTCGATGATGATGAATTTCTCGGAGGAGAGCCAGATGTAGGAGAAACAGGCTCGGAAGACTCTTTCTTTGGTCGCGTGCTGGGAAATGGGGGCAATTGGGTCGAATTTGTCATTACAGGTGATGGCGGCCCCTCCCTCGTAAATGCCAGTGGATGGACCATCGAAATCGGATCTGTCGAAGAGGGCGTCTTTACTCCGAGTTACACCAGATCACTCAATGATGATCCTTTTTGGAAAGATCTTCCTAGTGGCACCATTCTTACCTTCAGCTCTGAGGCCACTGATCTGAATCGTGGTGGCGACCTCGCCGTCGATGGCTTCCAATCTGCAAACGTCAATTTTGATGACCCCAACTTCTTAGACGGAGTCGATGACAATCCTGCCCCTATTGGCCCCAGTAACACCGCCATTCGCATCTTGGATGAGAACGGAATGACACTCTTCGGCCCCGCCGGAGAAGGGATCGGCGGCCTTGAAGGAATCGGAAACACGGAAATTCTCGAACTTGAAGATGACCCTGCGCCAACCATCACTGGACTCAGCGTGGAGGGAGGCGGATTAGATGGCTACGATCCCGGCTCATCAAGCTCGACTTTTGGATCACCCAACCTCTTTGCCGACGCTGCTGACCTCGATGATCGACCGCAGAATTTCGACGCCTTCATCGGCACCTCGCTCCAACGCTGGCAACGTACCTTCAACATCACCGATGCCACCTCGGGAAGCGATACCGATGGGGATGGCTTCTCCGACGCTTCCGAATTCCTCTTCGGAGGAGACCCGACAAATGGAAACTCATTCCCGATGACCTTGATCGGCCCCTCGAACGGAAATATCACCTTCGATGTCCGAATCGATGACACCACCTTTCCTACTCCACGCGCGGAACGAAGCCCTGATCTCCAGAATTGGGTCACCACGGAATTCCCGATGGTTAATGAAATCGCCTCCCCTCTCGGAACAAGCTACCTCAGACGCACCTACCAATTCGAAGGGACTGCGCCTAGGATGTTCTTCCGCATCATTTCTCCTATGACCGCACCATAGCGCGTCATAGTCTTTACAAATCAATCCGGACTCCGCCTCCATCCAAGCTCAGTCGCCCCGCCTCCAAAATGGCGGTGGTGGCTTTTGTCTTTGACACCGTCGCCAATCGCTCGTCCCAATCGCTCGCAACAGTTTCTCCGCCGCGAATCGAATCCGCAGCCTGGATAAAGTGTGCAATGCTGGCATAGCCATATGAACCCTGCCCGACAAATGCTCCCGAAGCGTCCGGCCCGTAGCGCATGAAGAGTGGATTTGGAGAAGCATATCCGGCTTCATCCGTGGCGACTTCATATCCACGGTGGGCCTGATCCACCCGCACTTCTCCTCCATGACTCAAACAGAAAAAACGTTGCTGCGAATGCACCTCCGCTTTCGGAGCAGACCACGCCGAGGTATAGACAGCCGTTCCTCGATTGCCCGAAACATGCTCCCAATGAACCATCAAGGTGATCGAGTCTTCCGTCTCAAGATTCATCCCTTTTGCCACCCCATCTGAAGCCGATGCCACTACCGAAACTGGACGCGCCATCCCCTCCATCGTCCAAACGTGAAAATCAATATGATGTGCATTGAGATAATAACTAATGTCACTCGACTGCCCAGCCCATGCTCCAAATGTTTCGAGCTGAGATTTCGGCTGACTCATATAAGAATTAAAGTACGAAAAATCACCTAAGTGACGAATCCGCTCCCGCGCATCAGCATAAACAGGATCCCACCTCTTATGCACCTCCACACAAACCAGCACCCCATTCTCTGCCGCGAGATCAGCCAGCTCCTCATGCTCGGCCAAGGTCTTGACCAAAGGTTTCGCTATTAGCACATGCTTCCCCTTTTTCACTGCCGCCTTCGCCATCTCAAAATGAAGATCATCAGGGGTGAACACCAGCACCACATCAGCCTCATCCAATGCCCTCTTCCAAGCCTCACGATCTTTCTCCACCTCATCCGCAGGAAACGAGCGAAACGAGGTTTCCATCCCATAACGATCTCCAATAACGCGCTGTAAGTGCGCTCGAAGCTGCGGGAACTTCGTCCCCTGCGTCCCCGCCATGAGAATGTCACCCACAAGCCCCCGTTGCCTGAGATCAAAGCATGTCAAACCAACCACCCCTGCCCCTTTATCAGAATCACTTTCTCCTCCATTGACAAATCCGGTCACATATTCCCCAGTACCGAGGATAAGAACATGAGGCGCTGACATGCCTTTATGTAACAGCTTCTCCTTTCACGGAAATGACATTCATTGAGAAAAACGCATGACGTCATTCCCCCCAAGAAGATGGGATTTTCAAAGAAGCTCACTCCCTCACGATGCGATAAAAGCGTTTGGCTTCACCCAAAGCGCCTTGATCACTAAACGAGGCTGAAAAAACACCTACCGGCGATTCTTCAATCTCCCCTGTGAGAACAACTCCATCCGCTGCCCATGAATCATTCTGGGAAAGGTCACTACTGACCTGAATCGTAAAACTCGCTCCAGGAACTCCCGTAAATAGGAACTGCCCTGTTCCAGTAGAAACATCAAATGTCATCGAGGTGATCACCGTCACGATATCTCCTGATCCCACAATCTCATTTCTCATTCCCGGAGAGTCGTTTGATTCCGGCACATCGATATCAAAAACACCCACTTCCCATGAGCCGCTTGCATCTGGAGATCTAAAAATATGAGCCGGCACCGTCAACTCCGTCTCTCCAGCAGAGCCAGTGGATCTTAACACTGGCCCCACCGTGGGAAATCCCAGCAGCGAAGCATATTCGAAATCAATTCCATTTGCAGGATCAGGCATTTCGCTTTGAACCATCGCGACCCCATCAACGACCTCTTCCCAAGGGGTCGCATCCAATACTCCATCATCATCGAGATCCAAATCATCACGAACTGCGCCCGTAAAACCAGAGACCAACAGAAAGGTCAGAGTATCATTATTTTCCAAACTAGAGCTTGTCATCAAATCAGGAACGCCTTCTTGCAAGCCCGACCCTATGACAAAGTAATTCCCTTGAAAGTTTTGCTCATTCAGATTGATCGCTCTTTCCACAACTCCAGAACGAGTCGAAGCACCGTCACCGAGTACGACCAAAGTTAAACCAGCCAATGATTGATCCGGCACCTCTGAGTAGAGCTCTACAAACTCTTGGACATCAACACCTGGTTGATCTGTTCTAATTTCGTTCAACACAATCATTGGCACTATAACGGCCTCATCATCTGTCACTCGCAGACTGTTCACCGAAAATCCGTCACCAGCACCATTGATATCAAAGCGAAAACCAATCACCAAAGAGTCCGCCAAACTCACATCGATCATCTCGCGGTAATCAAGTGATCCATCGGTATTGATCGCCTCTCCAGCTATCCTCACCCCACCATCGAGAGCATAAAACCACTGAAATTGTTCAGAGCCGACATTAAAGACATCGACTCCCCTTGTTTCAGCCGAAGCGGAGATGAACGCCACATCCAGAGCAGACACATCAATGGCAGAAGTCATAAAGACTCCCTCCCCTCCCCAATCTTCAGAAATCAACGCCCCTCCATCGGTGATGAAAAAATTTTCCGAACCATCGGTTTGAGGTCGAGTCCATGAAATTTCCCAATTCACCCCCACCGCGGAACCATTTTCTGGAGGAGGCTGATTTGTATCATGCCTCAACCCGATACCATCGGTGGAAAAGTCTGCCGAATAAATCTCTTCCGCATGGAGACGACTGATGAGAAGGAGGGCGAATAAAAGAACTCTCTTTTTCATCATCATAGATCCAAACTTCTCAGCTAAGAAGCATCCCCTTCCCTACTCCAAAGGATTCAGATCACAAGCCTTCTTCTTCAAGGCTTGATATCACAAAAAATCAAACCTCCGCCGAATCAATATCATCTCTTAAATTATCGATGATAAAGCCTTGGCGATCGGGGGTATTTTTGCCCATGTAAAAGGTCAACATCTCTTTCAGGCCTTTACCCTCCTCCATCTGAACCGGGTCCAAACGTATCTCAGGACCAATCATGAATTTAAATTCATCCGGAGAAATTTCTCCCAATCCCTTGAATCGAGTGATTTCAGGATTTCGCCCCAGCTCCTTCATCGCCGCTTCACGCTCCTCTTCATCATAACAGTAAACTGTCTTCTTCTTGCTACGCACTCGAAAGAGAGGAGTCTGCAGGATGAAGAGATGTCCCTCTCGAATCAACTCGGGGAAAAATTGGAGAAAAAATGTCAGCAAAAGCAAACGAATATGCATCCCATCCACATCCGCATCCGTCGCAATGACGACACGATTAAATCGTAGAGACTCAATATCATCTTCAATCCCTAGCGCTGCCTGTAAGAGAGCAAATTCCTCATTCTGGTAAATCACCTTCTTGCTTAAACCAAAGGTATTGAGTGGCTTCCCTCTCAATGAAAACACGGCCTGAGTCTCCACGTCGCGACACTTCGTGATTGATCCACTCGCACTATCACCCTCAGTTAAAAATACCGTGGACTCTGCGGCGCGCTTCTTCTTTGTATTCAGATGCTGGCGACAATCACGGAGCTTCTTATTGTGGACCTTGACTTGACGAGCACGTTCACGCGCCAATTTCTTCACCCCGCTCAACTCCTTCCGCTCCCGCTCCGCAGCTAAGATCCTCTTTTGAATCGCCTCCGCCGCCTCCGCATTTTTATGCAAATAGTTATCGAGCTCCTCCTTTAAAAAATTCCCAATAAACGTGCGAATGGTTTCTCCTTCTGGAGCAATCGTCGCACTTCCCAGCTTGGTCTTCGTTTGACTCTCAAAGACAGGCTCTTCAATTCTAACTGAAATCGCTCCCGTCACCCCCGCACGAATGTCTGAGGGGTCATAGCTCTTCTTATAGAAATCTCGTAAAACCTTCACCAAAGCCTCACGAAAAGCCGCCAAATGCGTTCCTCCCTGATGCGTATTCTGACCATTGACGAAGGAATAATAATCTTCGCCTCCTCCAATGCCATGCGAGAAGCTCACCTCAATGTCTTTCCCCGTCAGGTGGATCGGAGCATAAAGGGGCTCTTCGTCCATCTCCTCCTTCAGAAGATCTAACAATCCATTTTTAGAGCGAAACTTCTTCCCATTAAACACCAGGCAGAGGCCTGGGTTTAAATAAGAATAGTACCGACACATCTTCTCCACAAAGGGATCTCGGAATTTCGTCCGTTTGGGAAACACACTGCGATCAATCTCAAAAGACAACCGTGTTCCAGGCTCACCTTTGTCCGCCTTGGGCTTCTTCATCTCCTCGACCACTTGCCCTTTACTAAATTCGATCGCTTTCGTCTTCCCGTCACGCCAGGCCTGAATTTCAAAGAATCCACTCAGCGCATTCACCGCCTTAATCCCTACCCCATTCAGACCCACCGATTTCTTAAAAGCCTCACTATCATACTTTGCTCCGGTATTGATTTTAGCCGCACAATCCATCAACTTGCCCAGCGGAATCCCTCGTCCAAAATCACGCACTTCCACTCGACTCTCATCATCAATCTCAATGGTAATCTCCTTCCCATGTCCCATGACGAATTCGTCCACCGAATTGTCCAACGCCTCTTTCAAAAGAATATAAATCCCATCCTCCGCCGAAGAACCATCTCCCAACTTGCCAATATACATCCCCGGACGAAGACGAATATGTTCTCTCCAATCCAGACTCTTAATGTCGTCCTCGGTATAGCTAGGGGCGGCGGCCATGGTTCCATTATTATTAACTTTACCGAAATATCAAGAATTGCATTTCATCAGAGACCACAGAGCTAAGGTGATCCTTCACGGGAGCAATTTTTTCATTTTAACTCCCCTTCGCAATGGACGAGATGGATGAAATGGATGAAGCGATCAAAAAATTGATCCCCGCAGTCGAGGAACAGCTCACCTCCTCGGACACCCCCTATGTGAAAGAGGCTTTCGAACGGATTCTCCAGGAAGACGATCTCGAAGAGGAGGAAGCCAAGGCCATGATCGCATTCTGCTTAGCCGATGAAATCGAAGCCCTCGGGAAAGAAGAACGAGCATTTTCCGAAAATCGTTACAAAATGCTCCTCGCCTTCCTCCCCAAGATGCCCGAGGGAAAATAACGCTCCCAGAGAGCGCGGCGTTACAAAGACAGCCCTAAATTCTCATCGGTTGGAAGAATAAGACCGGCTTTTGGTTTCGTTTAAGATGGTGAACGAACCAAAATCTATGTCTGAATCTCTTATTCTAAACCGTCGACGAACGCTCAAGCCCGTCCTCCTTGCCACCATCCTCTTTCTAGCCATTGGCTTGACTGCTGGGGCTGGAGTTATCTGGTGGCAAAATCGCGAGATCAAACCGGTGATGCTCAACGCATCAGAAAAGGACACCGTTGCGCAAAAAGTCGATCCAGAAACCTATCAACCGGGTGAAAAAACCATCATTCTTACCGAACGTGAGCTCAATGGTCTCCTCCACCTCCACACGCAGTTGGGAGGAAAAGTCAGCTTTAAACTCGCAAAGGACGCCATCCACGCCCGCGTCAAGACCGAGCTCGATGAAGACCTCCCAGTTTTAGGAGGGAAAACGCTCAAAGCGAAAGCCCGCTTCTTAGTGAATACCCACGAAAACACTCCGAAAATCATCCTTGATGACCTCACTCTTTACGGAATCTCCCTTCCAAACGCCTGGTTAGGCGATCTCAAAGGGAAAAATCTCCTCGCAACTGTCAGCGGAACGGAAGGTTCAAATACCTTTGGCCGAGGAGTCGAGAACATCTCCATTCACCCCGGCGAGCTACGCATTGAGCTTGCTGAGTGATTTCACCCTTTACGTGCGTGATCAGTAAAAGCCTCGGAACTCCGGTTCCGGGGCTTTTTCTTGAAACTCTCTTCAAATCACAAAAATCCTTGCCATTTCGAGACTTAGCGGCTAACTCCGCCGCGCCTTTCCTTGCTGCCGGTTCAACATACGAGAATTTCTGGAAGGTATCAAAGCGGCGGATTCTCAAACTACAGCGCCTTCATGCTTTAATGGAGGACTTAAGAATATGGTAAACGAAATCATCAAAGAAATGGTCGAGGCTGGCGTTCACTACGGACACCAGACCAAGAAGTGGAATCCTAAAATGAAGCCTTACCTCATGAAGGATAAAGGCGGAATTTACATCATCGACCTAGAGAAAACTCTCCGCTGCCTCGATGCCGCATCCACCTTCCTCACAAATCTTTCGACCAAGAAAAAGAGCATCCTTTTTGTCGGCTGTAAGCGCCAGGCTCAAGAAGCCGTCCGCGAAGCCGCTGAAGCTACCGGTCAGCTCTATGTCAATCACCGCTGGCTTGGTGGCACCATGACGAATTTAACGACCATTCGTAAATCCGTGGAACGCCTCAAGTATCTCGAAACAATCGAGCGGGCCCCAGAATACAAGTCCATGTCCAAGAAAGAACTCGCAGCCCTCGGCCGTGAGAAGGACAAACTTTTCCGTAACCTCAATGGGGTTCGTAACATGGAAAAGCACCCTGACGCCCTCGTCATCGTGGATACCGCTAAGGAATCCATCGCAGTAGCGGAAGCCCGCCGCCTCAAGATCCCGATCATCGGAATCGTTGATACCAATGGAGACCCTTCCCTCATCGACTACCCGATCCCGGCAAATGATGATGCGATGCGCTCCATCCGAATGGTTCTCCAGAACCTCGTCGATGGCATTGCCGTAGGTGCCAAGGCATAATTGATTTTCTCTCCTATAAAAGACTCTAAACTCATGATCACAGCATCACTTGTTAAAGAACTTCGCGAGACCACTGGTGTCGGAATGATGGAGTGTAAGAATGCACTCAAAGAAACAGAAGGCGACCTCGATGCCGCCATCAAACTCCTTCGAGAAAAAGGACAAGCCAAAGCGGACAAGAAAGCGTCTCGTGAAGCAAAGGAAGGAATCATCGCTGCGCAAATCGACGATTCTGGTCAGTCCGGAATTATCGTTGAAGTGAATTGCGAAACTGATTTCGTCGCTAAAAATGAGAACTTCCAGGCCTTCGTCGCTGACGTTGCCCAGACCGTTCTTGCTTCTGACGCCGCCGATCTCGATGCCGCTCTCGCCCTGCCAAAGGGAGAAGAAACTCTCGATCAATTCATCAAGGCCAAGGTCTTGGAAATGGGAGAAAACCTCCAGTTTCGTCGCTTCACTCGCTTCACCGCAGAGGGCGAAGGGGCAATTGCTTCATACATTCACCTCGGTGGAAAAGTCGGAGTCCTCCTCGAAGTCGGCGCCGAGAAATCTGATTCCACCTCATCCGACGCCTTCCGCGATCTGGTAAAAGACCTCACCCTCCACATCGCTGCAGCTGCTCCTGCTGGACTGCAACGCGAAGACATCCCCGCCGACCTCGTCGAGGCTGAGAAGGATATCTTCCGTAAGCAAATGGAAGGTCAAAACAAACCTGCCGACATCATCGATAAGATCATCGAAGGGAAACTTGGGAAATTCTACTCTGAGCAGTGCCTACTTGAGCAAGGATTCATCAAAGATCCCGACACCACCATCAAAGCTCTTCTCGAAGCTAAAGGAAAAGAAGTTGGCGACAGCTTCTCCATCCGCCGCTTCACCCGCTTTGGCCTTGGTGAGTAAAACAAATCAAGCCCCCCATCAATAAGACGGCCACCCTGTTTTTCAGCGTGGCTGTTTTTTGGGTCCAAAGGGAACGTTAAATCCCTCGTAAGCCCATCCGGATGAGTTCACCCGAATCCGCTCCCGCATTTTCTTTCAACGCGCGGTCCACGACCTTCCGAGCATCGACCTGCTTAAAGCCGAGAGCCATGAGACCCATCTCCGCATCTCGAGCCGCATCTGTTCGATCTCCTGACGCAGCCGCATCCCAAGTCTTCACTACCCCGACCTTATCTTTCAATTCGAGGATAATACGCTCGGCGGTCTTCTTCCCCACTCCCTTTACCTTCGACATCGCCACCGCGTCACCATTCACGACCACTTGCTTAAAGTGCTCCACCGGCATTCCCCCCAAGATATTCATCGCCATCGCAGGACCAATTCCACTCACCCGATCAATGAGTAAAAGAAACACATCCCGCTCTTCGTCCGTCGCAAAGCCGTATAAAGTCAGTAAATTTTCCCGCACATGCTGATAAGTTTTCAGATCCAGCGACTGCCCCTCCACTGGATTCAAATTGTCGTATGTCGAAATCGGAACCAAGACCTGATACCCCACTCCGGCTGCGCCAATCACGATTCTCCCTGGTAACGCCTCCCATACCTCACCTTTCAAACGTGCAATCATTTAAGAAAAATTAACTACTTTTTGAGCCACAACAAGCTTCTAAATAATTCAGAAACTCAATTTATGCCCATTTTTTCAAGAAAATAGGACTTTCCCGCTTGCCGTCGGAAAAATTTTTGCTTCACTGATAGTTTTTGCACTCGCTTTTATATTAATTCCATGCTAATTTCTCCTCGTTATGGCAACTACCAAACGTACGCGTTTTTCACGCCGGCTTCCCGATCATGTGACCGATGAGCTTGTTAATGTTCTTGGATCTACTGACAAATTGTTCCCTTTCAACGAGCTTTTTGAGGATGTCTACGAGCGATTGAAAGAGCGCAACGCAGTCAGCGGTGGCGAAGAAATGCTTCGTCTTCGTGCCTATGAAAAGCTTCAAAATCTTGTGACTCGCGGACTCGCTGAAAAAGACGGTAAGGAATACCGTGGTCTTGAGCGCATCCAAGAGGCTCACAGTGACAACCTTGCTCAGCAAGAGGCATAATCATTCGGCAAAATTCAATAAATTCAGGCTGGTTTATCCGGCAATGAAAACTTTAATAGCCCGCGTCGAGCTCGACGCGGGCTCTTTCTTATCCTCATTTATTTTACTGACGTCATGTTGAACGAATATCTTGCCGCCTTTATCCAGACCCTTGCCGCCATTGGCTTTGCCGGCATCGCCCTCGGTCTGAGTGTCCTTCTTGGTAAGAAAGGTAAGGATAGTAAAATTAAGCAAACCCCTTACGAATGCGGCATGCTCCCCATCGGAGAGGGAGCTCCCCGTTTCAGTGTCAAATTTTACCTCGTCGCCATGCTCTTCGTCCTTTTCGATATCGAAGTAGTCTTCATGTATACTTGGGCGGTTCAATTTAAGGACCTGATGCAGGAAAGCTCCATGGCTCTCGTCAGTATGGCAAGCTTTGTCACCCTTCTCACCGTCGCATACGTTTACGCGCTGAAGAAAGGCGCACTCAGTTGGAACTCCTAATCTCTCGGAGCTTCATCTTTTCAATCAAAGGCTTCGTCCCGATGAAGCTTTCTTTTTCCTTTTTCACTGCACCACTCTACTCTCTATGTTTTCAGGAACTTTCACCGCACTCATCACCCCATTTCGCAACGGTCAGCTCGATCGGGAGGCCTTCAAAGCTCTCATTGATCGGCAAGCGGCCGCTGGCATTACGGGAATTGTTCCAGTTGGAACGACTGGTGAGTCCCCCACCGTGAATGCTTCAGAACATCTTGAGATCATCCAAGCTGCGGTGGAATTCGCAGAGGGACGCCTAAAAGTCGTCGCAGGCACTGGAGCGAACTCCACCTCAGAAGCCATTCATCTCACTCAAGAGGCGCAGAAAATGGGAGTAGACGGTTCACTCCAAGTTTGCCCGTACTACAATAAACCTTCGCAGGAAGGGCTCTATCAGCACTACAAGGCCGTTGCTGAAAACACAGATCTCCCCATCATGCTCTACTCGGTGCCGGGGCGCTCCGTCATCGAAATCGGGATTGAGACCGTCGCACGACTCGCAAATGATTTTAAAAATGTGGTCGCGAATAAAGAAGCTGGCGGCTCGGTTGATCGAGTCAATCAGCTCGTGCAAGCCGTTCCCGAAGACTTCCAAATCCTCTCTGGCGATGACCCTCTCACTCTCCCCTTCATGTCCTGCGGCGCCGTAGGACTCGTCAGCGTCGCCTCCAATCTCATTCCTGAAGTGATGACTAGTCTGGTCAAACGTTGCCTCGAAGGAGAATACGGAGAAGCTCTCGAACTGCAAAAACGCTATTACAAACTCTTCTCAGGTCTCATGGGGCTGGATTCTAATCCCATTCCCATCAAGGCTGCGGTGGCCCTCCAAGGTCACTGCTCGGACGAAATCCGCCTGCCTCTCATTAAGCTCAATGAGGATAAAAGCGCTCAGCTCAAAGCGCTCATGACAGATTACGGCTTACTTTAAATTTTTGCCTCATCCTTCAGCCTCCTCTTTATCAGAGGATATAGCACGGTCGCCCCTAGAATGATGACTGCGCCCTGGTAGAATCCCGGAGTCAGATGTTCCGAATCTCCCAGAAGCCACGCTGCCAGCAGAATGCCATACACGGGCTCCAGATTATTCGCAAAGTTGATCGTAAACACACTCAAGCGATTCAGAAGCTCCACATAGTACGAGAACGCAACTACGGTGCAGAACACTGATAAAATCAGGAGATAACCCCAGTCTGACCACGTCGGAATTCTCAGAGTCTCGCCCATGAAGGGGAGAGCCAGTCCAGCCAAGGCCAAGGCGCCTAACATCTCGTAGAAGGTAATCACCTCGTGATGTGCTTTCTTCACGTGAAAGGCATTCAACACCGAAAAAAGCGCCCCCATAATAGCTGAGATCAAGGCAATGACCAAACCGTAACCATATCGGATCTCACTCCGAAAAATCAGAACCACTCCGCCCATCACAATGATGCCAAAGAAGAGATCCAAGGCGCTGAACTTTTTCTCTTTTCGAAAGATCGGCTCAAGCAGTGCCGTCCAAAGAGATAAGGTCGCCAGGCCGATCATGCAGATGGACACATTGGCGACTTTCACGGCGAGAAAAAAGGACACCCAATGAATCCCAATGACCCACCCGGTTGCAAAAAATGAAAAGGCATCTTTTCTCTGGATCTGAATACGTTTTCGCAACATTCCCCATAGGACCAATCCCGCCAGCGCGGTGCGAAACACGACCAACTCGGATGCGGGCAATGAAATCTTCGCACCAAGAACAGCCGTAAACCCCCAAAGCAGGATAATCAGTTGCAACTTGAGATGATCTCGGAGCACAAAGAGAAACCTTCTACCACTCGATCGCAGCCGCAGCCCAAGTCAATCCGGCGCCAAATGCGACCATGACAAATTGATCCCCTCTCTGAATCCGGCCTTCACGATTTGCCTCATCGAGAGCAATCGCAATCGCGGCAGCCGATGTGTTGCCATACTTATGCAGATTCACAAAGACCCGATCATTCGGAACAGTCAGCCGATCCGCAATCGCATCAATGATCCTTAAATTCGCTTGGTGTGGAATCACTAGCGCGATGTCCTCCGCCTTGAGTCCGGCGCGTTCAATGACGACATTCGCCGAGTTTTTCATGCGCCGCACGGCGTGCTTAAAGACTTCTTTCCCTTGCATCGCCAGAGTCGCGAGGCGCTCGCCCGCATTATTCACCGTAATGGGACAGGCCGCTCCTCCTCCAGGGATGTTTAACAGATCGGTTTGACCGCCATCGGTCCCAATGTCGGTAGCCAGAATCACTCCCTCTCCGTCTTGCGCCTTTCGCAGCACCGCTGCTCCGGCCCCATCACCAAAGAGGACACACGTGGTCCGATCATTCCAATTCACAAAGGACGACAGCTTTTCCGCACCGATGATTAAGGCATTCTGAAAAGAACCAGTCGCAATCAAATTTTTAGCAATCTTCATGGCATACAAAAATCCAGAACAGGCTGCCGAAATGTCAAAAGCCACCGCATTTTTCGCCCCCAGAGCTTCCTGCACATAGCATGCGGTCGCGGGAGTGAGGGTATCAGGAGTGATCGTAGCCACAATGATCAGATCCACCTCAGCTCCCTCCAGACCAGCCTGCTCTAAAGCACGAGTGGCGGCCTTTGTCCCCATATGAGAAGTAAATTCATCCTCCGCCGCAATACGCCGCTCCTTGATTCCAGTGCGAGTCACAATCCATTCGTCATTGGTATCAACGATTTCGGATAAATCCTCATTGGTCATAACCTTTTCTGGAACATAGCTCCCCGTGCCAGCTATGGTGACTGCGTTGATCATGGCGAGAGTGAAGGCGAGGATGAGCAGAGGAGCAAGCTTTGAAAGACAAGCTTTTGACCAACGATTCTGTCAGCACCCGACATTCCAGCAAATTAGGAAAGTTATTCACACTTACCAAGATTGCCACCCTCTCATTCCTACTTCAAAGTCCGTCTCCTCATGGCTGATGTCACTGAATCTCCTCAAAAAACTCCCAAACTTCAAGGTCCACCTGAAGGCAAGAGAACGGACGCACTGAAACCTCCCCCACATGCGATGGGACCGGAGAAGAGCCTCCTCAGTTCCATGCTGCAAGACCCGGAGGAATACATCGGCCGGGCGATCGAAGGCCAACTGACCGCCAGCCATTTCTATGTCCCCGCGCATGGCAAACTCTTTGAGGTTCTTACCAAGTATTTCGAGGAAAACAAAGCGGTCGAGCTGGTCGCACTCACCCAGTATCTCATGGATCGTGGTCTCCTAGAAATGCTCGGAGGTCCTGCCGCTCTCACGGAAATTTACACCTACGCCCCCACGGCAGCGCACTTCGACTCCCACTTGGAGATTGTCAAAGAAAAGCACATTCTACGCGGCATCATCACCTCCTGCACCGAGTCGATTACCGAGGCTTACGAAGACCCGGAAGACGTGCAAATCTTCCTCGATGGAGTGGAGCAAAAAGTCCTCGAAATTCGCGAAGCCGCAGAAGGAGGAAAGGAAGAAACCATCGCGGAAACAGTCGTGGAAGTGATGAAATTTTTCGAAGAATTCCTAGCCGGTGATAAGGGAATCACGGGACTACAAACGAACTATTCCGATCTTGATAAAATGTCGAATGGCTTAAAACCAGCCGACATGTTCATCATCGCTGCTCGTCCCTCCATGGGGAAGACCTCATTTATGATGAACATCGTAGAAAACGTCGCCGTGGACCAGCAAAAGGGCACCATGGTGTTCTCTTGCGAAATGAGTTCCTCGCAAATTGTCCAACGTCTTCTGTTCTCACGTGCTCGTTTTGAATTTTCGAAACTGCAACGCGGATACAAGCCAGTAAAGGCCGACCTGCAACGCATCAAACGCGCTTCGATGGAAATCGCTAATGCCAAGCTCTTCATCGACGATACCGCCTCCATTTCCATCAACGATCTCCGAGCAAAAGCACGGCGGAAACATCGCGATGAAGGCCTCGAACTCATCGCCATCGATTACCTCCAGCTCATGCGCTCTACCTCACGCCAAGCGACTAATTCCCGCGAGCGTGAAATCGCAGAAATCTCCGCCGGACTCAAAGCACTCGCGAAAGAGCTCAGCATTCCCGTCATCGTCCTCGCGCAGCTCAACCGAGGCCCCGAAAACCGGACTGGTGATTCCCTCGGAGTCCCCCGCATGTCTGACCTCCGTGAATCTGGATCCATCGAGCAGGACGCGGATATGATCGGCCTCCTTTATCGCAAGGCTTACTACAAAAATAAGATCGCTGAAGATTCCGGAGAAAATCCCCCTGAAGACGAGGACGAAGAAGGAGCGGGAGAGGCCGAACTCGTCGTCGCCAAGAACCGGAATGGCCCGACCGGAAACGTCCCCTTGACCTTCATTCCTGGGCTCATGCGCTTCGAAACACGAGCTTTCACGGGGGAGCCTCAGTAAGAAATTATCTTTTTCTTTTTCGAGAGCCCTTTCTCTTTTTCCCAAAATCAATATACGTCACCCCATCGGCTCGGCCATTGGGTTTAAAAGAACTCACGCTCAGCTTCTTCACTGTCCAAATCCCTTTACGCTTAGTCACATCAAGCACCTCGAACTGCTTCAGCGCAACGGCCTGCGGACGTGCCCCGTATCCGATGACTCGCATCAGCGCGCGCTCTTTTTTCGAAACCCAGACACTCACCTCACGGTAACGTCCCGTCTTATCAGGATTCGCCACATGGATTCGCCAGCAGGCTTTTGTTTTAATGGTATTTTCTCCCGCAATGGTCGGATTTGGCCAGTAGAGAAATTTTAACGCCAGATCTTCATAACTCACATCAGTCCCCCCGATCGCTTGGACAATTTTTTTATCTGGAAAGGGCTGTACTTTCCCCCCCGTGGTATCGAATAACTCTTGCTGGTTTGCGTTCAAACGCAGAGCAAAAGCATCCGCCCCCTCGTCGATATTGAAATGGATTTCCTTTCCCCGCAAAAGAAGCGAAAGAGGAATCTTTTTTCCCCTATGCTTAAGGTGACCGTGCAAATCAATGTGATCCTGCAAGCCCGCGACCTGACGCACCGAGGCCATAATTTCCTCTGCCGTTTGGGCCGCGAGAGGAAAAGCCGTTGCTAGAAATAGAATCACAGGAACGAAGATCTGCATCAGGGAAGTTTTACTTACTCGAGTCATTGGACGGCTCTAAAAAAGCCTTCATTCACTCGCAAGGGGAGCTTTTTTAGGAAAATCTGATGTTTCAAACTCACAAAAAGGGATTTTTTTTAATTTATTCCACTTGAAGCTTGCGCGAAGGGCATCCAATCACCTTGATTTCTTGAGAGGTATTTTGCCTCTGATGATCACACCCTCAATGAGCCTCCGTAAGCAACTCTCAGACCTCCTTTCCGAACTTCTCCCCTCCAATCCCAAGGAGGCCATTAAGGGAACCGAGTTAATCCGTCTCCTCCGCCTTCGCCTCGACGGGAAATATTCTGACGCTTCCTTACGCTATCACTTCTCGATCATGTCCTGTGATC
Organism: uncultured Verrucomicrobiales bacterium; assembly: GCA_937930235.1. Taxonomy (GTDB): domain Bacteria; phylum Verrucomicrobiota; class Verrucomicrobiia; order Verrucomicrobiales; family Akkermansiaceae; genus SW10. Next base: position 2,897 of record CALGLJ010000031.1, on the reverse strand, counting down.
CCAGCTCCCCCATCGCCAAGGTCGAGAAAGGGCAGGGATACTACCGCCGGGGAGCCTCTCTTCCCGCCCTCTCAGGGGCTCAGGAACTGGTGGCGATGCAGCAAGGACGACTCGATGATTTTGGCAATGGCCACACCGTGGATCAGGCCCTTTTGCAAATTCAAAAATTCCGCGCCATTGTGCAAAAGTATGCCGAATCCTGCGGACTCTTCACCTTTGAATTTCGCGAATCTTTGTCAGAAAGCGCCCCCTTGGGGAATCTGTGGAAATTCCCCGAAACCGTCTTCATCGACTGGGAACACGGCGATTTAAGAGAAGAAGGCCTCGCCCTCGACCCTGGCCACCTCGCCCTCAAGCAAACCCTCGGCCTTCCTCCATATCAGCTCACTTCCGTGCGTATGCGCCTCAGCGCCAGCCCCAACACCTTCCGGGAAGATCTCTTCCAAACGATGAGCGCTTCCATGTGGGCTAACGGAGGAGAACTCTTTTTCTCCTCCGCAATCGAAGATGAATACCTCGCCGACCAAATCCGCTTCTTGGCAAATCACCTCGGTGTCGGAGTCACCACCTTCGGCCTCACCCCCGAAAATCTCGATGACCTCCCCCACCCCTCACAGATTATCAACGCCATGGCACGAGAAACTGATGCCCTCCTGAGCCGGGTCAAAATTGAAAAAATCTCCCCCGTAAGAAATCGCGCTCACTGCGGCTGGGAAGTGCTGGAAAACCTTCGCCACGATCACTCTGAAATGAACCAATTTCTTGCCTGGCTCGGTGGCTCCCTCGAAAGCGGAATCGTCAAACCCTTCCGGGAAGACGAAGAGTAAACGACCAATCAAACTCGCCGCCGCAAGGCCCCAACAAGATCAAGCTTGGGTAACCCCTATGGCTGCTGGTTGAGTTCAGCGGAGTGTTTCACGTCAATTTTTTATTGATTGATAAGCGATGCGTCGGGCTCAAATCGCGGGCTATCTCGCACATTGAGAAATCAATCCAACACTCATTGTATTAAAAATTAAAACTAAGTCAGACATATCAAAAACACTCTACCACGAATTCGATGTTCATGAAGCAGAAATCATCATCACCACACCACCCAAGACACCCTAAAACAAATCATGCGATTTTTTCCGCACCTTAATACGGCTCACTCCCCCGCCATTAAACAACTACAAATAAAAGACTTGAAAGCCATCAGGCTTAAATTATGTCTGGCGTAAAATTATAAAATTACTCCCTTGCAGAATGGGCGCCGCACGAAAAATACACCGCAAATTAGATATCAAATCCCCCCCCTTAAACACCTGAATAGTCATACATATTTTCTGATGTTGGAAATACAATTGACAAAAAATCGCATTCAGTCTTTTGTAAAGGCCCAATGAAGACACACATACTATTACTTTGTTGTTCTCTTACTGCTGGCCACTTATCGTGGGCACAGAATATTGATCCAAATTACCCTGAAATTGACCAATTCGTTAAAGCCGGTCGACGCGGTGGCATTCCCAATGTCGTTAATATCAAAGCTAGGGTTAATCCTGGTGACAATCTGCAGAATAGCATCGATCGAGGAGGGGCAGGAGTCATCCTCCTAAGTCCTGGCACTTATAGAATTACCCGAACCCTCGAGCTAGCCGATGGAGTCGTGCTAAGAGGAACCAGAAAGGATAGCGTAAAAATCAGTGCCGATATGAGAGGCGGCACCGCTATTGAGTTCCCTCGCAATACTGAAAATGCCGGTTTAGAAAATCTGAGAGTCGTTTACGAAGCCCTCCCTAATCCACCTAAACAGCCTCGTTCAGGATTAAAAGATGGACGCTTCTGTCGTGAATGTTTTCAAAATGATTTCCCTGATTACGATACTAATCTCGTAAAAATCGAGGGGAGTAATAACTGGCTCAGTAACATTGAGGTCATTAATAGTGGTTCTGATCCAATCCAGGTTCGTGGTAATCACAACACCATTCGCGATACCCTCGTCGATAACTGCTACAATAAAGGCGGCGGTGGCGAAGGCTACTTCGAAGTGCGTGGAGACTCCAATCTCATCACCACAACGACTGTAAGAAGAATTCGTCACTTCTCTATCCAACTCGGAGCAAAATATAATGTTATCTATAAAAATCGCATCGAAGGAGATGTTAATTACCATAATGGTGATGATGGTCACAATCTTGTAGAACAGAACGAAATCATCAGACCTTCATGGCATACATGGGGTGTATTCGCGACTGGCGGAGCCCGGTTTGGTCACCGCCCGCCTGGACCAAGAAACATTATCTTCAACAACACCACTTTTGATCACCGTGAAAATCGGACCGAATACTCCACTCCAGGAGTTGTATACACTTACAGAAGTTATGGTGATCCATCGGAGACAAATTGGCCGCAACCTAAAGGAGGAACATTTTATCCTGTAGGAAACTCTGGCGGCGGAAACTCTGGCGGCGGAAACTCTGGCGGCGGAAACTCTGACGGCGGAAACTCTGACGGCGGAAACTCTGACGGCGGAAACTCTGGCAATGGCAATGGTGGAAACAGTGGCAATGGTGGAGGCAATGGCAGTGGTGGTGAGGCTATTGATGTGGGTCCCCTTGTTGTGCAGGACCGCTATCTCTACGACTTTGGTACCCCGACTTCGCCCCTTGAAAATGGATATAGTCGCGTATCAGAACTTAACACCGCAGGTTACTACCGTTGGAACAGTAGCGCTTCTGGTATTTCCAGCATCAACCGGAACTCCGGTGGTGGCGCTCCAAATATTTACCGTGATTTCAATACGGCCACGGTTTCGAAGACCTTCGTTCATCAAGTCGTCAATGGCACTTGGCAGATCCGCCTCAGCTTCTTTGATGCCAATAGCTCGCACAATGACATCCTCGTCAGAGCCGAAG